>JAIERK010000142.1 GCA_019746975.1 Candidatus Obscuribacterales bacterium
CGACATGTTCACACGCATCAGGAATGCTTGCCGCGTGCAGGCCCCTGTAGTGGAGATGCCCGCCTCCAAGCAGAAAGTGGCAATCGCCAAGCTGCTTCGTGATGAAGGCTTCATCACTTCGTTTGAAACGAAAGATCTCGGCACTCCCGTTCAGAAGATGCGTATCGTCTTGAAGTATGGACCGAAAGGCGAGCAAGTTATTCAAGGCATCAAGCGCGTCAGCCGTCCCGGCTTGCGCCTTTATCGCCCCTCCAAGAGAGTGCCCCGCGTATTTGGCGGACTGGGCATCTCTATTATGTCCACCAGCCGTGGTGTCATGACAGATCGCCAGGCCAGAAAAGGCAATATTGGTGGCGAAATTGTAGGCCAGGTTTGGTAGCGATTGGCCCAGGCTAAATCAAGCAAAGGTAAAAAGGTAGAAACCATGTCTCGTATAGGCAAAGCTCCAATCAAAGTACCCCAAGGCGTGACTGTCGATATCAACGGTCTCGACATCAAGGTCAAAGGACCCAAAGGTGAACGCACAAGGACCTTCAGACCAGAAATCGAGTTCAAAAGAGAAGACGATGTCATTTATGTGCTGCGCCGCAATGAAGATCGTTTGACCCGTGGACTGCACGGCCTGAGCCGCACACTCCTCGCCAACATGGTGACGGGCTTGTCGGAATGGTTCACCAGAAAGCTAGAAGTGATTGGCGTCGGTTACAGAGCCGTTGTCGAAGGCAAAAAACTGACGATGCAGTTGGGCTACTCGCACCCTGTCGAAATCGAGATTCCCAAAGACATCACCGTAGAGGTCGGCAAAGGCAACGTCATCACCATTACCGGTGTCGACAAGCAAGAGCTCGGCGATTTCGCCTCATTCGTCAGAGGCAAGCGTCCACCTGAAGTCTACAAAGGCAAGGGTGTGAAGTACGAAGGCGAAGTCATCAGAAAGAAAGCCGGCAAGGCTGCTGGTGCGAAATAAGTATTGATCGGTTGATCCAGTTGATCCGAGGAACTAGAGATGATTACGAAGCCCAATAGAAAAGAGACGAGAGTGAAGAGGCATCAACGCATTCGCCGCTCTCTGTGGGGTCAAACCGAGCGTCCCCGGCTCTGTGTGTACCGTTCCAATAAGCACATCTATGCTCAATTGGTTGATGATTCCAGCTCGACGACGCTTGCTTGTGCCAGCACGCTCGATCCGGAATTGAGAGCCAAGGTAGACAAGCCCTGGAATAAAGACTCGGCTAAAACAGTTGGAGAGCTCATCGCCAAACGTGCGATGGAAAAAGGTATTAAGGCGGTCGTCTTCGATCGCGGCGGTTATATCTATCATGGTCGCATCGCGGCCGTGGCAGAAGGCGCGCGTGAAGCTGGACTTGAGTTTTAAGGAGTAAGAGGTTTTCCAAATGGAAAAAGAGCATAAGACTAGTCACACACCACCCGAAGAGGTCGCCCAGGATGGCGCCAAGCGTGGACGTAGAACTTCCAGTCGCGAGAAAAACCGTTCGCAAGACGACACAAAACGCGATCGCGAGCAGTCTGAATGGGAAGAGAAGATCATTCAAGTACGCCGCGTCACCAAAGTCGTAAAGGGCGGTAAAAAGCTCAGCTTCCGTGCCGTCGTAGCCGTCGGTAACAGCAAGGGTCAAGTCGGTATCGGTATCGGCAAGGCATCTGAAGTTATCATGGCTATTCAAAAGGGCGTTGCTGATGCGCGTAAGTCGCTCATCACCGTGCCTTTGATCGGCGCTACACTTCCTCACGAAATCGTCGGAAAGCAAGGTTCCAGCCGTGTTCTTCTCAAGCCGGCAGCTAAGGGCACAGGCGTCATCGCCGGTGGTGCCAGCCGCGCCGTTTTGGAACTGGCAGGTATCGGCGACGTATTGTCCAAGTCCCTCGGATCGCGTTCGCCACTCAACGTGGCACGTGCCACCATCAACGGTTTGTCCGAACTGAGAACTTTCGAGCAGTCGGCACGCCTCAGAGGCATTACCGTCCAACAAATGCTCAACTAAGAAGAGCGTCACCAGCATCATAGTTTGGAGTTAGCCCCATGTTAAAGATCACCTTGACCGCCGGAAAGGTCGGCAAGAAAGAGACCCAGTTGAAAGTGCTTCAGGCGCTTGGCCTTCGCAAGTACGGCAGCGCCGTCGTCAGGGCTGACTCGCCAACGATTAGAGGAATGATCGACAAAGTTCATCACCTGGTCACGGTAACGGAAGCCGAAGCCGGCGCAACAACCGGCAAGATCACCCGCAAAGCCAGATTTGAATGTGCCCAAAAAGAAAAAGCGGCTGCTAAATAACAGCGCTTCAACCGCCGAGTCGATGCAGGGCATCGGCGCAAGGCAAAAGGAGAAGAGATGAAACTCAATGAATTGGCTCCGCCAGAGGGCGCTCGCCATAAGAAAAAAATTGTTGGTCGCGGCCGTTCTTCCGGTCACGGCAAAACTTCGACCCGTGGACATAACGGTCAGGGCCAGCGTTCCGGCGAATCGACTCGATTCGGATTCGAAGGCGGTCAGACTCCTTTGTTCAGACGTCTTCCGAAAATTCACAACTTCTATCAAGTGCCGAGACGCGAGTGGGTTCCTATCAACCTAGGTGCTCTCAACCATCTGCCTGCCAATACAGAGATCACACCGGAGTCTCTGGTCGAGCACAAGATATTGCGTAGAGTCACTCAGTCGCTGCGCATTCTTGGTCAAGGTGAATTGAAGGTTGCTCTCAAGGTGAAAGCGCACCACTTTTCGCAGGGCGCGATCGACAAAATCACTCAAGCCGGCGGTAGCTACGAAGTAATTCAGCCGAAGCCCAGAAAACGTGGACGAAAGCCACATGGCTTCATCGAGCAACAACCACCGCAGCCGAAAGAAAAACGCGCGCGTAAAGATAGTTAAGGTTTAATTCTTTCCGGAAATATGCCCTGATTCCTCTTATATGATGGAGTGCTATCGGGCATATTTTCCTTTTTGTACTGGAAATTATGTCGCTGTCAGATTAGCGATGCGCTAAGACCCAAGGAGGATTGAGCGTTGAACACTCCCAAGCGTGGAGCCGCAATAGGCGGGCCGGAAGATCTCTTCAAAATGCTTTCTGCCGCAGGCTTGAAGGAGAAGATATTTTTCACGCTCGGTATGATTTTGCTCTATCGAGCAGGTGTTCATATCCCGCTTCCTGGAGTCGATTCGCACGCTTTCCTTAAGCATCCCGAGTACGCTCAGAGTCTGCTCGGCATGGTCGACCTCTTCACCGGCGGTGCCCTTAACAAGCTTTCGATTTTCTCGCTCGGTATTGGACCGTACATTACGGCCTCAATTATTCTGCAGCTCATGACCGCTGTCATTCCTCAGCTCGAGGACCTGCAGAAAAATCAGGGCGAGCAGGGTAGGAAAAAACTGCAGCAGTACACTCGCGTATTTGCTGTCGCGATTTCGATACTACAGTCGGTGATGCTATCAAATGTATTGATGAAGATTCAAAGTCCACCGGTCGTTATAACGCCCGGCCCGCTCTTTGTAATGACATCAGCAATCATCATGACCGCTTCGGCGATTTTTATAATGTGGATAGGTGAAGTGATTACCGAACGTGGTGTCGGCAACGGTGCCTCGCTCTTGATCTTCCTAGGTATCGTGGCGCGCTTGCCGTCAATGGTCCATAACACCTACGATTCGGTTCAGACTGGGCAGACGCCTATCTGGGGCGTCGCTATGTTGATCTCCGTTTTTCTACTTCTTGCCGCGTTGATCGTCTGTTTGCAACAAGGTGTCCGCAAAATTATGGTGCTTGGTGCCCGGCGAAATGTCGGACGGCAAGTCTTTCAGGTGGCGGCGCCGGACGACTATCTCTATCTGCCGATCAATCCGTCGGGCGTTATGGCGATCATCTTTGCTTCATCGCTATTGATGTTCCCTACCACAGTTATGCAATTCGTCAGTCAGGGTCGCAGTAAAGATCCGGGCACCGCTATCTATGAGCTTCTTACGAGCATTCCGGGAATCGGCAAAGGCATCGAGCAGATGATGCAAGTCAATTGGGTCCAATCGGTCTTCAATGTCGTCGGCACCGGAGTCGGCAATATGTTCGTCTATTACCGCTGGGAGCATTCGCTTGTTTACTTCCTGCTCATCCTCTTCTTCGCATACTTCTATGCTTCGATTATTTTGCAGCCGCGAGATATGGCTGAAAACTTGAGACGACAGGGACGAGCTATTCAAGGAGTCAGACCAGGTCGCCCAACCGCTGAATTTCTGGAAGGAACCTTGAGTCGTCTGGTTTTTATCGGTGCTAGTTGTATTGCAATCATCGCCATCTTCCCGATTCATGCCGAGCAATTCACTCAAGTATCGACGCTGCAAGGGCTTGGCAGTACATCTCTTATCATCCTTGTAGGCGTCGCAATCGACACACAACGACAGATCAAGACGCACGCGCTATCGGCTCGCTATCAGGCACGCGGTATCTTCCGCAAGCCATCGGCAGGCGGTGGCGACAAAAAAGCGGAGTAATCAGGAGTTATTGAAATGCAAATCTTGTTCCTCGGAGCACCTGGAGCCGGTAAAGGCACACAATGCAAGAAATTGGCTGAGAAGCTGGGACTGCCCCACCTTTCTTCGGGCGACCTTTTGCGTGAGGCCGTCAAGCAAGGCACCAAAGCTGGTGTTGCTGCCAAGTCTTTCATGGATAAAGGCATTCTGGTTCCCGACGATGTTTTGATCGCCATGTTCAGAGAGTTCCTCTCCAAACCTGAGATGGACAAGGGATTTATCCTTGATGGCTTTCCTCGCAATCTTCCGCAAGCGGAAAGCCTTTCGACATTGCTCACCGAGTTGAGCAAGTCGCTCACGGTTGTCATTAATCTGCATACTTCAGAGGACCTTCTGGTCGAGCGCATTACTGGGCGCCGCACCTGTCCTAACAAAGAGTGTAACGCTGTTTATCACGTCAAGTTTCAAGCACCCAAACAACTTGGTGTCTGCGACAAATGCGCAACGGAACTCGTCCATCGCTCCGATGACAAGCCTGACGTCGTCAAGCAAAGACTCACTACATATGCCGAGCAGACCGAGCCGCTTATCACGTATTACGGCAATCAAGGCATCGTCAAAACCGTCGATGGTGAAGGCGAGCCAGAAGAAGTTTTTGATCGACTTGTCAAAACGCTCAAAGTACCTGTTTAGCAACTAAACCGGACAGGGTATCATTGATACGCAGTGAGGCATTGAACGCCTCAGGTGTTTGTTCGATTAAGGTTACCGATGATTGTCACTAAAGATGTAGATTTTGAACTTATCCGCAAAGCCGGTAAGTTAGCCGGGCATGTGCTCGAGACTATCGCTAAAAAAGCGAGCCCCGGGATGAGTACCTGGGAAATAGACGCGATCGCCGAAAAGATGATTCGCGAAGAGGGCGCGGTGCCGACGTTCAAGGGCTACCGCAACTTCCCTGCCACCGTTTGTATTTCGATCAATGAAGAGGTTGTCCACGGCATCCCGCGTAAGGATCGCATCGTCAAAGACGGAGACGTGCTCAGTCTCGACATCGGCGTGACCTTCCAGCGGCAGGAGAACGGCAAAACGCTCGACCTGATCGCTGACACTGCAGTCACCGTCCCTGTTGGCAACTGCTCGTCGGTGAATCGTAAATTGATGACCGATACAAAAGAAGCGCTTTATGCCGGTATCCGCAAATGTTTTGCTGGCAACTGCCTCAACGACATCGGTGGTGCTATCGAGGACCTGGGCAAATCCGAGCAATACGGTATCGTGCAAGAGTATGGCGGCCACGGTATCGGCTATGTTTTGCACGAAGAGCCGTTCATTTTTAACTACAGAACCCAATCCGGTGGTAAGGTCACGCTCAAACCTGGTATGGTTATAGCGATCGAACCCATGTTCAATCTGGGGGGCGAACGAGTGCGCACCAAGAAGGATGGGTGGACCGTTGTAACGCAAGATTACAAACCTTCCGCACATTTTGAGCATTCAATTTTGATCACAGAAGGTGAGCCGGAGATACTTACTAAGCGTCCTAACGAGGATTTTGTGTGGCCAAGCAAGGCGTAATCGAATTTGAAGGAACCATCAAGGAATCCTTGCCCAATGCCATGTTTCGGGTAGAACTGGACAACGGACATAAGGTCCTTGCCCATATTTCTGGCAAAATTCGCAAAAACTTTATTAAGATTCTTCCGGGCGATCGCGTGCGTGTAGAGCTCACACCCTACGACCTGACTCGCGGACGCATCACCTACAGAATCAGAGAATAATGTACAATTAGGTATTCTTCGCAGGCTGTGTCGGTTTGCATTCAGATGAAAGCAAGCTGCTGACGGCTTTTGCGTGCAGGTAGCATTTCCTTTTTTGGAGTGGCGCTAACGCGCCAGGATCAAATGAAAGTAAGAGCATCAGTTAAAAAAATGTGCGACAAGTGCAAGGTAATTCGCCGCAAACGCCGCGTAGCGGTCATTTGCGAGAACCCGAAGCACAAGCAGCGTCAAGGTTAGTTGTTAGACAAACGCGCAAAGCGTTAAGCCTTGTCACGTTAAGTATTTTTCGAAAAGTGACTAAGGTAGTTGAACTGGAGGATTCATGGCCCGTATAGCCGGTGTTGATTTACCGAAGAATAAGCGTATCCACATCGCTCTCACCTATATTCACGGCCTTGGCCGTACATCAGGCGAAGCGATCTGCGAGAAGCTTGAAATTCCTGTAACTCGCAGAGTGCATGAGCTCTCTGACGACGAAGTATCCCGCATTCGTGAAGAAGTTGAAAAATCTGGTACCTACCAGATTGAAGGGGACCTTCGCCGCGTGGAAGGTCTCAACGTCAAGAGACTTATTGAAATCAACTGCTATCGCGGTCAGCGCCACAGAAGAGGCCTGCCGACTCGCGGTCAGCGCACGAAGACAAATGCCCGAACGAGACGTGGACGTAAGCGCGTCACCGTCGCCAACAAGAAGATTGCCCCGACCAAGTAAGTGAAGCTTCGTGAGTGCGGCAGTTATTGTCGAGCTCCGGATCTAATTACTTCCTTAAGGATTGCCTGAAACAGGTAATATTCGAACGAAATTTCACCTGTTTACTGACAATCTCTAATAAAATCCAGAACTGGTTCCCGACCTCTTATACAGGTCTCACACACAGGAAAAGAAGAGACAAACCATGGCAGCTAAAGCTCCGAAAGCCAGAGGCAAAAAGAAAGAGAAGCGATACGTATTGCAAGGTGTCGTCCACATCAAGAGCACCTTCAATAATACGATCATTTCGTCTACCGATCCGCAAGGTCAGGTTATCGCCTGGGCTTCCGCAGGTACCGTAGGTTTCAAAGGCGCCAAGAAAGGCACGCCGTTCGCCGCCCAACAGGCAGCCGACACGGTAGCACGCCGCTCTATGGACCAGGGTATGCGCCAGGTCGAAGTCCTGGTCAAAGGCCCCGGCGCCGGACGTGAGACCGCCATCCGCGCATTGCAAGCGGCTGGACTGGAAATCACGTTGATCAAGGACGTTACCCCGATTCCACATAACGGATGCCGTCCGCCCAAACGCAGACGCGTCTAATTCCATTTTATTTCTGGTCGGTCGACTTATTGTGTTCAGTCGATTGATCTTAGTTTGATTCCGCGGCAAAGGACATCAACACTAGAACTATTAGGAGATCGCAAGTTGGCAAGATATACGGATTCAGTTTGCAAACTCTGCCGAAACGAAGGCACTAAGCTCTTCTTGAAAGGCAGCCGATGCTACACCACCAAGTGCGCTATCGAGCGCCGTCGCTATGGACCGGGTCAGCATGGTCAAGCGCGCAAAAAACACTCTGAGTATGCTTTGCAGTTGAGAGAAAAACAGAAAGTGCGTCGCACCTACGGTCTTCTGGAAAAGCAGTTCTCCGCATACTACAAAGCGGCGAGCCAACAGAAGAAAGTACCCACCGGTCTGAAGATTCTTCAACTCTGCGAAAGCAGACTCGACAACCTCGTGCACAAGAGCGGCATGGTGCCCTCCAGACCACAAGCCAGACAACTTATTGCTCACGGTCACTTTACCGTAGACGGCACGAAAGTCTATACCCCTTCGTACCACATCAAACAAGGTCAGGTCATCTCGGTCGCCGAGAAGAGCAAGTCTCTGGTTAAAGCGCTGATTGAAGCAAATCCTTCGCCGGTTGCTCCCAACTGGATGAGTATCGATCTCGACAATCTGAAAGCTTCGATCATCAATGCTCCTTCTCGCGAAGATCTTGATGGCACCATCAAAGAAGCGCTCATCGTCGAATATTATTCGAGGAGATAAGTTTCGTTTTAGACGGGCGGTTTAACGACCTCTCCGACGGTTTCTAACGGTTTTACAGACACTGTATGTAAGTTTGATAAACACGTTCTATTAGTTGGTACTTTAGAGCAACTGGGAAGAATCACTGTGAACAACGACTTCAATCGACTGTACATGAATCAAGGTTTGGGCGGCATGTCTTCATCCTCCATGGGAATGGGCGGCATGAGCGGGATGTCAGGCATCTCGAGCATGGACTACGGTCTTGTGCCCGAAACCAGCCCGAGAGAGCCAATCAAAATCAAGTGCCTGGAAAACAAAACCCATGCTGATGGCTCCATTTACGGCAAGTTCGTAATCGAGCCCCTGGATCGTGGCTACGGAACTACGCTCGGCAACGCGCTCAGACGTGTTCTGCTTTCCCACATCGAAGGCTCCGCCGTGACGGCCGTCCGTATCGATGGTATCACTCACGAATTCACCACCGTCCCTGGTGTCGTTGAAGATGTAATCGACATCATGCTCAACCTGAAAGGTCTTGTCGTAAAGACCTTCAGCGCTGATCCTCAGTACCTGCATCTCGACGTTGAAAGACCCGGTCCGGTCACCGGCCGTGATATCTTCTGCCCCGCTGATGCCACCATTATCAATCCCGACTGGCAGCTTTGCTCGCTGGCCGAAGGTGGCAGAATTCGTGCTGAGATCACAGTAGAGCGCGGTCGTGGTTATGTGCCCGCAGATGCTCACAGCCACTACAAGCAAGCTATTGATGTTTTGCCGATCGATGCTGTCTACATGCCCGTTCGTAAGGTGAGCTACATTGTCGAGCCTACCCGCGTCGGCGAATCGACAGACTATGACAAGCTCACCATCGAACTCTGGTCGAACGGCGCGATCGATGCAACGGAGGCTATTTCTCAGGCTGCCCGCCAGGTCATCGAGCATCTCGTGCCCATCGCTGAGCTCTCCGGTAAGCCGATGGTGCCAACTACAACTCAGCCTCAACAAACGGAAGGTAAGCACTCTTCTATCTCTATCGAAGAGCTCGAACTTTCGGTACGCGCTTACAACTGCTTGAAGCGCGCCAACATCAACTCCCTGGGCGAGCTGCTCAAGCTCACCTACGACGATTTGATGAACATCAAGAACTTCGGTAAGAAGTCTGCCGACGAAGTAATCGAAAGATTGCGTCAGTTTGGTTTGACCCTTGCCGACACACCAAAAGATAAGTAACTGCAACGAGGCCATCCGTGAGGATGTCCACAAAGAAGGAAACGAGCTATGCGTCACCGTAATGCACGCCATCTACTTGGAAGACCAGCCGACCAGCGCAATGCTGTGTTGAGAGCACTAGCCACAGAACTGCTTCGCCATGATGAAATCATCACCACGCTGGCCAAGGCAAAAGCTTTGCGCCCTCATGTTGAGAAGCTCATCACCAAAGGAAAGCAGGGCTATCTCAAGGATTACTCTCAATTGCATGAGAAAGCCAAAAAAGGCGATGCGGCTGCTGCCAAAGATGTATCGCGCAGCGTGCACATTCGCCGCCAACTTCGCGCCCAGCTTTACGATCGTGAAGTGGTGGCTAGAGTCTGCGACGAAGTCGCTCCGCGTTACCTGACGAGACCGGGTGGTTACACTCGCATCATCAAGTACAGAGACAGAACCGGCGATAATGCGCCTCTGGCGATCATTCAACTGGTTTAGTTCTCTAAAGCAATGCTCTTCGAAAGCACCGGCAGTGATGCCGGTGCCTTTTGCTTAGCAGCTGACGATCGTTTCTCCAAGAAAACTAACCAAAGCGTTTCGACCTGCATTGGGTCCAAGAGCCGGCGGCGGCGTACTCTCATGAACCTCCGGCTGGTACCAAACTGTCACGAAAGACGAGCAAGATTGCTTTTGATATTGCTTGACCGCAGCGAGGAGAATTGCTTATGTCAGACAGATTACGCTCTGGGGCTAGAGCGGCGGTTGATGGAGGGATGGATGACGGTATATCTAATTTTATATTATTTGATAGCAAATGTGGGGAAGCATCGATCAGCAAGCTTTCAATCCCGGAAGCGCCAGAACCCGAGAACTCAGACGTTGCGGACCTCCCCGGTGGGCTCTGGGTTGAGCAATTTGCCAGCTATCTGGATGGGAAGCCATTTCTGAATCACAAAATTCCAGACGATCCTCGTCCACTTAAAGTACGCGCCATGTCTGTTGGGCTTGAGGAATACGACAAGATTGCTCCGAATGGGATGAGAAAGTCTGATCTGGAAACAAGCCTCAAAGATGATCCATTTGGATCGTTCGATCCGCTTGGTTTGCAAGTTCTACTCGGCAATTTCGAATTGGTCGACGGTCTGGAAAAGAAAGATGGAATGATAACCCGGTCCGAGTTGGCGCGCTTGTCAGTCAGCTGCACGAATCTGAGAACTTTTCCTAATGGTTCATCGGCAAAGCCTATGACCGACTATGAGAGCAAATTGTTAGAAGGTCAGCGCGTTCGTACAGAAGCGGTCATCAATAGCAGAGTCGATAAATATCCTACACATTCCCATGGCAACTTTTTTGACACGGCAGTTAAAGGGATGGCAAAAGCTGTCTTGAACGGCGATGTCGACACTTTCAACAAAATGGTCGAAGAGTTTAGCAATCATAAGCCGCTCCTTGAGCGAGCCGCGAAGCAACTTGACTATTTGCTCTATCCGGCAGGCGTGAGGGTGCGTTTCGCAGAGAACCGGTCGGGACCACAAATGGTTCTAACCGCGAAGGACGGATCGATGATCTGCTTCTCACCGACTGATCGCCCCATGACCGATGACTTGGGGCTGTCGGCTTCCGAAATAATGAACAAGATTGGACGCGAGACCGCAGGCAGCGCAGACAAAATGGCTGAATACTTCGCGGATGAAGACAGGGAGATCCTGGACAAGCACGCCGACAAAAAGCTTATCAGTGGGTTGTCGGCCAGACTTGATGCAGGCGACTCGAAGGTCATGGCGGAATTGCTTGCTACAGCACGCAAGGGCAATGTGCCTGCATTCAACGAAGTTGTCTCGACTGCGCTCAGGTTAGATTCAAACGCCATGCACAATGTAGCCAACGCGCTTAACGAGATCGTTGGTGCCAGAGATATTCGCTTCTCTGTGACTAATGAACAAGGGACTGATGCGAGGATGCAGATTCGCAATCGGACAGGCGATAAGTCACTTACTATGACTTCCCGGAATGTTCCTATTGTCGGAGCTACGGGGATTGCGCCCAGTCGAGATGCCGACAGCATTGGCGAGCTAATCAAATGGGTATTCTCAAGTCTGAATAGAGCCCGTATGTAAGGCGAACGGCAAACTGACGCCATCGCTATACCGGCTTCAACGTTGACGAAATCCTTCCGTCCGAACAAGAAGCCCCGCAATTTTTCGAAGAGCTTCGATATCAACAGCGTCGAAAATATCTATGCGACTTGAAACCGCCTTGTCGTATCACGATAATGAGGTGTGCCTAGAATTGCGCTTCTCATTGAATATGATGGAAAGCGCTTCCACGGGTCGCAGTATCAAGTGGGAGTGCGGACCGTACAGTCCGAGCTCGAGGATGCTCTGGCGATATTTGCGCGTCGTGAACTTAGGGTTCATCTTAGCGGTCGCACGGATGCTGGTGTCCATGCGGCTGGACAGGTTGCACATGTGGATTGGCCTGACGAGTTGGAGCTCGATTTGTGGCGACTGTCCTGGAGTTTGAACGGAATCATCAAAAATGATCTGGCTGTCGTGAATATGCAGGTCGTCGATAACGACTTCCACTCCCGATTTAACGCCGTCTCACGTGAGTATGTGTATCGAATTTTGAACCGTCCGCAACGATCTGCTCTGTTAAAAGATACTCACTATTTCATGCCGCATCCTTTGGACGTGAAATCCATGCAGGACGGCGCTTCTCGGCTTTCGGGGCGACATGATTTCAGCGCGTTTCGGTCGACCAATGCGGACAAGTCGAGCACCGTATGCACCGTCACACGTGCCGAATTATTGCAATTAGGTGATGGAAAGCTGGAATTCTGGATAGCTGCGGATCACTTCGTGTACAATATGGTGCGAATAATTGCCGGTACCCTGACAGAGATTGGGCTCGGCAAGAAGACGTCGGACTGTGTCGGAAGCGCTCTTGACATCGGCGATCGTGCCCTGTCTGGACCCACCGCGCCCCCATGGGGACTTACCTTATCTTCGGTAAGATATCCGCGAGAGTACAAATTGTTTGAAAACGAGATTCCTTCTAATAGAAGGCTTAAGGAGATCTCCCGTGAAGACCTATAGCGCCAAACCCGCAGAAATTGAGAGAAATTGGTACCTTATCGATGCCGATGGCAAGACCCTTGGTCGCCTCGCCGTTGAAGTGACCAATATCTTGCGCGGCAAGCTCAAACCGGAATTTACCCCCCACGTTGACTGTGGTGACTTTGTCATCATCGTCAATGCTGAAAAAATCAAAGTCAGCGGTCGAAAGGAAGTGCAGAAAGTTTATTATCGGCACTCTGGCCATCCGCAAGGATTCAAATCCGAGACACTCGCATCATTGCGTCAGCGCAAGCCGACCGCAATCATCGAGCGCGCCGTCAAGGGCATGCTGCCCCACACGACGCTCGGTCGCGAGCAATTCACCAAGCTCAAAGTTTATGCCGGTACCGAGCATCCACATGAAGCTCAGCAGCCGAAAGCCTACACTCTCAGCCACTAATTGTTATCTGAATTCGGAGAAAAGGAAGTTAATAGAATGACAAGCGTTATTCAATACTATGGAACCGGTCGCAGAAAATGCGCCACGGCGCGGGTTCGCCTGGTCCCAGGCACCGGAACCGTCAAAATCAACGGCAGAACAATGGAAGACTACGTTGGTGGTCGCCATGGTCTTGAACGCATGATCATGCAACCTTTCAAAGCTGCTGATGCAACCGGTCGATTCGATGTGTTGGTCACCGTCAATGGTGGCGGCATCGTCGGTCAGCTGGGTGCCATCAGACATGGTATCGCACGAGCTCTCGGTGAAGCAGCTCCTCAGAATCGCGGTACGCTCCGTACAGATGGCTACCTTACTCGCGATCCTCGCGTGAAAGAACGTAAGAAATACGGTCGTAAGAAAGCCAGAAAACGGTTCCAATTCTCGAAACGTTAATTTCGCGACTCACATCACATTTCAAAGGACGCATGTTTTCATGCGTCCTTTTCCGTTCTGCAAAAAATTTGTCGACTCTTCAAGTGCTGCGTGCTGGACGTAAACTAGTGTTGTTTCGGTGGATCTGCGACTTCCGGTTCTTTCAATAGCGCACCTTTCAAGATTGGCTTTTGCGCATGTTTGCCGATTGCGTCGTTCTTTGTCTCAACTATATTCTCTAAATCAGGCGGCGCGTTTTGGATCAGAATCTCCTTTTCCTCCAGATCATTAGCTGAGATCTCCGCCCCTTTTGGAATGTTGTGTTTGGCGACGATTACTTTGACGCTGTCGTCGGGTCCGTAGAAGTAATAGTCGAGAAGCACTGCTCCTTTTTTTATAGCTTGAGATGCTATGCGACCCTCGAGCATTTTTCTCGAGTCTATCGCTAGCTTCTGTTGGAAATTGGCAATGATTTTGATCTCCTCGAAGTCTTTCTGTTCGATTTTCTTACCCCAGGGAATTTCGGACTTTGGTACGAAGTACGTGACCATGCTGATTCCCGGCTGCGACCTCACGAAGCTTTCCACTAAGAGGTTGCTCAAGGGAAGAACCATTAGTAGTGTCACGCTGAGAGTCACTGCCCTTAGTTGCGCCGGTGTTAGTGATGCTTTGAGTTTTGGACCAGTGGTCTGATCTATGAGACTTCTCTTCCTGACCGTTCGTCCGAAAATTCTATTTAGTACATTGCGTCGCTTGCCGAATGGTATTAGCAGTGCAAACAGACCTGTGAAGAAAACTGCGTAGTCGAGACCATAGAAGTCGAAGTTGAGATGAGCGAAGGCAGCGATAAGTTTGGCAAAATCACTTATCGACGCGGAAGTGACTACCACTGCCGCAAGCACTAGGGCTCTTCCTGCAGACTGCGCTACGGTAAGTTGCTCGCCGTTGTCATCGCAGGCTCGAATCCCAAGGAGTCTTTTCCCTGGCGTTGACTGCCATGGCGAAGATTCCAGCAGTCCAACGTAAGCTATGAATGCAATGCAAACATGCAACACCCATAGGGGAGAGACCACAGAATAAGTCGATTGAGCGGATAAGGACAACAGAATTGTTCCTAAGAACACGATGTCTATTGCTGCGGCGACTGAGCGCCTTAAGAGTCCTGCAGGCAGCTCGAAGCCACTTTCCGCGCGGCTGAGTTGTTTTACTAATAGTTCAGCCGACTTGTATCGCAATTCTGGCCGCTGACGCAGGCACTTCAATACAATATTTTCAAGCTTGTGGGGGATGCACAGATGTTTGAATTCTATCTCGAACGGCTCTGCATCAAGTTCCATATGATTGACGATTGCCTTGACCGGATTCTCGGAGAAGTAAGGATTCTTGCCCGTCAAAGTTTCATACATAATGCAACCGAGCGAGTAAATGTCTGAGCGCTCATCGATCCTCTCACCAAGGCACTGCTCCGGGCTCATATATGCGGGACTTCCAAATATCTCACCGGTTTGAGTAAGCTTGTTTGTACTCGCATCGGATCCCTGAGGTCCCAAGAATTTCGATATGCCAAAGTCAACGACTCGAACTTCATATCCTGTATCTGAGCTGATAAGCATTATGTTGCTTGGTTTTAAATCTCTGTGCACAACTCCATTGGCATGAGCATATGCAACCGCCTCGGAAGTTTGTTTGAAGATTGTTACTGCTTCTTTGATCGGCAAATTTCCTCGCTGTTCCAGTAAATCGAGGAGGCTTATGCCTTCGATCAGTTCCATCACAATGAATGGTGCTGCAGATGTCGTCTGCCCCTGGGCGTAAACGCGCGTCACGTTCTCGTGACAAAGATGCTGAAGCGACGCCGCCTCCTGCTGAAAGCGTTTTAGAATGGAAGGGTCCTCAATAAGTTCGTGCTTCAATATTTTGATTGCGACGAAGCGCTGATTAGTTTTATCCAGTGCTTTGTATACGGTGCCCATTCCTCCAATTCCGATGAGCTCTAACAGCTCGTAGTCCGGACCGCAGCCGTCGGTAGAAAAGCTGTCGGACATCCGTAAACTTACCTTCGGTTCGTCCTCGACTTGCCTGAAAGAGAGATGATTCGATGCATCACTTTTGGTGGCGCACTGGCAGAATGTCGTTGCGCTTGCGTCGGTGTCGGAGGAGATGGGCAGGTGTTTTCCACAGGCGTCGCATTTTGCGACCAATTCAACCGATTCCGTTTTCTCCTTGATGTCCAAATCTTCTCCTTCATATCGAATCGATGCCGATGTTTTTTGATTTATATCCGAGCGCCTGCTCGGAGCGCTTTCTGTCCGCAAGGATGCTCTTTATCCGTTGCTTGTAACTTCTGTAGGTCAAGTAGATTCCGAAATCGATGATGATGAGATTTCCGACAGTGCACCACACTGTCCAGAAGTCACAAGGCACTTGTTTCACGCCTGGCGGAGGCGACGTAGTTACTACAAACATTGGGATCATGAATAGCAACACCCAGAAGAAAGCAAGCGTCGCCTTGTTATATGTATGCAGGGCCGAGGCTGATGTCTCCGATCTCGTAAAGTTCTCTTTGAGGTTGGGTACGAAAGGATTGTCCAGAGATCGATCATTGACTACGTAGGCTCCGCTGTAGATGTCCGTCGGTGTGAGCTTCAATGATTGCGTTAACTCTTTGAACCAGGTGGAGATAACTTGAAGGACGTTCTGTCCGCGGACGGGAAGTGCTCTTGTGTGAGTTTCAGTGAGGATTGCCCAGTACAAGCAAATCTTAGAGGCGTATCGTACAACGGATTGTTTTAGCGATATCCGTCTACCAAAATCGTTGACTACACTGAGGCCAAGAAGCTTCTTTCCTGGTGTACCTTTCAGTGCAGACTGGTCGAAGCCGATGTAATAGATAGGGAAGATTACGGACCCGATGATGAACTCTACGATTTTCAAAAGCAGTATTGTGTTCAACGCAGCCAGATTCGCACTAAGGAATACCGCAAATCCCGGACCTACGAGAATTGAAGCGAAAACAACGAGGATTGGCTGAACGAAGTTGAAAGATACGCTGATCTCGATATGCAGGATCTGTGCAATTGCAAAGGTGATGGCAATGGCGATGCTGCTCACAATGCCGCCATCGATTAACGACGCCGCAACTCGCTTCCAGGTAGCTGGGAGAACCTCGCAAGGCGATTTCACTAGCTTCCCCGTATCTCGAATTGCAATCAAATCAGCTCTTACTGCATCGATATTTTGATAGCGATTCTTTGGATTTTTCTCCAGACTGTGGCGTACGATTGCCTCGAACTTAGAAAGTTCAGGGTTATTAGAAAACGATTTCAGATATGGAACCGGGGAGTTGATGTGGCTGAGCACTGTCTTTACCGGGGTACCTTGATCGAATGGGCTTCTTCCCGTTAAAGTCTCGAACATTAGACAGCCGAGTGAATAAACATCCGAGCGAAAATCCACCTCTTCGCCCTGGCATTGTTCTGGGCTCATGTACGGCGGACTGCCAAGCACCTCTCCCATTCTTGTGAACTGAGTCGAGTCACAGTTGTGCTGTTTTGCTATACCGAAATCTACGATTTTCACGTGCTCGATATCGTCGTCGCCTGGAGTGATGAATACGTTGCTGGGCTTGAGATCGCGATGAACGATGTTTTTCATGTGCATGTGGATCAAGCCGTCACAAATTTGAATAAAGATATCCAACGCTCGTTTTGGATCGAGTACATTTTCTTTTTTCAATAAACTATCGAGTGTCTCTCCATCAAGACAATCCATCACCAAATAAGGTGCATTATTTGGAGTGATTCCGTTTCGGTAAATTGCGACCATGTTGGGATGAGTCAGGTCTCTGGCGGCGCGCGCTTCTTGCTCGAATCGTTGTCGTGCGGCGAGGTCTGTTGCCAGATCGGCATGCAGGACTTTGAACGCGAAAGTTTTGTTCAACATTCTGTCGCGTACCCTGTACACCGTGGCGTTGCCGCCGTGACCAATTCGGGACAGGACCGTAAAGCCTTCGCCGAGATCGATTTTTGTTCCATCGAACTCTTCAGATTCGGCGGACGATTCATCCCTCATTACAATTTCAGGGCATTGGCACTTTTTGACAAGAAATGATGTGAGCAAATTGCCTCCAGGAAGGCGATTTCCGCATCTGGAACAGTAATGTTGCATATTGAGCTGATTATGCTTTTGAGTTTCGGCTTTAGACATCGAATCTTTCACCACGACATTATTCGATGTTATGCCCGTTTGTTAAATCGACTACGCGGCAACTGACGGCGCTCGTCAGACTCAATTCGATGGGCGATTTGATGGCGAACGAGAAGGAAAACGTGCGACCGCCCCAGACTTATTCCTTGGACGGCATGATTGGACCCTGCTTTTTATGTCGTCCGGAGAAATACGCCTCAGACTGTTCCTTTTACGCAGTTTCGACCTGCCTTTTGTGTCGTCCACCGGTATGATACTTGGCAACCCTGTAGTCTCTTTGTGGCAGATGTTGCCGGTATTCGCGACGGACTGATTTCGATGTCTGCTAAATCTGCCTAAACTACCTAACCTACTCCGCTCCTACTTCAGACTCTTCCCTGACGCGGGTGATAATGCCTTTGGCACGATAGGGATTTTGAAATTTGACGAGAGCTATAAAGGCTGTAATCGCCAGTAGCCCTGTGATGCCTATAAAAACCCACCCGAAAGATTCATTGTTGTAAATCAAAAATACGCCACCTGAAAATATTACGCAGGAAAGAAACAGCGCGAGCGGAATGAACAGCGCCTTCACTGATTGCATGAGCTCTGCTCTCTCGATTCGCTCCTGTTCTGTAAGTGCCCGTTTCATGTTAGACCACCTGAATGTATATACTTTCGGTGCCAATATTAGCACCCAAGAAGCCAGAATCGACCTGCCAATCTTTATTCCTGAATTTTCTTGTGTTAATGATAAACTGGGTGGACAATGTCGTTCATGACCGACTAGAACCTGGAAAGCGGATATCGATTGGACATACAGGAGATACGAGGTTCTGATTCAGAACTATCTCATGTCCCTCTGGAATCAACAATATCGTGCCCTGGATGCGCGGCCGAGGTGATTTCGGGCGATCGATTTTGTCAGGAATGCGGTACCAGGGTTAGTATCAACCGAGCGAGGAAGGCGAGCAGTCGAGACAAAAAGTCCGCGATTCACGCTGATGGGACTGCCTCGGTTATCTGCTTCAACTGTGGAACCTCCAATCCGACCCTGTCGAAGGTCTGCGGCGATTGTAGAAACCCTCTCGTGACTGAAACTGTTGCCACAAGTGGCGCACTTCAGGGCGGTCTGCGCGGATCGATTGCGAACAAATCAAAGCTGCCGGCTCCGACGAAAACCGTTCGGAGCAAACCCGAGTCACGTCAGTCCGCCTCTCTTTCGCGCGCCTCGGATGCGTCCGCCAGTAGGCTACCATCGCAAGCGGCCGCCAACCCGTCACCATCGAAAACTGCCGCCGTCCTGTTATCATCGCAGCCCGCCGGCAATCCGTTGCCAGCGCAGACTGCTTCCGCGAGCACAGTCAAAGGCGGGCAACCAGGCGCTACACACCGTTCTGCGACCGAACAAAATGTGTTTGCCGAAGACAAAAGCTATGATTCCGTTTTCAAACAAGCAACTGAGCCCAATCATGAAGCTCTCGATTATTTGTTTTCACCTGACTCAAGAAATCGCGCCCCTCTTTTCGGATCATTCGACAAGCTCATCTCGGACAGCAGAAACATTCGAAATGTTTTCTCTCTGAGTACGGTTCTAATGACGGTAGAAAGCTTCGTGGAGAGAATTCCCACGCCTCTGGTTTTTCTTGTCCTCAGCCTCGTAACAGTGATTGCCACTGTCAATGCCACCACACAGTGGAACCGCCATGAGCAACGCCTGCAGGCGCTCGATAAGATTGCCGCCAATGCCGAGGAGAACATGAGGCGATACGAACTCGATATCGCGATCAGAACTTTGAGAGAACTCGATCGGACGGAAAAGGGCGACCTTCCTCCTCGTGCCCGTGCTGTGTTGAACCAGTCTCTCTGGCTGAGGTCCTACAAGTTAGCCAAAGAGCAGCAGTATGCCAGGGCGCTGAAAGATCTTTCCCGTGTGACTCCCGAGTTCGTATCGTATGATGATGTCAAGGAAAAGAAGGAAGCGATTGGACAACTGCTTGCTAGCCATCCTGAGTTCGCTTCGGGCGGCAACTCCGCATCCGGCAAGGACGTTCGAAAGATTGCAGCGAGCCGGACAGCACCAACCCTACGTGCGACATCCGAGCCGCGGCGAGCAAGAGCCGACGACGCTCCATCAAGCGATCTGGGTGCTCCGGTGCCGCCGAAGTCGGAGTCTAAATCATCGACGCGCAACGACCGCGAGCGATTGACCGAGACTTCGCAAGATGTCATCTCGCTAGAGTTCGAGCCTGCAATAGCGAAAGCTACGGAGCAAATTCTCAAGTCCGCGAACTCTCAGACTTCGGAATTACGCAAACGCGAGAAGAATGCCGGCGAAGTAAAAAGCAAGAAGTTACCGAAGGGCAATTTGCCTGACCGCGACATGAAGCGCTATAGTGATTTGTTGGTCGACTACTTCAGTCGAGAGGAGTCCGGGCGAGGAGAAGGCGAGCAGGTAGCTGAGCCGCCGTCATTCGAGGAGTGGGTTCGCAATGGTAAGGGCGACCTCTAGGTGCGACTATTCGGCTCGTTGCCGGTTTGGAGTTATTGCTTGAGCAGTAGAGATCAATCAAATGTCTGACAAACGAGTTGACAGGTACTACAAGAAAAAAGCAGCGGAGCGAAGAACCGCCAAAGAAAACGAAGGCGAGCCTGAGGTAAAAACACTCGCCGCCCCGCCTGTAGACTGGCAGACTGCTGCACGTATGGTGGCACTCGTCGCGGTCGTTGCCAGCGCCGCATATGCATTAACCCTGTGGGGTGGCTATGCTTACTGTGATTATTTCAATCTGTCGCCGTTTCGCACCGTCACCAAAGAGTGGGGCGACAGCATGCTCAACCTTCTGGCGCAATCATTTGTAAGTCCGCTATCTCAGCCGCTCGTGCGCGCTACCTACGCGACCGACATTGCCTTCGGTACGATTAGCTCTCCTTCAGTATTTCACGGCGATAGCCTCTGTTTGCATCTGGCCAATTGCCTCTTGTTGTTCATTGTCACTTTGAAGATTGCTGGTCTTCATAATTTGAGAAAGCAGAATTCCACAATCGATCCGTATGTGGTTGCCACCAGCGCGGCTCTGATTTTCGCCTGCCATCCTCTCGCTTCCGAGTCGGTGGCGTACATATCGGCGAGATCCGCTCTCCTTGTAGTCTTCAACTACATGTTTGCCCTGTTGGCATTCATGCGTGGATTTCTTGCCAAGGTGGAGCATACGAAAGATGCGCTAATCGGATATGGTTTCTCATATTTTTTCTTGTTCTTCGCCGTGTCGGCCGGATCGCAAGGTCTTACTGTAGCCGCGGCTATGGTTTTTCTCGCGTTGATGCTCAAACCGAGTGACGAGACTTGGGAACGCTGGTTGACAGCACGGCCGCTTGAAGTATTGACCATCTCCGTGGTGGCACTGATCGTACCTTTCGTTCTTCTCCTCCCCGCTGATGCCCCTATCGGCAATGGTTTTGGGTTGGAGACTCTTCCGCCGCTCGCGTATATCGCCACGCAGTGCAAGACTCTTCTGACTTACTATCTGCGGGTGATGGTAGTTCCTATCGGCCAGTCGCTCGACCCGCCAATGACGATGGCAACTGGCTTTACGGATCCTCTTGCTATCGTTGGTGCCCTCGTGCCGCCGGTAATTTTGTATCTAGCCTGGCGCTTTCGGGCATCACTTCTGGTATCATTTCCGCTCGTGCTTTTCGTTCTTGCGCTGTTACCTGACTTCTTGCGACCTCAGCCGGAAGTGATGGCGGACAGGCGTATGTATCTTCCCCTGGCGGCCATGTGTATGCCGGCTGGGCTCCTCATCGCGCATCTCTGTCAAAAGCGTTTTGTATTGACAGTTTCTACTGTGGCGGCGGTGCTCCTTGCCTTCATCGGATTAACGAATTGGAGAGATTATCTCTGGCAAAAGGATTTTCGGATTTGGGATAACACCTATCAGTTGAATAAGGACTCCGAACGCAGTCGAGTCATGCGTGTCTGGGCGCGCTCCAAAGAGGACATTCAGAAGGGCGGCGAGGAGGCTCGTGAAGAGCTTAAGCGGTATCCTGACTCGGCTGTACTCAATGCGGTCATGGGAAAATATCTGAATTCGAGCAAGAAATTTGTCGAGTCCAAGACCTACTTGACGAAGGCGCTGGATCGGGCAAGTAAGCAAAATCTCTCTCCTGAGGTGGTTTGGGATATTCAGTATGGGCTGGCGTTTGCTAACTTGCAGACTGACGATCTTGCCAAAGCGAAGGAGTACGCCGACAAGGCTCTCGAGGTTCAGCCCAATAGCTCGGTACTGCATTTGATCCGAGGTGAATATTTTCTGAGCGTGGATCAACCGCAAGCCGCCGTCGTCGAACTCGGTAAAGCGCATACACTCGATCGCTATACCGCAAGCGTTCTTGTTCCTCTCGCGCGTGCAGCTATCGGCTGTGGGACTAAGGATATGCAGGACCTGGGATACCAGGCAGCCAATCTCGCTCAAAAGGTTCTCAACGATCGCAAGCTTGATCTTCTTCGCTCATATGCGGCGCTCGAGACAGGCCGCGTGCACGAGGCTGTCTACTACATGGACATGTTCAGAAAGACGGAGGAGCCAACCGCCGAAATGTATTTTGTTTTGTACGGCATTTTGAAGCGGCTCGGGGCGAAGCAGGCGGATGTCGCATTGGCACTCGCCCTTAAGGGTGACCCGGATATACGCAAAAAGGTAAGACTCTATCTCAATCGTCCGATCATCCTCCCGAAGGGGACGAAAGAAACACCGGAAGAGCTTGGATTGAAAGACACGAATCTTGGTGGATCGTTCATCATTCCATCGACCCTGCCTGGCGCTAAAGTCTCGAGTAAATCCGTGATCGCTGCGCCGTTTCATCCGGATTTCAAAGAGTTGAACACGAAGCCTTTTCCATTCATGCAGCCTAACGCCGTGGAGAAGAACGCTATTCCGACTAAATAGCCAGTCGTAGAAGAAGGCTGGTAACGAGCTTCGCTATATCATTCTCCGAGGGCGTATCTTGATTGATTGAAACTCCGCCCCTCGAAACGCGCAGTTACTGGGACCGCCGGCGCCTCGCCGGCACCGAGCAATACCGGAAGCCTTCAAGACCGAGTGCTGATGTCCTGTTCACGACTACATCTCCGATTGGAATGTGCCGACTCGGAGCCGTGTTCAGAACGCTATGCGCAGCGAGACGCTGGCGCTATCAGTGTGGTCTTGAAACTTCGACGCAGCCGTGTTCAGCGTGCCGATGCAAACGTTTTCAGCATGCGACATGAGGTGAGCAGTAGGCTTGTTACATGTCGATGTCGCGGTGGCTGAATCGTTTTGCTGATGGACCGAGGTAATCTGATACCACATGGCCTTTGCCGACAAGTTTATACTTATACGTCACTAAACCCTCCAGACCTACTGGACCTCGAGGATGAAGCTTGCCGGTGCTTATTCCGACCTCCGCTCCGAAGCCGTATCGATATCCGTCGGCGAATCTGGTCGATGCATTCCAATAGACGCCTGCTGAGTTGACAGAGCGGAAGAATGATTCGTACACGTCGGCATCTGCGGTCACTATGCAATCTGTGTGGTGCGAGCCGAATTGATTGATGTGATCTATGGCCTGAACAATTGAATCGACAACTTTCACGGAGATGACAAGGTCACTGTACTCTGTTGTCCAATCCGCAATTTCCGCGTGTCTCACAGAGGACTGCGAAGGACTGATTATTTCGAAGGAGCGCTGATCCAGTCGAAGATCTACATTCTTTCTGCAGAGAGCATCAGCTACAAGTGGCAGGAAAGCACCGGCTATAGTGGCATCCACGAGCAGTGTTTCTATCGAGTTGCAGGCGGCCGGATATTGAACCTTTGCATCGACGACCAGGCGAGTCGCCATCTCGATATCGGCATCCTCATGGACATACATGTGGCAGAGCCCGTCAGCATGCCCGAGGACTGGGATGCGCGTATTGTCTTGAATGTACCGGACGAGATCGTTCGATCCTCTGGGAATGATCAGGTCGACCAATCCGTCGGCTTTGAGCAAGGTCTCGATATCTTCTCTGCCATGCAGGAGTATGAGAGATTGCGGAGGCAAGCCAGTCTCTCCGAGTGCCTCTTGCAGACAACCGAACAGAACAGTGTTGGTTCTGCGAGCTTCCTTGCCACCCTTCAGTATCGCTACATTGGAAGATCTAATCGCCAGTGAAGCAATCTGCGGCAAAACATCAGGGCGCGACTCGAAGACTACTGCAATTACGCCAATCGGAGAGGAGACCCGATATAGTTTTAACCCATCATCTAGCTCACGGGCTAATGAGATGCTACCGACCGGATCTGGCAGACCAGCAACCTGTCGGACACCGTCAATGATACCTCTTATCTTGAAGTTGTCCAAATTCAGTCTGTCGAGCATGCTTTTTGACAGCTCGCCTTTTTCCAGCAGTTGTGCGGCTCTGTCGAGATCTTCGCGATTGGCGTTGAGTATTTCATCCGTGCGTTGCTCGATCATCGTCGCCATGCTCTCAATGGTTGAATGACGTTGCTCTGCATGCAGACCGGACAACATGGTCGAGGCTTTTTTTGCAGCCAGTAGAAGTTCGTTGATTGGTTGTTCTTGGGTCGTCGTCATGTCGAAATCTCAAGCTAGGAAGGCGATATTGTCACGAGTGATAATGGCGTCGTAGTTGCGATTTTCGACTACCTGATCGATTGTATCCGAGTTCTTTCCGGTCAACAGCCTTGTCTCATCGCTGCTATAGTTTACTATCCCGCGGGCGAACTCAGCTCCGGATTGATCTAGAATGCTTACGACATCGCCGCGTTTGAAGGAGCCGTTGACTTCGGTAACACCTGCGCCGAGCAGACTGGCCTTGCGCTTCAAGAGTGCCTCTTGAGCTCCCTCGTTGACCGAGATGGAAGCATTCACGGTCGTGGCAAAAGCGATCCAGCGCAACTTTCCGCCCATGGCTTTCTTCGGGAGAAAAAGTGTGCCGAGTTGTTCGCCGGCGAACAGTCTGGAGATTACCGAAGGTAGTTTGCCACCAGCTATGATACAGGCGCAACCAGCCTGGGTGGAGACGTGGGCGGCCTCTAGTTTTGTTTTTATACCGCCGCGACCGGTTGTGGACGGTGCGACCGATTTTGTCGAGCTCTCCTTTGCTTTACCAGTCTCGGAATCTCCGTGCGCGCCGTCTTCAGACAATCTGGCAGTGTCAGTAACGAGCGGCACCAGCACTGCGTTTTTGTCGACTCGGGGATCGGCTGTATAAAGCCCTTCTACATCAGTGAGAATAAGCAAGAGATCGGCATCGATCTTGCTAGCCACCAGGGCCGAAAGCTTATCGTTGTCGCCGAAATTTACCTTTCGTTGTTTGTTGGAAGTGTTGATTTCCAGCTCGGCCGTCGAGACTGTGTCGTTCTCGTTGATGATTGGTAAGACCCTGAGCGCGAGAAGCTCCGAGATTGTGCCGCGCAAATTTAGGTATCTGTGCCGATTGGAAAAATCATCTTCTGTAAGTAAAATTTGCGCTGTCGTGATTCCAAGTTTTTCAAATGCGTCGGCATACATAGACATCAAAAGACCCTGGCCCACAGCGGCGCATGCCTGCTTCAGCGGTAGCTCCTTCGGACGCTTTTCCAGGTTGAGGCGTTTTACACCGAGTCCGATGGCGCCCGATGTGACGAGGAGAACCTCTTTATCCTGTTTGATCAATTCTGCTATTCCTTCGATGAAGGAGTAAAAGCGGCTCAACGCCACCCCGCCCTCTTCTCTCATAAGAACCGCCGTGCCCAGCTTGACGACGACTCGCTTTGCATCGGCCAGGACTTTCTTGCGCTCGCCCGTTGCTTCGCCCATGCGCTATGCCTTCTCGCTCAAGAGTAAGAGTCGCTTCGCCCCGAGCTTGAACTCCTCGCCATCTGGTGAGCTGTACATAGACACCAGTCGGAATCCGTTGCGCGCGAGCATACGATTGATCTCGCCTGTTGTGAAGACGAAGTGGAGGGCATGACGCTCTTCTATTTTTCCCTTGTGCTCGAATCGGAAGTGTGTTTCTAAACAGCTCGATTCGGCATGATAGCGATTCTGAATCGACATTTTGATGTCGCCGGCATCGAAGGTCTCCACTTCTCTAAAGTTTGGAATCAATACTTCGGCGACAAGACCGGTGTCGATCAAAAATCTAGAACCGGCTCTCAGAGAGCGGGAGCAAGCTTCTAGAAATTCCTCGCAGCCTACCTGTTCGAAATAGCCAAAACTATTTCCGAAACAGAATGCTCCGTCGAAGGCGACGTCAATCGGCAGATTGCGCATATCTTCGCAAATGAAATCGACTTTCGCACCTGCTTGCGTCGAGGCCTCGAGGGCCTCGTCGATGAACTCGGAAGAGATATCGATACCAGTGACGTTGAAGCCGAGCTTGCTAAGAGCGAGGGCATGGCGCCCGTTGCCGCAAGGTACATCCAGCAGGCGCGAGCCTGGTTTTACTTTCAAACAATCGACCAGGAATTGCACCTCTTTTTCTGTCTCCACAGGCGGTACCGCCTGGCGCCAGAAATCGAGGGTGACTCCGTGAAAAAAATCTTTGTACCAGTCGGGGCCGATGGCTGCGTCAGCTAGTCCGGTCATGTTCTTCTCCTCAGTCACTTGATTCTTTGAGCGCCGCTCTAAGATCTACTGCGGAATGAATCGGCTGTTTGCAGGTGAATTTCTCGCAGATGTATATGGCCGGCTTACCTGGCTCAGGCTCTCGACCTTTGGCTAGCGGGCTGGTCAGCTCTTTTAACGATTTGCTGTCGGCGACCAGGACTACTTTGTCAGGGTCGTAGACGGACCAAAGCTCGAACAAAAGTTCTTTGTAACTTTCGTCGATGGGCTCGTGCACGATGACTATCTCTTTTATCGGGTGGAGATAAAAGTCGAGCGCGCAGAGACTGTTGGCGAACTCATTTGGTGCTTTTCCTAGGTAGTCGGCGTAAAGGCGCAGAATCGTTCGGGCGGATTCGCGATATGAGCCTTCTCCGGTAAGCTTCTCCAATCTGAGCAGGTTCATGAGCGCGACCGATGCACCGGACGGCACTGAGCCGTCGAAATGATTTTTCGGCCGGACGATTAGCTCTTCATGCGTGTCGCTCGTGTAATAAAGACCGCCATTGTCGTCATCCCAGAAGTGCTCGAGCATGAAGTCCGTCAGTTTCGTTGCTGTCGTCAACCAGCGCGGATCTGCGTCTACTGAAGTCAGGTCCAGCAACGCCTGCACGAAATAGGAGTAATCGTCCAGGTATCCATCGAGCTTTGCTTTGCCCTGACCCCATGTTCTCAACAGTTTGCAGTCATTGAGCAAATTGTCGAAAATAAAATTGATCGCTTCCTTTGCTTCTCTGAGATACTCTGCATTTGCGGTTACTTTGTAGCCATCCACGAAAGCCGAGACCATCAGGCTATTCCAGCTGGTCAAGACCTTTTCGTCTCGGCCAGGTCGCACGCGCTCTTCTCTCCGCTTCAGTAGCTTGGCGTTGAGGCGGTCAATTTTTTGAAAAAGCTCATCAATCGTAATGCGATTGTCTCTTGCGATATCCTCCGGCGGCTTCGACAGATGCAGTGCGCTGGTGCCGTGTTCGAAGTTGCCTGTTTTCGTGACGCCATAGAGATCAGACAGCCAGGTGCCATCTTCTTTGCCGAGTACTTCTTCTATCTCCTCCGGCGTCCAGACGTAGAATTTGCCCTCTTCGCCCTCGCTGTCAGCGTCCAGGCTGGAGTAAAAAGCACCATTGTCGGTGCGGAGTTCATTGGCTACGAATTTTAGAATTCCCTCGGCCACGCGCTTGAAGTAATCGCGACCGGTCACGAGATATGCCTCGAGATAGGTCGAACACAACAGAGCGTTGTCGTACAGCATCTTCTCGAAATGAGGTATCAACCATTGTCTGTCCACGGAATAGCGCGCGAAGCCGCCGGCAATTTGATCATAGATCCCGCCCATCGCCATCTTCTCTAGGGTCGTCTCGACGATCTCCTTGCAGGTCAGCCGAGAGCTGGCCTTGGCTTCCTTTGTGCGATTGGCATAGCGCATCAAGAGCATGAGACTGAAGGTATGTGGAAATTTAGGCGCGCCGCCGAAGCCGCCCCATTTTGCATCAAAACGATTGGTCAGAAGTTGAACCGCTTTTTCCACGGTTTCCATCGTCAAAATTTTGTCTGTCTCTTCGGGATCATCACTCTCGCTTGTCACGCCGATTTCGAGCATCTTGAGATGGTCGGTCACGTCTGTCGCGCTCTCCGTCACTTCATCTCGACGTTCTTTCCAGGCGTTGGTAATTCCTGCCAGGACGCGCTTGAAGGATGGCATACCATGCTTATCCACAGGCGGAAAATAGGTGCCTGCGAAGAAGGGTTTGAGCTCAGGTGTGAGGAACACCGTCATCGGCCAACCGCCATGACCGGTCATGAGCTGTACCGCCTTCATATAGATCTCATCGATGTCGGTTCGCTCTTCGCGATCCACTTTTATATTGACGAAGTGATTGTTCATCACCGCCGCAGTCTCTTCGTCCTCGAAGGATTCGTGCTCCATGACATGGCACCAGTGGCAAGCGGCGTACCCGACCGAGAGAAGTATGGGTACGTCTTTCTCCTTTGCCAAATCCAGCGCCTCTTTGCTCCATGGGAACCAGTTGACCGGATTGTAGGCATGTTGCAGTAGGTATGTGCTAGTTTCGTCGCCAAGCCGATTCGGCTCTGTGCGCTTCGCATTTTTCTCTTTACTGTTGCCAGCCATTTTTACTTGTCCTCGTACCGATTGATCGCTTCTAGCAATCCATCGTAGAGATGGACATTGATAGCGAGAGTTTTTTGAAAACCAAATTCGACGGATGCGGAGGCATTGTATTCATCGAAAAAGTACTGAGCGAGAGCCAGTGATTCTTCGCTGTGCTCGCACTCGACATTGACATGATCAAACCAAGGATGTTCGGCGAGACCAAAATCGATGAAGCCCTTTTGCATTGCTTTGAATTCTTCCAGGGCCATTATTTCGGTTGCGGTTATGGCACCGGCTGTGATGGCAGGTGCGAAATAGCCGTGCTTCTTACAATTCCTGTCTAGCTTGGGCTTGTAGTAAGTCACGACCTTTGTGATGTACTTGCGCACGCCGGAGAAGATTCGAACGGATGCAGAAAAACCGGGTTCAAGAACTTCTTGCGTCGCCTTTGAATCCGTTTTTTTTTCGCTCGACACTTTCGCTATGAGATCTCGCAGCAGTCCCTGATGGCAGGCGCCGTAGTCCCCATTGCCGTACTCGTTTCGTACATTTTCAATCACGAATCCGACCGCCGGCTCAGGCATGAAGGCGGCCGCCGTTAGCAAGAGTCTTCTCAGAAGAGAAGCATGGGCATCGTAATTGACGAGGAGTGCGACTGCCTGCTGCTTCGACAACGGTCTGTTTTTTAATCGTACGAACAGAGGATGGCTGGCGCATTCATGCGACAAAGCCAACTCTTTCAGATATTCGGCGCTCTCATGTACGACTTCGTTCAGCAGCATCCGTGCTTCTTACCAACTGGCTCTGATTTCTGCATCGCACTTTGATCGCCTGACGTGACGCTTGGCGATTCGCTTGCACTCTTGGTGGAGGATGAGCCTCTGTGGGCTTCCCCATTTTCTTCGGCTTCGGCTTCTTCCTGTTCTAGCAGCCACTGGGCTTCCAGCGCGGCTCGACAACCAGAGCCTGCAGCAGTCACTGCCTGGCGATATTTGTTGTCGATACAATCGCCTGCGGCGAAAACACCTGGAATCTTGGTGAGCACGCTGCCTTCGTAATGAGTAAGGATGTAGCCCGATTCGTTGAGTTCTAGCTTGTCCTTGAATAGGTCGGTATTGGGTTGGTGCCCGATGGCGATGAAGACCCCGTCGGCATCATGCTTTTGCACTTCGCCCGTCTTGATATTCTTGACCTTGACCCACTTCACTTCGCCATCCTGAATCTCGCCGATGTCCTCGACTACGCAGTTGAGAAGGTAGTGAATCTTTTCATTGCGACGCATACGATCGACCATGATTGCCGACGCGCGGAATGTCTCTCTTCTGTGAATCAGGGTTACCGACGTGGCAAAACGGGTCAAGAACATCGCCTCTTCTATTGCGGTGTCTCCGCCGCCGACAACGAATACTTTCTTGTCTCTGAAGAAGAAACCGTCGCAGGTCGCACAAGCCGATACGCCATGTCCCATGAGCTTGCTTTCGGACTCCAGTCCGAGCAGCTTCGCCGAGGCTCCGGTTGTAATGATAAGCGTACGAGTATGAATCTCGCGTTCGCTTGTCTTGATCACAAATGGACGTTGCGAGATGTCCACTGACTCGGCGTTGTCGTAGATGAACTCCGTGCCGAATCGCTCGGCTTGCTTGTGCATTCGGGTCATCAGGTCCGGACCCTGAATACCGTCTTCGAATCCAGGGTAATTCTCTACATCGGTTGTGATCGTCAATTGACCACCCGCCTGCAATCCTTCAATCACCAGAGGCTCGAGATTGGCTCGAGCTGCATAAATGGCGGCTGTCAATCCAGCTGCTCCGGATCCAAGGATAGTAACTCTTCTTTCTTTGGGCATGAACGCTACCCCGACTGCGTAATGGTCGTTGCGACAGATGACAAGTGAGCAATGCACTCGTCTTAGGCCTCCATTTTATGTCTAGAGGCTGTCATAATGCGGGACATTCAAGATAACTTATCAAATTAGATCGAAGCAGTTTACTTGTTGGGCACAGTGGCGATTTCCGGTCGTAAACCGTAAGGCAGCGCGCTTTTTACATCGTCAAGACTGTCTAGAAGATCCTGCTGCTTTTTAACTATCCGTTCTATCGAAGGCAATACCAGTGCCCCGTCTTCGTTTTGTAACAGGACTCGGACCCGTTCTAGATCATTAATTTGTCCGAGCAATTGTTGGGCTTCAACAAGAGGCTCACAATTACATCCGTAGAACTCGACCAGAATATAGCGCCAGGCTTTGATACTGAGCCGCAATACGTGCAGCTCCTCGAGAGTGGCTGCGTGTTCTGATAAAGAGCTCGTTTGCGCTTCCGCCTCCTTGAGATGGGCTTCGATAATGTCACTTATTTGGGCAGGGGCTCGGTTGCCATCCTTTTGCTCTTTTCGGAGCTTCTGAGCGCGCTTCTTGATAAATTTGCTGAGCTTCTTTACTAGCTCCACCAGCTCGAGGCGTTCTAGACCGGCATTGGCTTCCTTTTCGACACGATCGCGTGTGAGTTCCCACTTTGCGATTGTCGGGCGGGAAACTCCGAATTCTCTTGCCGTTTCTAGATCTACATCCCAGTCCCGTACGGCACCCAGGAGCTTATATGCTTTCTTCAGGCTTTTGCCGAGTTTGCGTTTGAACGACTTCGACTCGAATCCTTCGACGGAGAGGACGCCCCATATTGAATACCAGCGGCGAAATGCGACTCGCATGTTGTGAACCCGCTTTTCGCTCTTGCCTTTGCGCTTTTCCAGCTTGACGGCGCTCTGCCACAGTCTGGTCAGGGCCTCTTGCGCAACTTCGTACTGGTAATCAATGAAGTCGCCTTTATGTAGGTGGGCGCTAAAACCGTCCACGCTGGCTTCTCCATTGCTCTGTTTTTCGTCAGCCATCCGATCGCTCAATTGACCGCTGCGTATGACGTATGATGTACTGGCACACGCGCGTTCGCTATCAGTATATAAATTTTCATCCCCAAAAGTCGGAAATAATTTCGCGCGATCTTTTCATTACGAGCTCGCCACCGCCGCGGAGGTAGACTGCCCGCGCACGCTCTAAAACTGATGGCATCGTAATCTTTACATGTCTGGGCAGCTGATAAGGATTTTTGCAATAGGTGACAAGTGCTGCCGCTGTTTTTTCCCAGGTGAATTCCTCTGACAATTGCAAAGAGTTGCGACTGCATTGGGCTCGGAACTCCTTGTCCAGTGCACAACGCACGATTGCAGCGCTCCACGCATCTACATCTTGGAAGGGCAACGCCAGCCCAGCGCCTGCGGTTTCAATCATCTGGGAGAGTGGGTCGCCACCTGTGCTCAGCACGGGCAATCCGGTCCAGAGGTAGTCAAGGATTCTCGTTCTAAATGAGTATCTGGTCTCGGGCAGGTCGAAATGCAATGAAACTGCCACATCGGCGTCGAGCAAGAAGTTGACGCGCTCACCATATGGGATCCATCCTTCTTTGAAGAATACATGCTTCCTGGTGAGACCCAGGCGTTGCGCCATCTCTACGGCGTCTTTCGCCATCTTCATGATCGGTACTTTCGGATTGGGCGACTTCATACCCATGAATACGAGGCGGAGATTGGGCACCTCCTCTTTTGCCTTGTCGACTGCGGCGATCAATGTCAGTGGGTCGAACCAATCCCAGATGCCTCCGCCCCATAGCATGATGAAATCGTTGGCGCCGATTCCTTCGAGTGCGCCTCTGAGACCGGGTCCGTTGGTGACAGGAGCGTCTGTCTCTCGACCGAAAGGCACGACATCGACCAACTTTCTCAACGATGGGTCGAATTCATAGAGCTTCGGAGTCAGCCTCCCAAGCGCGCAATAACGACCGAGCCAGTAATCGCGCTGAATCTCAGATGCGCAAATGGAAAAATCGCAAGCCAGCATGTGCTTCTCCAACACCTGGTGCATGAGGCGGAAGCTGGCTTCACCTGCGACGGTCTCGTGTTTGTATTGAACCAGAACAGAAAAGAGATAAGGATCGTAAAGGTCGACAACAAGAAATTTTCCAAGTTCGGCAAGACGTGGAAATGGTCTCAACACGTTGGATTGGATAACCAGGACGTCGTGTTCGAGCGCCTCTCTGTACATTGTTGATCGGTTGGCGCCGGTCACCACCCGTATTCCGTCTATAGGCGGTAGCTGATCGGCTTCAGCGTGTTGTACTGAGGAAGCGACGGTTACAGTACTGAAATGTTTTGAAAGTTGCTTACCCAATTCCAAGGCGCGAATGGCTGGACCCGCCATGGCACGTGATATCGGCTCCAGGGTGACGAGCATGATGCGGCGTTGCGCTTTTGGTTGTGAAGTTAAACTCATAATCGACTCGGCGCCATATCCCAAGCGCTGCTTAATCTCGCAATCACGAAATCCCTGCTGTGCGCTCACTGCGCTCCAATTATAGCCCGGTTAAGAAGTAACTCGTTTTTGCCTCGCCCATATACCGTACAATAGTCAGCTTTGAAACTAGTCTTTCGGAACAGGCGCTTGACTCAAAAGCTCGTAAGCATAGTAATCCCGAACTGGAACGGCAAGCATTTCCTTGCCGGTTGTCTCGATTCGATACGAAAACAGACGTATGGTTCGCTCGAGACGATCATTGTAGATAACGGCTCTCGTGATGGGTCGGTGGAGTTCATCAAAACCAACTATCCGGAAGTGCGCCTGATCTCGTTCGACCACAATACCGGGTTCAGCCCGGCGGTCAATGCCGGTATCCGTCAGGCCTGCGGTCGATATATTTCTCTGTTGAACAATGACACGATAATCGAGCCCAACTGGGTCGAAGAGCTAGTCGACGCTCTGGACCGCAACCCGGACTTAGGCTCCGTCGGCTGCAAAATGTTGGCTTACGACGATCCGAAAATTCTGGATGGCGTCGGCGACGGCTACAGAAGAGGCGGATTGCCCGGTCGAATCGGTCACAAGGAAAGGGACCAGGGTCTTTTCGATCAGCCGCGCTACATACTTGGCGCCTGTGGTGGTGCCGCGATGTATCGGCGCGAGCTTTTCGACGACATTGGCTTGTTCGATGACGATTATTTCGCGTATCTCGAAGATGTCGACCTGGCGCTGCGTGCGCAAAGCGCAGGCTACAAGTGCTTGTATGTTCCGACCGCGCGCGTCTACCATCTTGGCTGCGGTACTACTGGTAGTGGCTATTCACCGCTCGTTGTAAAACTCTCATCGCAAAACAATTTCAACACGATCGTCAAGAACATTCCGATGCCCTTGCTCTTGAAGTTCCTCCCCCAGATCTTCTATTGGCAGGCCTTCTACTTCGCAGTCGTCACCATACGTGGTGGCCAGATATGGAGCTGGATCGTGGGAACCTGCAAAGCGATCTACATGCTTCCCAAGATGCTGGAAAAAAGAAAGGCAATCAACCGGCGACGGACAGTCTCTCTGGATTACCTGGAGGGAATTATTGTCGAATCGGAAATAGAATTGGCTGAAGCAAAAAAACGTTTGTACGCTCAGGTACGCTCCTGAGATACCAATATCTGGTAACCTGATTCTGCAGTCGAAACAAGATTGGGGCAGATTGTGAAAATTACCATCAATAAAGACAGCTCGGTTCCGGTGCGCGATCAACTGGTAGAGCAAGTATCTTTGCAGATTGCGTCAGGCATGCTCGCCAGTCGCGAGAAGTTGCCGAGTATTAGGGCGCTGGCCGGACGATTGGGAATTCACTACAGCACGGTGACCGCGGCGTACAATCATCTTGCCGATGTTGGATTGCTTGAAATCCGCCAGGGAAGCGGCGTCCGGGTAGCCAGTATCAGTTCTCGCGGCGAGACCGAAGTGGCCAAGGTTAGCCTTGATACGATGATAAATGATTTCTTGGCGCGCGCCTCTGACTCTGGTTATGCTGCTAAGGATGTCGTGAAAGCATTTGAAAAGCTCTGCGAGCGTAAGCCTGTCCGCCGAATTCTGGCTGTCGATCGCAACGAAGATTTCCATCCCATACTATTGAAAGAATTGAAGCCGCACTTCTCATTGCCGGTGGAAGCGAACACAGTTCAGCAGATCTTGGAATCGCCGGAATTGCTCGACGATGCCTTAATCGTCACGAGTCTATACCACCTCTTCTCGTTTCAGAACAAAGTGAAGGATAGGACTCGCCTCGTTCCGTGCAACATAGAGCCCGCGCGTTTGGAGATGGAGAAAGTTGTCGAGCTGAGGGCCGGGAGCCTTGTACTCCTGGTCTCTGTCAGCCAGACGTTGATGAATATGGCGACCAAGCTTGTCGCTGCACATCGAGGCGAGGAAATTGCAGTTCGATCAGTTCTTCTTTCCGACGAGAAAGAATTGAATTACATGGTCAACCACTCGGACCTGATTCTCTGCGATACGCCCAGCGAAGACACCGTCTCGAAAATAGCAAATCCGAATAAGCTTCTCGTGTTCAAGCTTTATGCACCATCCACGATATCGTTGATTCAGGATCGCCTCAATAAGTGGGGATAGATGGTATTACCGGTGATGCGCATTTGAAGACCGGTCAATGCTCCGCTTTTTGCGCGAAATCGTATTGGGTGATAATCTGACCCTTGCTGATGCCGAATTTCGCGATCTTGCCAACCGCATCCTCGTCTCGTTGCAGTGCACCGTCCGGCGCTTTTCGCTGGAGAATTCTTTTGACTTCCGTTCCGTCTTTCAAGACTTTCTCTCCTTCAGGAACGTCTCTGGTCGAATAAACAACGTCTTTCCACTTAATAGTCGGATCGCTATTCACCCGCGCCTCCAGATCGTAGTCGAGCTTCCCCAGACCAATACAAAGCAGCGTCACGAATAGAGCCAATATTCCTGCTAATTTTCGATTCTTATCGAAGTGAAACTCCATCAACCGAGATCGCTTGATAGGTGTGGACACAGCTGGTCGTCTCGTGATGTGACGTCCGCTGAGTCTGTCAATTATTGTTGAACCGGCGATCAAGAGAAGCAGCAAGAAAATTCGTTCGAAAAATCGTTGGTTGCCATTCGACATGTCCAGGTTTTGTAGATTTTCAATGAAGTGGAAGGCGATCCCGACCAAGAACAAAATCGGAGTGAGGCAAACTAACCGATATAAGCTTTGTGCGAAGCTCATTGATTTGCCTTCCGGCGTTGAAACCTGTAGTTTGCTTAGCGCCTTGCCTGGTGTCCCTCTCAAAGATTTCCAGAAGGTGCTTAGCGAATAATAGAAAATCAGCAATCCGCCGAAATACCACATCTGCACGGGCTCAGGAATGGCGTTATAGGTGAACGAGAAAATCGCTATCAGGATGATGAAGTCCGTGAAGTTGCTATGCAATCCTCTCAACTGCAACTCCCACCAGGGCAACGGATTTTTTCCCAAAAGCGCAGACAATTTTTTCTTAAGCTCTGTTGGATTGTCGAACCGCTTTTCGGGCGACTTGTCGAGGCATGAAAGAACTATCTTCTCCAGGCGCTTTGGGATCTTCAATTTCGCAAACTCGATTTCGAAAGGTTCTGCCTTATCCTCAACGTGTTTGAGAATACTCTTAATCGGATTGTCGGCAGCGAAGGGATTATATCCAGTCAGCATCTCGTACATGACGCAACCCAGAGAGTAAATGTCAGAGCGCGTGTCCAGTCTCCCGCCTGTGCATTGCTCCGGGCTCATGTAGGCTGGACTGCCAAAGATATCGCCTGTTCTGGTCAATCCTGCAGTGGCGCCTATGTCGCGTTCGAGCGTTTTTGCAATTCCGAAGTCCAGCACTTTGACTACGTATTCATCTCCTGTTTTGGAAACGAGAATGTTGCTCGGTTTTAGATCACGATGAATGACACCGTGACTGAGAGCGTGTTCTAGAGCATCGCAAATCTGAGAGGCGATTTGACAGACATGATACGGGCTTAGATTTTGTTGTTGGCTCAGGAGTTCGCTCAGACTAATTCCATCGACGAACTCTAGCTCTATAAAAGGTATGCCACTATTGGTAGTGCCGACCCCTTCGATTTTGACTATATTAGGGTGATCCAGACGGTTGACCACTTCAGCCTCTTGGGCGAATCTTTTTGCTACGGTTGGATCGGATGCCAGACTTTCGTGAAGCACTTTTACCGCGACTTCGTTGAACGGCGCCTCTCTTCGATTGTCTATCGCGCGGTAAACAATCGACATGCCTCCTCTTCCCAGCTCACCAACGATCTCGAATGGCTTGGGCAAGACTTGCCTGACCGTTGAATTTTGTTCGATGTTGGATGTGTTCTGGCACGGGGACTCTTCCGATTGACTCTCAGGTGTTGAAGTCTTTTCAGAATCATCAACTGATAGCCTCACCTGCTGTCTTTTCGCCAGTTGCTGTCCCTGAAAAACAGAGTCGCCATTATCCGGTTCTTCATTATCGAGTGGATTTTCAGGCATCTTCTTTCTCGTTCAATAGATGCATCACATTGCCGGAGCGAAGCTTATCTCGCTCCAGTCGCCTCTTTTGGAGCATCTTCTTCCGTAAGTGATTTATCTGCCAGAGGAAATAGAACTGTGGGCCGGTTAGGATGGAAGCGACGAATGTGAGTGATACTATTCCAGCAGCACTATGGCCGTTAGAAGCCGACACATGCAGGGTGAGCTCAATCACAATCAAAAATAAGATGAGACCGCCGATACACTGACCAATCAATGATTGTCGTATGAAATGAATTCTCTCCATCGGCATTGTCGCAAAGTTGATTGGATGATGGAGCTCCAATTTATGAGTTGTGCTCACGGCCTTTCGATCGATTACGTATGTACCTGTCATCTCATCAATGAGTGGTTCTACCAGCGGATTAAATAGACACTTCAAGGTATCTTGAATTTTTCGTTTGTCGATTAGAGAAAGTCTTATCGAATGGTCGACACCTGATGTGCCGATGTGCAAGACTTTGGAGTATGCCCGCCACAGTCCGCGCAAGAGTGAAATCCTTTCTCCTTTGGGATTGACCACCGCCAGACCAAACAGCAATTTACCAGGGGTTGCCATCATTCTCGAGCTTTCGAAGCCGGCGTAGTAACAGGACAAGCCGAGCGTCGTTGCAGTGCCGCACAGGAATAACAACAATGCGTTGGCAGGTTCGAAGCTGGAACTAGCTATTAGACTGACTAAGTAGGCTAGTGCTGCCGGACCGAGGAAGAGCTGCAATGGACACAGGGCAAATACAAATAGAGATAGGAAGTAGTGAACATCTCCTGCGTCGATTGGTTTACCAGTCATGCAGACAGTCACTATCAGTAGGACAATGACAGTAGGTACAGTCAAAATAACGCCGTCGACAACTGATGCCAGGTATCGTCGAAGCCAATGCGGAGTAGGATTGACGTAGGCAAATCGGCGCATGGTTTTTTGCTGCAACGCCTGCAAGTCCAGGAGTAGTTCGTCCATTAGCTGGTAGCGCTTTTGGGGCGATTTCTCAAGACATTGCATGACCAGTTTTTCTAAATCCGGATTGAAATTTCGCACGCCTGGCACCAGACGAAATGGCTTTGCATCTTCTTTCAGATGTTTCAGAATCACCTTAACTGCATTATCGTCGGCGAAAGGTGGCTTCCCTGTAAGCACCTCGTACATGACGCAGCCTAAAGAGTAGATGTCGCTTCGTCCATCGATGGCCTCACCCTGACTTTGCTCGGGGCTCATATAGAGCGGAGTTCCGAATACTTCCCCTGTGCGCGTGTATGGATCGCTATTGTCCGACTGCATCAATTTTGCGACACCGAAGTCTATGACTTTTACTTGTTCGTCATCAGCTTCTGTGCGCCGGATCACGATGTTGCTCGGTTTTAGGTCTCGATGAATTACGCCTTTGAAGTGGGCGTGCTGCAATGCCTCGGTTAGTTGGACGAAGAGGTTGAGCGCTCGCTCTTCGGACAATCCACCTTCTTCAGCAATCACCTCGGCAAGCGTCTTTCCTTCAATCCAGTCAAGGATTAGATAGGGGATGCCATCCACTGTTTGCCCATGTCCATAGACGTTGGCGATGTTGGCGTGATTCAATTCCGTGAGGGCACGTGATTCTTGCTCGACACGCGCGTGAAGAGAGTCTGATGACCAGGGTTGCTTATGAAATGCTTTGAGGGCGAACTGTTGATTGAGTTGACGATCTTCGACCCGGAAAACTGTCGCCATGCCGCCGCTTCCGAGACGCTGCCTCACAGTGTAGCGCTCACCGAAGTCTGGTTCTTGAGCTCGGGTCGCAATAGCAGTTTCATTCTCATGGTTGCTTCTTGCGTTCGATTCCAGAACATCTTGCAATGGAGCGGCGCATCGACACGATTTGCGGAACAACCATTGTGTCATGTCGAAGCGCAAATTCTCTTGCCGTGGCTTTCCGCAAACCGGACAGGTGGTAACTAGCTTATGCGAACTTTTGGAGTTTGCCGACATAGTAAATGATCGATCTTCCACGGCCGACAGTTGTTATGAGCCAGGATACCACTTCAGTTTCGCAGTTTGCTTTTTAGTGGATGCTCGCACATGTTCTCTCACTGTCGTTGATTAATTCTTGAATACAGTCTGCAATATTCCCTCGCCAGAGGAAGTCGCTGCATCGATAATGCATTAACTTTACCTCTGGAGTTAATCACTTATGCAGATAAGCGCATTGAAAGGTCTACTCGTGATAGGCACGCTTTTGTTCGCCACGACGCCACAGGCGCTGGAAGCGCGCACTGTCGATGATACTCGTCAGTCGCTCAACTGCTGTGAGGAAGGTGGCGGATGTAAATCCAAGACCGAGAAGTCCGAGAGCGGATGCAAATCGAAAGATAAAATCAGTCAAGCCGGAGATGGTGACAGCGGTGTCACGGAAGGCGCTGCGGGAGGCGGTGATGCAGCCAAGTCCAGCGCGGTTGGCGAAAATGGCGCTACTCAAAATGCGGCTGCGACCACATCCGCTGGTGCTGATGATGCCGCACCGACAGGCGAAAGCGGCGCAACTGGAGACAGTGACGCAACACCTGCTGGTGAGCCGGAAAGCGCCAAGTAGATTTTTGAATACTTATGGAAAAACGGAGCGAAGATTCTTCGCTCCGTTTTTGTTGATTACCATTGATAGCGTTCTTTGTCTAAAGTTCGAACTGATAATGCACCGTAGATGGTGCTGCTGATCAGCGCGGCGTGACGCCCAGACCAGGCAGATCGCGCAGCTCCAGATAGCCATTGCTGTAGGTCGCTCCGTGGAACGGATCCGATGCGAGCAGCATGGCGCCGTCCAGATCGAGATGATCGACCAGAGGAGCAATGTGGGCTGCTGCTGTGATACCAATGGAGGATTCAATCATACAACCGATCATTACTTGCATACCGTGCGCTCTTGCGGTATGAATCACCCGGAGAGCTTCGAGCAATCCACCGGTCTTTGCCAGCTTAACAACTACGCCGTCAATGCAGTCGGCAAGACGTGCCACGTCGCTGGCTTTCGAAATGCTTTCGTCGGCGAAGATGGGAAGTGGCGATTGCTGTCGCACGAGTCGAAAATCTTCGCGACTGGCAATCTTAGGTAGCGGTTGTTCAATAAATTGAACTTCGTTGTCGTGGAGGAACTTCGCCATCTCGATAGCTTGTTTTGGCGTCCAGGCTCCATTGGCGTCGACTCGGAGCGGCATGTCCGGTGCCAGTCTGCGGATCGTCTTGACAATCTGTCGATCGTAGCTGGTCCCCTGCTTGACTTTCAGAATCTTGTAGCCGGCTGCCATAGCCTCGCGAACTTTCTTCTCCACCATCTCCAGGCTATCGATTCCTATTGTGAAATCGGTGATTGGTATTTTGAGACCGGCGAGGCCCAACATCGAGCGAGTCGATTTTCCAGCAATCTTTCCGGCCAGATCATGCATCGCCATTTCCACTCCAGACTTGGCTGCATTGTTCATAGCGATGTGCTTGTCCATTGCGTCGGACACGGATTGTATAGCAAAAGGATCGTCTCCCAGGATGTCGGCCTCGCGTATCGAGGAGAGGACAGTCATCACCGTGTCCTGGGTTTCGTTGTGGTACTTGGCTGGAGCCGCCTCTCCAAACCCGACATGTTCACCGTAGGCTAACTTGACAAGGACATTTTTCGAACTGACCGAAGTGCTCGATGAAATACCGAACGGATGGGCGGTCATCAGGTCCAGTGTCTCGAAATCAATCTTGATTGATGTTTTTGTGCCAATCACAGTTTTTCTCCTAGATTATTTCGTGGAACCAGCTGCTTCTTTTCTCGTTGTCTTTCGCATGGCTTCTAAGGCGTCAAGCAGTTTTTCAACGCCAAACCGGACGGGGTCCGTCGCGGGTAGCCCTGTTGATTTAGCCGCCTCATCGACCACGGCGCGCGCTTCGTCTTCCGGCAATCCGTATGTATTGATGCAGATGCCGACAACCTTTGCCTTTCGAATGAAAGAAGCAATGAGTTCGTAAGACTTGACCAACTCGCTCAATGTCGGAATCGGAAAGTCGCCCTCGTTGCCGATCGACTTAATCGTTGCCTTATGACAGAGCACCATCGCTTCCGGCGCTGAGCCGTGAATGAGAGAAATGGTCACTCCGGAGTAGCCGGGATGGTAGACGGAACCTTGACCTTCGATGAAGAGCATATCGAGTCCAGGTGCCGATTCCACCACCAGTTCCTCGATTGCGCCGGCCATGAAATCACCGATGATGCGATCAATGGCTATTCCTTTTCCGGCAATCATAATCCCAGTCTGACCGGTTGCCGCAAAGCCGGACTTATAGCCGCGCTTGGACGCCAGCCTGTCAAGTTCGATGGCGGCAGTCATTTTGCCCACCGAGCAGTCAGAACCCACGGTCAAGACGGTAAATGCATCCACATGGGCAGCTTTCCCCGAAGCGATCGGCATCTTATCCGATGGTTTTCTAAGATCGATTAGCTTTCTTCCATTTTTTTTAGCTGTGGCGACGAACTCTTCGTCGTCGACAAGGAAGTCATGAAGACCGTTAATGACATCTACACCGTTGTTGAGTGCAATAAGAATGTCCTCTCTCCAGATTTTAGGCATCCTTCCGCCCACAAAGGCGCAGCCGAGCAACATGGCATCGGCTCCCAATTTGACCGCCTCCTCGACGGTGCCGACGATTGGAATGTTGTCTCCTACCCCGACCACTTCGCCTGCGGTTTTGCCAGCGTGCTGTCGGTCGACCACAGCGACCACCGTGCTCGGTCCGAAGCGAATGACACCTTCGGCTGTCTTGGAATGACCGCCACCGAACTCGTCTTTGGCGTATAAAATCAAACGTGTATTGGTATCGACATGCATAAAATTTATTGAGTATTCCGTTTTAAACTGTTAGTGAAGATATGTGCAAATTTCTATTTGAATTACTGAAGGAGGCGACGGATCGCCTACTGTATCCTAGAATTATAAATGGACGCTTGGGCGGGCTACCGAATATTGAAGACAATGTATTCTTGACGACTCTAAAGCGTTAAGATTTTATCGCCGCCCGTAAGCTCAATCCAAAACGCGTGCACAATCAGACTAGGGCGTATATATTCAATACCCGTACTAAATTCAGGTGACTATGGGCGACGACGCTGAAAACAAAACCGAATCCGAATCTGGAGAACCTCAGGGTGCTCGGAAAGGCGGGAAAACCGACCGAAGCGCCCAAGCCAAGGCTTTCTACAGAGCAATGTACGCTGGTGCGGAGCCCGACCCGGAGGATTTTGGTTTGGCAAACAAACAAGAGCAGGAGCGCGGTCCGTGCCCTAACTGCACGCGAATGCAAGCCGAAATGGCAGATCTCGAAAAGCGCACTCAAGAAGCAGAGAATCACTGGAAGCGCATGGCCGCTGACTTTGAGAATTATCGCAAGCGCGTAGCAAGGGAAAAAGAAGAATTTAGCGCTGCCGGGGTGCAGCGAGCGATTGAAGCGATTCTTCCTGCCCTTGACGATATGGACCTTGCCAAGACTAAGTTGTCGGCCGACATGGACTCAGCCGCGATGATGGAAAGTCTCAATATGGTCTATAACAGGTTCAACCGTTGCCTCGAGCAAATTGGTATAAAACAGCTCGAAGTGATTGGCGAAATGTTCGATCCCGTCTATCACGAACCTGTGCAACAAATTCCCAGCAATGCAGTTCCGGATGGCGCAGTCTTACATCAGCTTCGACCCGGATATATATTCAATGACAAGGTGTTGAGACCGTCTCTGGTCAACGTCGCCACCGCCCTTGGTGAAGGCGAATACGATCCAGCGGCAGCAGTCGAAGAAGAAGCTGCTGCGGAGGTCGAAGTCCAATATGAGGAAGGCACAGGCGAAGTAGCCGACGAGCAACAAATGCCTGAAGAAATAGCCGACGAAGAGGCTGCCTATGAGACGGCTGAGTCCACTGAAGAAGAGACTGCTCAGACGGATGATGTAGCCGCCGAGCACTCCGGTGTTGGCAATCTCACGCAGGACCTCCCCGTGATTGACGTCTCGACGGCGCTTCAGCCACAAGAGTTTGAAGAGAAAGAGCAGGCGTCAGCAAGCGAAGAGAGTTAGACTCCTTCCGTATTCTGACAGATCAGGTATTTAATGAGCAGCGACAGGATAATCGGAATCGACCTTGGAACAACGCACTCGTGTGTTGCCATCATGGAAGGTGGTAAGCCGGTTATCATAGAGAACGCGGAAGGCGCAAGGACCACACCTTCTGTGGTGGCATTCACGCGTACCGGAGAGCGTCTCGTTGGGCAGGTCGCGAAGCGGCAATCGGTAACAAATCCGTCCAAGACAATACAATCGATCAAACGCGAAATGGGTACCAATTATCGCGTTACGATTGATGGCGCTCCGCATAGTCCTGAGCAAATTTCAGCAATGATTCTTCAGAAGCTGAAAGCGGATGCCGAGTCATATCTGGGAGAAAAGCTCTCTCGTGCGGTGATCACCGTACCTGCCTATTTCAATGATGCCCAGCGTCAGGCCACTCGCGATGCCGGTCAAATCGCTGGTCTCGACGTCATGCGCATCATCAACGAGCCCACAGCCAGTGCGCTTGCATATGGGTTGGATAAGCTCGACGACCAATCGATCATTCTCGTGTTCGATCTCGGTGGTGGCACATTCGATGTCAGCATTCTCGAGATTACAGAGGGCGTATTCGAGGTCAAAGCTACCAGCGGTAACAATCGGCTCGGTGGTGACGATTTCGATCAGGCTATAATAGATTGGATGATTACTGATTTCCTGGCGCAATCTGGTATTGACGTATCCAACGACCTGATCGCGATTCAGCGACTAAAAGAGACAGCGGAAAAAACCAAAATCGAGTTGTCTACTGCTGTCACCTCTGACATACATCTTCCATTCCTCACTGCCAACGACAGTGGCCCGCTTCACTATGAAGGTCAGTTGACTCGTGCGAAATTCAACGAGTTCACCAATCACCTGGTCGAGGCTTGTCTCGGACCGTTGCAACAAGCGCTGGAGGATTCTCAACTCGAACCGTCCAACATCGAGCACATCATTCTCGTTGGCGGTTCCACCAGAATCCCTGCAGTACAGGACATGATCCGGCGGTTCTTCTCGAAAGATCCATCTAAGTCGGTCAACCCGGACGAGGCTGTTGCTATGGGCGCCGCTATCCAGGCCGGTATTTTGTCTGGCGATTTGAAGGAAGTGCTCCTGCTGGACGTGATTCCATTGTCTCTGGGAATCGAGACTGCTGGTGAACTATTCACCCGAATCATCAAGCGCAATACCACAATTCCAACCAGTCAGACGCAGCTCTTCTCGACTACCGAAGATGGTCAGACTTCGGTCGAAGTTCATGTTTTACAGGGAGAGCGTGAAAAAGCAAAAGACAACAAGTCACTTGCTAAGTTGAATTTAACCGGCATTCCACCAGCTCCGCGTGGCGTACCTAAGATCGAAGTTACCTTCGATATTGACGCGGATGGCATTCTGCAATGCAGCGTTAAGGACCATGCTTCCGGCCTCAAGCAGTCAATCACGGTTCACCGTACAACCGGCCTCAATCCTGATGAGGTCGAGCGTTTGAAGAGAGAAGCCGAAGAATTTGCCGAGCAGGATCGCATCGAGCGCGAACGCATAAGCGCCAGAGTCAAAGCTGACGCCATGTGTGGCGAGGCTGAGAGAACGATCACTAAGTATGGTGACAGAGTTGATAAGAGTATTGTAGACAAAGTGCGCCGGGCTATAGACAATGTAAAGGAGTCTCTTGGAAAGGACGAAACCGACGAGCTCAAATCATACGTCGCCGGTCTGGATGTAGCGCTCCTGGATTTCGGTCGCGTACTTCATACAGCCAAGCCAACAACCAGGGATGTTAAAGCGAGAAAGCGACCAACGATAGAAACAATCGAGCTCGGTGAAAGCAGGGACACCAAACCCAAGGAAAGGCCCAAGGAAGAGAAGGCTAAGGAACCACTGAGCGCCAACCCAGACTGAGGAGCCTCACGTGCCAACAGGAAACATGTCTACCAACAAGGACTACTACGAAGTAATCGGAGTCGAAAAGACCGCTACGCCTGAAGAGATCAAAAAGGCTTTTCGTAGAAAGGCGCGTGCCTTGCACCCCGATAACAAAGATTCGGGCGACGAAAAGGCCTTCAAAGAGCTCGCTGAAGCATATGAAGTTCTTTCCGATCAGAACAAGCGCTCGGCCTACGATCGCTACGGACATGAGGGTGTCAAAGGCGCTTCGCGCAGATTCGACGACGTCGACTTCAGCTCTTTCGCGGGCTTTGGTATGGACGACATTTTGGAAGCCCTGTTCGGACAGGGTGTTCGGGGCGGTGGATTCGGTGGCGGATTTGGCCGTTCGGCGGGACCCGCTCAAGGCGCACATTTGAAGCACGATTTGCAAATCGATTTTCTCGAGGCCGTATTCGGCTGCGAGAAAAAGCTCGATGTCAGTCGTCTGGACGACTGTACGACCTGTCTTGGCACTGGTGCTGCCGCCGGCAGCACCGTGTCGACCTGCACCACATGTAACGGTGCCGGTCAGGTGAAAGAGCTGGTCAACATGCTCTTCGTTCAGACCTATCAGATTACGACGTGTCCGCACTGCAAAGGACATGGCAAGAAAGTCGACAAGCCTTGCCGCGACTGCCGTGGTGATGGAGTAACCAGAAAGAAGAAAGACTTTACTCTTCCCGTGCCTGCCGGCATTGCCGATGGAAGCAGGATGCGCGTCGCCGGTCTCGGAGACAAGGGCCCGTTCGGTGGACCCTTTGGCGATCTTTTTGTCATCATTCATGTAAAACCACACAAAGACTTCGTTCGAGACGGTAATACCGTCCATGTGAAGCAAACCATCAGCTTCTCGATGGCTGCTCTTGGTGGTGAAATTTTAGTGCCTACTGTCGATGGTTCCAAAATTCTGAAAATTCCCGCGGGCATTCAGAGCGGTAGCCAACTGCTGATGAAAGAGTATGGGGTGCCACCACTTCAGGGTCAGGGCAGACGTGGGGATCAGATTGTGCATGTCGTAGTCAATACGCCGACAAAACTATCTGGTGACCATAGAGAGCTCTTCAAAAAACTGGCGGAATTGCATGGAGAGTCGCTTACTGTTGATCCGGAAGCTCTCAAGGAGCCGGAAGAGCCGAAGAAGCAAAAGAAAGATGCTACCAAATCGGGAACTCATACTGCGCTGAAAGAGTCAGAGGACGGTAAGGGTAAGGCTAACGGCAAGAAAAAAACAAACGGTGAAGAGAAGGAAGACACGTTGTTGGACAAGATCGTCGACGCATTTCGACCGAAGAATAGCGAATAAGGCGATGCAACCAGTCCTCGATTCTCAGCCTTGGCGGTTGCCACCGCCGACAGTGGCGCCCTCATATCAAATTGGCAAGTTCGCCATACTGTTAGCAATGACGATAGTTCTCTTTGTCTCGTGGATTCCGCATGGCAACGCGACGCGTCCGCCTGAGTCTTTGAAAGCCACTTTGAAATCGATTTTTCCAAGCGCAAAGGTGCGGCTCGACGGAGTAATTGAAAGCTCTGACGGTAGTCTCTTCATTCCCTTGATACCGAAGAGCATCAAGTCCGGCACACCCGGATTGTCCGCGCAGTATCCTCAGAGCGAGCCGACATTGTTCGCGTTCACTAACGGTTGGTACTACTTGAAGCTCATCGATCGCGCCGGGAAGAAAATCCTGGCCTTACCTCCAGGACTCAAGGCAGATGAGAAGCAACGGATTTGTGTTTGCAGCTTGCCTCAGGATCTCATCGTGCCGTCTGACATGGCAGTCGTGCCTGAGCTCAAGAATACTATCGGTGAGCTGACTATATCGGTTATGACATCGTCCACTGTGCCCGAGGTGGCCGCCCAACCAGCTGCAAAAAAGGATCCAGTCGCCGTCGGGAAGAATGGCATCATCGCTGTTACTTCCCCGCAAACCGGTAAGATTGCCATACTTGGCAATCAGTTGGAGAAACTGACCGAGTTGCCGACTGATGGTACGCCTAGTGGCATGGCATGTGCAGATGGCAAATTGTTCGTTGCGGATCAGACAAAAAACAGAGTTCTTATAGTCGATCCTCAAACCAAGGAGTTCAGCGGCCAGATTGACTTCCCACCTGGCAGCGGTCCGAAGGATATTGCCGCCCCGGCCGAAGGTCCATTCCTCTATGTTTCCGAATGTGCCGCTAACAAAGTGGCGATTGTAGAACTGGCGACCCGGAAGATCATGATGCATACCTTTGTGCCTGCTGGTCCAACGCGATTAGCTCTGACACCCAATGGATACACGCTGATCGTACTCAACGTGCCGGCTGCTAAGGTCTCCTTTATATCGACATTGAATCAGAAGGTTATCGGCGTTCTACCAGTCGGAACAATGCCAAATGATGTGGCCGTAACCAACGACAGCCGTACAGCGTTTATCACCAATCGCCTCTCTAACACGATCTCTGTAATTGACATTACACAGAAAAAGCTCATTAGAACTGTGACTACGGGCGAAGGTCCGACAGGAATCGCCTTGAATAGCGATAACACCAAGCTCTTTATAGCTAATGCGAAGGATAACACCATAAGCGTCTTGAATCTGCCTGCTATGACGAAGAACAAGGATGTTACTCTGCCTATCGATGTCGAGTTCCCCAGCGATATCATGATGCTCGCAGATGGGAAGCATTTGCTCGTCACCAGCGCAGCAACTGACACTCTTGGAGTACTCAACGCTGAGACTTTGGAGTTTGAAAAACAGCCAAAGCTTGGCTGCACCAGCGTCGATCTTTTGTTTATCCCGCAGTAGCAGCAGCACCTGCAGGTTGATTCGACCTCGCCGTCCGGCTAGATATCTCCCAGTGCAGTAGCTAGTCTCCTGGTTTCATCGTGTTCAGTCAGAAATGAAATCATCCTGGTCTGCTTTGTTGGTCTTGCTCTCGATTATTTCGGATAGATATGCCGTGAATTTGGATAGTCGCACTCCTCGTTCGTCACCCTTTCCTCTGGAACGGAAAGAGACGGTTGAGCTGTTCATCTCATCATCGCCCAGGATACAAATGTAAGGGACCTTCATTATCTCCCAGTCTCGAATTTTTCGGTTCATGCGAGCGCTTCCATCGTCTACCTTGTGACGAATACGCTTTGAATTGAGTATGGCTCCTATCGATTTTGCATACTCAATATGTCGATCCGCGATTGGAATTAGCACCACCTGTAATGGCGCCAACCAGACCGGCAACTCGCCATTTGTATGTTCCAGAAGAATACCGATGAATCGATCGATGGACCCGTAGATTACTCGATGAATAACAGCTGGGGTCTTGTGCTGACCGTCTTTATCGATATACTTCAAGCCAAATCGCTCCGGCAATTGGAAGTCCAATTGGATGTTACCCATCTGCCATTTACGGCCTAGCGAGTCGCGCATCAGAATGTCAATTTTCGGTCCATAAAAGGCGCCTTCCTTTTCGGCAATCATGTAATTGTCTTTGCCGACCTGGCGATCTAGAATCCGTCGAAGCGCATTCTCAGCCTCGTCCCACTTTTCCACATCGCCGACGAATTTATTGGGACGCAAGCTCAGTCGATAAGAATAGGACATGTTGAAAACAGAGTAGAACTCCGCTGCCAGGGTGAGTACTTTTTTGAATTCATCTTCAATCTGATCCGGAGAGACGAAAATGTGGGCATCATCTTGTTGGAATTTCTGCACTCTAAACAGTCCATTCAAGGTTCCTGAGCGCTCGTTGCGATGAAGTACATCGCAATCGGATAGGCGCATCGGCAAATCTCGATAGCTTCGTAGTTTTAAGCCGAACACGACCATCGCGTTGGGGCAATTCATTGGTTTTAGACCATATACGGTGTCGTCCTCGTCTTCGACAAGGAACATATTTTCGTTATAGTGCTCCCAGTGACCGGAGGTTTCCCACAGACTCTTGTGATTCAACAGCGGCGAAGATATCTCCTCGTACCCGTGCTTCTCATGAGTGTCTCGCCAGAATGAAAACAGCTCATTCAGTAGGCGCATTCCGTTCGGGAGCCAATATGGCATGCCGGGCGCGGTTTCATCAAAGTGGAAGAGCTCCAATTTTTTTCCAAGCCGTCGATGATCTCGGCGTTTTGCTTCTTCGAGAAACAGCATATGCTTCTCGAGTTCTTTCTTGGAAGCAAAAACGGTGCCATAAATCCTGGTGAGCATGGGATTGCGCTCGTTGCCGCGCCAGAACGACCCGGACGTATGCAGAAGCTTCAGTGCGTCCGGATTGATCTCTCGACTGTTGTGCACGTGAGGACCTTTGCAGAGATCGACGAAGCGGTCGTGTCGATATATCGATACCTCGTTGACCGTGCGATCTTCAGAACTGGTGTTGGCATCTTCTTGTGCATCAGGATCCGCCTGTCCACTGCAAATCAGATCGATCAACTCCATTTTGAATGGTTGGTCTTGAAAAACCTGCCTGGCGTCATCAGCTCCTAGTTTCGAGTAACTGAAGTCGCAACCGCTTTTGACAATCTCCTTCATACGCACTTCCAGCCAACCGAGATCGTCGCTGTTTAGCGGTCTCGGTAATTGAAAATCGTAATAAAACCCATCAGCAATTGCTGGACCCACGCCGAGCTTGACGCTGCCGCTTTCTGAAAATCGCTCAATCACCGCCTGTGCAAGAATGTGGGCGCAGCTATGGCGCATCTTGTAGAGGCTGGCTTCTTCGTCTAGTCTCAATTGCTGATCTTGGCTTCCGGGATCCTTACACGAATCATTCCCATTATTAAAACCCATTTTCTCGTCTCCAACGTTTGATAGTCAAAACAAAAAACGAGCCGCAGGTAGAGGGCTCGCTTCGGCTATCAACTTAGTCGGCTAAATTAGATGCGCGTGCTCATCCCCAGTACCTGCGGCACTGTAGTTGTAGTGATAAGGCTGAGCAATTGACTTGGCATAAATACAATTATCAACATTCCTGCGATCGAGTCAAGAATTTGTCAATCAAAACAATCGACCTCTCACGCGACCCCGGAAAATCGGTTGACGAAGTGGTCGTGGACGGCAAACACCGTCAGAGCAGACGCTCGAGCCGCCCGGTGGTGTGAGCGATGAATCGGGAGTCGGTGGCGAGTTGTTTGTTCGCGTTGATGTTGGAGTTCCTGGAGCACCTGGGCGGGTTGGTGCGGGAGCCGGTGTCGCCGGTACGTCTCTATCCTGCCTGGCATCTGCAGGGCGATGGCAACTGGCACCATTCGACCATGTGAAGGTGAGATTACCATTTGCGTCGAGTTGTGGATTTGCGTTCCAGGGCTGACTTTGAGCGGTACGTCCGAGCATTTGCAGCACGTTCTGGTCGGTGCTGACTACTTGCCAGCGACCATCGGCCTGTCTTACTAAAGAGCAGGGACCAGGCAATTGAAAGTCAATTCGATTGAGAATCGGTTGTCCATTCTGCAATTGCGGATTGCCGTTCGCGTCCATTTGATAGTGGAAACGGCGTTGTCCCCGATTGCCATTGGCTCGAAGAAAATCTTCTTCGGTGATCAGGTTGTGTTCGTTTCTCGTGATGATTTGAGCGTGTGGTGTATTGAAGTCTCTTTCTTCTCTCGAGCTGCCATTCAGGCTGAGCGTGAATCTTCTACCGTTCTGCTCGTATTGTATTTGACCTGTGTTTTCATTCACTGAAATATTGGTTGCACCTTCGAGAGCTGTTCCTCCTCTTGTAAGACCCACGGGGCGATTCGCTGAATCGTATCTGATACCCCACACTTCATTTCCTGCTGGTCCGCGTCGGATTTCATTTACGCGATTGGCGCCGTCGCGATGAATGCTGCCACGAGTTGGTCGTATGACTGAGATTAGCTCGTTGCGTTCGTTTGTAAGTGTGACAGCTCCGGTTTCGGGATTGACATTGATCTGTCTGATCTCGCGATTTGGAATTCCTGCTCGTTGCGCAATCACTACCGGTGGATTGCCAGAGCGAACCTCGCTCACCTGCCCAGTGCCGTCGTAGTGAATGCTCATCTCACCGTCTCTGTTGCGTACGGCGATCATTTTGTTGTTTGCGTCGAATGTTCGAGCAGTACCATCTGTGGTATTGGTCACGACGCGAGTTCTATCAGTCCGGTACGTATTTGCTGTGTTGCCGTTGCGCTGAGTAATGTTGCCTCGCTCATCGACCGTTATCTGACCGCCTGAGGCATTGAGCGGAAATCCTAACCGCGCGGGCGTTCCTCCGGTTGCTGTTACTTGTGTTATTTCTGCTGGGTTGCTTGGATTTCTAGCGACTGTTATCGTCTCGCTGCCGATGCGTATCTGAGTCACCCTACTTTGAGCGTCTCTTTCAATTCTGGTTCCATCTCCGAGGATAGTTGTTGATGTGCGATCTGCTCTTGCCTGGACAACATGTCCATGAGCGTTGATCTGCAGTGATCCGCCTTCTGGAGCTGTTATTGGTTCAGCGGCAGGCGTTGTGATGCGAGTTATTCGCCCGTCTGGAGCTGATTCAATGCCCCAATTCCTGTTCGATCGATCTATCAGTCTGTTGTCAGTTGGCGATTCTTGTCTACGAAATCCGGTATCGCCTGGCCAGCTAGTTGTTGTGGTCGGAGGCGTGCCGCTTGTCTCCACTCGTCGCCCATCGGTGTGGTAAGTCGTGTTTACCGCGCCGCCGGTACGATGTTCATTCACTCGAATTTCGCCAGTGCGTGGATTTACTTGAATTCGCTGATGTTCGCTGGCTCGGAGATTGAGATTATGGGCACCACCTGTGATGGCGGTAACATTGTAGAGCTCGTCGCCGCCATTTGTTGCTCCCGTGAGTTGAATCGGTCTTCCAGTACCATCGCGCATCGCGACGAGAGTGCCTGGTCCCGAGGGATTTTGCTGATAATATGTGCGGTGTCCATTCGCGTGTCTTACAGTTCGATGAGTCGCGGACACGGCCTCAGTGCTACCGTCGAGCAACAGGCTGATTGTCACCGGTCCTGCTCCACCAAGCGCTGGTCTCTCGAACGACACCCGCTCGGCTGTAATTGGGGCAGACAGTCTGGTCCAGTTATCGCCGCTTCCTAACCTGATGTATTGTCCATCCGTCCGATTCTGTACTTCGTGAAGTACGCCACCATGCCTAATGCCGGCTACGTCTCCTGCTGCGTTCCTCACAATCTGCAGACCGGGATTGGTGGTATCGACACCAGTGCCACCTACCAGTTCCAGTCGAGGAAGGTACGCGCTGCTTGTATTGTCCGTGCGCAGGAATGTGGTGGAGGGATTCTGCAACTCCGCTTGCATCGTCTCCGCGACTATGCGAACAAAGTCGACCGACTGAACGGGTCTGACCCGCTCCGAGAAATCTTCGCCCATTGTCGTTCTCCGGCGTGTATTAAGGCAACACGCTTATTTTGATATTGAGACCTGGCGAAATCCTGACTAACAGGACAACTGTTGGTTCGGACGTAATCAACTTGAAACGAGTTGGTCCTGTCAATCGAACAAAGGCGATGGGACCCGATAGAGCCATTTAACCGACGGATGTTCGTCCTTTACGGGTTGAAAATGTTCACGCTTGAACCGTTTTTCCGCAATCTCAACCTACCAAGGAGCGACTATCACGATTTGACGCGTTCGCGAAAAAAAATCGTCATCGTGCACTCGGAGACATCGCATCAATGCCCGTTCTCGCTAAAAAACGACTGAAAAGTCTATCGTCAAACCTGTGTGTACTGCGTATGCACTTTGTTGAGGAAGCGTGTGATACTGCCCTGGTAGAGCAGGTCTACAGTGCCGGTGGGGCCGTTACGTTGTTTTGCGACGATAATCTCTGCCTCGCCACGGCGATCGCTTTCGGGATTGTAGTATTCATCGCGATAGATGAACATAACAAGGTCAGCGTCCTGTTCGATCGAGCCGGATTCTCTCAAGTCCGATAGCATTGGTCGCTTATTCTGACGTTGTTCTACCGCGCGCGATAGCTGTGAGAGTGCGAGCACAGGGACATTGATTTCGCGTGCCAGCGTCTTCAAGCTTCGCGAAATTTCGGATACTTCCTGGACTCTGTTGTCGGTCGACTTTCTACCTTGCATCAGCTGGATGTAGTCAATCACCACCAGTCCGAGACCGTTCATCTCCGCCTTGAGACGTCGGCATTTAGCTCGAATCTCGAGGGCGGTGACCAGTGCGGAGTCGTCGATATAAATTGGAGCCTCTCCCAATCTACCCATAGCCGACGCCAGCTTGGTCCAGTCGGATGTGTGCATGTGACCTGTGCGGAGACGATTGGCGTCAATCTCTGCTTCAGAGCAAAGCATACGCATAACCAGCGATTCCTTTGACATTTCAAGACTGAATATAGCGACCGGTATGTTGTGTTCGACCGCGCTTTGCTGAGCGATGTTGAGCACGAATGCGGTGTTATGAACGCAGATATCATTGGCAACAAAATTGTGTTTATCTGGAATCGTGAGGTCATATACCTGCTTCATTCCGACTGATTCGATAGATACGATTTCGTCCCAATAAATGTCGCTGAGCTCGTGTGTATTGTCGACACCGGCCAGCTCCTGCTGTTTTTTCAAAAATGCGCAATAGGATGTGAGCTCTTCGACTCCGAGAATACCAATTTTGGAGAGAAACCTCTGGAGAGAATCAGCTTCGGTTATGTCGAGCTGGAAGCTTTGCTTCCTTCCGCATACAATACCGAATCTCAATAACAGATGTTGGAGCTGCTTGATCAATCGCTCGCTGCTTGTGATGAAAGACACCTGCAGGCGACCGTCGGAGTCGATTGAGACGCGTCCTGCGGTAGCGAATAACCTGTTGAGGAAAAGTGCGAGCTGTTGCTTGGGAAGAGTGAAGGCACTCGAAGGAATCTCCACCGTTGGACCGTTGCCGGGCAATCCGACGCGCTCTCTCCAGTTGGACATAGGAGTTATGCTCATCCAGGTAGGTCTGGAATTTCGCCCAACACGACTGATGGATGACGAATCGCCCACTGCCTTCTTGAGTGCCAGGGTCCCCTCCAGCTCGACAAGCGCTTCTTCGAATTCTTGTTGTAGCGGAACGTTGACGTTGGAGAAAGCGACCTCGCCATCTTTGATGACACCGTCCGCGGTGAGTAGTGCCATGACCTTGATTTCGCACTCTTTCATCTGGCGATCGCCAAAAACACCGATTCTTCGAGGTATAGCAATTTTCTGTCCGACGTGAATTTCTTCCAGTCTCTTCCATCCTTCCCGTGTGAGGAACGGGTGAGATAGAGTCGTCTCGACCGAGCGCCCCAGTCTAGTCGTGACGTGGTATACGGGCTTGATTCCATCGTCCACATAATGGCTTGGAGTAGTCAGACGCAACTTCAAATCGTCGCACAGCGTCAACAATTTGAAATTCTTGCTTCTGTATATCTCTTCGATTGTCTTGACGCTTCCGTCTTCAACGACGATTTCTGAGTCGAACGCGAGGCACTTACCCATGGATGGACGAGCGGCGATGATGACGAGATCTGACGGTTGGAAGCCCGAGGTCAATGCGTCAAGATCGTAAAATCCTGATGGTACTCCAGACAGTGCATCGCGATTTTCGTATCGCTCTTCAATCTTTTGGAATGAAGTCTCGACGATGTGCTTGATGTGCACGAGCTGTTGCATCTCTCGCTTTTGAGCGAGCGTGAAGATCATGTGCTCAGCGCGGTCGAGAGCCATGTCCGCATCTGTCTCTTCGTAACAGGTACCGACAATCTCGGTCCCGGCTTTGATCAGCTGGCGCAAGATAGCCTTTTCCTGGACTACCTTGGCGTAATACTCGAGGTTGGCAGTGGTGGCGACGGAAAGCGACAGATCCGTGATGTATTGTCGACCGCCGATATTTTCGAGCTTTCCCTCATCTTTGAGAAACTGAGAAACAGTGACGATGTCTATAGGTTCGTTGGCTTCATATAAATCGAGACAGGCAGCGAATATTACCTGATGCGCTCTCCTGTAAAAGTATTCCGGATCGAGAAGGTCCACAATCCGTGAGACGCCGTCGCCACTGACGAGTAGCGCCCCCAGTACCGCTTGCTCAGCCTCTAGCGACTGGGGTGGAAGTCTTTCCAGAGTCGATTCGCTAATGCTCAGTTCGGCGTTCATTGCACCTTACCTTGGGAATTCCGGGTCTGTTTCTGTAAACGTACTTCGAGACGAATAACTTCAATTACCAGAGAAAATTAATGAGCCGACGCTGTAACAACAACGCCACCGGTATATCTGCCGCATATACGAATGCCACCAAATGAGGTGTCTTCCTCACCAGCGGGACTGGCGCTGCGTCTGATATTTGGTTGTAATTTGGCTTGTACTAAGAATACCGAATCAGGTGTGGAAAGGGAAAGAGAAACGTCTAATGCGACCTATATCGCAAATAGTATAGGAAATCGCAAGATCGATATGGTATTGGCGCTAAACAGGCAATAGGTAGGGCTACGGGTAAAAGATTTATCGTCGAGCTGTTTATAGACCACGTGGATGTTTTCTCGAAATTTTTGAATAAACGGATTTGGAGTGAGTCACGTCAAGGACACTCGACCAGGTTGAACTGCCGCACAGAAGCGCTCAGTCGAATCTGTTCCGAGGATGATTGACGACATTCAATAACTTAGCAGCGGGAATTAATCAACGATGCTAAGCCGCATTTAGTTCTGTTTCGAATTCGATGATATCGAAAGTAATTCAAAACGGCTTGCGATCAGGACGCTGATATCCCCCAGCCGTTGGGTCCGTTCCATTCCGATTCGATATCCGTTCCGACGGTCCAGCCGAACTGAACCGAACCGAACCGAACCGAACCGATCTAACCGACTCCAGTCCTACCTCGCTGATGCTAGTCTTCTTCGAGCGAAGAGGTATCGCCTGTAGGCAAGCCCAACTCCCACGCCTTGAGCAATCGTCTCATGATCTTGCCCGAGCGGGTCTTAGGCAGGCTTTCCTTCACCTCGATTTCACGGGGATAGGCATGTGCTGCCAATTGGCGTTTCGTGTGTTCGCGAATATCGTCCAGAAGTTGAGGGCTTTCGGAAAATCCGTTGTTTAAAACGACGAAGGCTTTGATGATTTCGCCGCGCTCTTTATCTGGTTTTCCGATGACGCCGGCTTCAGCGATGGCTGCGTGTTCGACAAGTGCGGATTCAACTTCGAATGGGCCGACGCGATGTCCGGCTGTGTTGATCACATCGTCTGCGCGTCCGACGAACCAGAAGTAACCTTCCTCGTCTTTCCATGCGTTGTCTCCGCTGAAGTACCACCCTGGGATTTTGAAGTACTCATCGAACTTGGGTTTATTGCGCCAGATGGTGCGAAGCATCGACGGCCAACCAGGCTTGACCACGAGTCGCCCGAGTTTACCGGCTTCTACTTCGTCACCGTCGTCATCGACTACCGATGCGTAGACTCCGGGCAACGGCTTGCCCATCGAGCCAGGTTTTAACGGCATGCAGGGTAAATTAGCAATGAGCTGCATACCCGTTTCGGTTTGCCACCAGTTGTCGTGGATCGGCAGTCCATAGACTTTCATGCCCCAACGCACCACTTCCGGATTGAGAGGCTCTCCGACGCTCAGAATATAGCGTAGACTTTCGAGGCTATGGCGATAAACGACATCATCACCCGCTTTCATCAACATGCGCAGCGCGGTGGGTGCGGTGTACCAAACAGTTACCTTCAGTCGGTCAATCACTTCGTACCAACTGTCGGCATCGAATCGACCCTCGTAGCTCACGACAGACGCGCCGTTCGACCACGGACCGAAGATACCATATACGGTGCCAGTTACCCAGCCTGGATCAGCCGTGCACCAGTAGATGTCGTCAGCTTGCAAATCGAGCACCCACTTGGAGGTCATGTGGTGACCGAGAATATCGTTGTGAACATGGACGACGCCTTTCGGCTTACCAGTCGTACCTGACGTGTACAGAAGGTACAAGGGATCTTCGGGATCCATCCTTTCACAGACAAGCTTGTCGCTTTGCTTGCTGACCAGCTCGTCATAGGTGAATTCACGATCTTTCAGTTTCGTCTTGTCGCCATCCACCACGATGACGTATTCGAGGTTTGGCAGCTCGCTCTTGATTTGATCTAGCTTCGGTTTTAACTCTGGGTTGGTGACAATTACTACTGCCTCGCTGTCCTGAAGCCGGTCGCGAAGAGCATCAGGACCGAATGCGGAGAAGAGTGGTCCGGCAATTGCGCCAATCTTAGCGATGGCCAAGGTCATTATGTACAGCTCGGGAACTCGCGGAAGAAAAACGAATACTCTGTCCCCTTTCTTCACCCCGAGCTCTTTCAGGGCATTGCCCGCGCGGTTTGATGCGTCCGCGATCTCCTGAAAGGTCCACTTCTCCAATTCGTTGTCGCTTGAAATGGCATAAAGAGCCACTTTGTTGCGTCTCCCGTCGGTCAGATGTCTATCGACGGCATTGTAGGCCGCGTTGATCTTGCCGCCTGTGAACCAGGACAACTCTTTCTTCGCGTCCTCCCAGTCGAACGAGCAATAGGTCGATTCGTAATTTTTCAGATTAGGGTTGACCGGAAATTTCTTGATGACTTCCTTCCGAGCGCCCATTGGAATCTGCCGTTCTTCTTGCTGGCTCGACTCCTGTTGACCTTTGCCTTTCTTTCCGGGGCTCTCAACGAGTTTCATCATAACCTCCGATTCGCTCTCGATTACATGACTGTCCTCAGACGTGATGCCGCGCAAGAATGGATAGTGTCTCTTGGCAAGCGTTGCTCACGCCGGTGCATTGCTACGGTGACCTTTGCACTGTTAGAAGATCCAATAGTTTATCGCTTTTGTTGCGGTTTGGCATGGATTGGCCTCAGTCTTGGTTAGGATTAAGATTGACTCTCGAATCTCGGTGGAATTGTGAGGCAACTGGTTTTTGATAGGGTAAATTAGTATCTAGTACGGACCGTTCTTCAGGAGCTCAGTAATGTCAGCCAACTGGACCAATTACAAAATGCAGGCAGTGAAGGCCGCTCAGCAATCCAACCTAGACGAAGCCGAGCGCATGTGGCAAGAGGCTCTCAAGGAAGCTGAGCAGTTCGGAGAAAAGGATGGTAGATTTTCGCTCAGCGTCGACAATCTGGGTAAGGTTCTTTTCGCGCAAGGCAAGTTCGAGAAGGCGGAGCCGCTGTACAGGAAGGCGCTCATTATCCGTGAGCGAACTTTTCCACCCGACCATGACGATGTCGCGACATGCGCCAATAACCTCGCAGCCGTTATGTTCAAGCGCGAGAAGTACAAAGAAGCTGAAGAGCTCTATTCTCGAAGTCTACAGATTCGGGAGAAATATGAGGGAAAGAACAGCAAGGTAGTTGCGAATCTTCTTTATCAACTGGGTATGGTGTTTCATGCACAAAACAGATATGAGAAAGCCGAAGATTATTACAAACAGGCGCTAGAGATTAAGAACAAGATTTTCGGACCGGACCATGTGGAGCTAGTTCATTTGCTGAAGAATTACGCTCATTTGCTGAGAAAAACCAATAGAGAACCAAATGCGGTGAAGATGGAACAGTTCGCAAAGTCGATTGAAGGAAAGCAAGGAAAGCAAGGAAAGTAACGTTGACGTAGATTCTGTCTTCATGCCAAGTAACGATGACTATTCCCTCGACGGCGTAGTGAAGGCATCCAAATTATTCCTTGGCGGAATGACAGAGATCCTTCTGCGAGGAGTATTCTCTCGACGGCATAAAGAAGCGATTCAAATTATTCCCTTGGCGGAATGACGGGGATGCTTGTTCCATCGGCGGCATTAAAGAACTATCCGAACTATTCCCTTGGCTGAACTCTATTGCCAGAGCAGATATTGTGCGGCGCAAGCGGCTATGCACAAGCCGAGTGCTATAAAGCTGATGATGCGGCAGCTGTCATTTGTCGAGTTCTTCGAGGTTGTTGCTCCAGGTGCCACCATCAATGAGCGCCAGAAGAATAGGAATGCCACTATAGCCAGTACTATGGGAAGCGAATGGTAGATTACGAAAACCGGCAGAACCTGATTTTTTGCTATCCATACTTTAGTGGGCTTTTCGGGAGTCGTCAGTGTCGCCTTGATGTCTGTCTGAATCTGGCAGTTGCTAACATCTTTTCCGGCCATGGCTCCAAACACGATTGCTTGATCGCTCCCTCGAACCTTAAAGAAGTTGCCATTTCTGTCGGCGCCCCGCACGAAGAATCCAACTCCCTTCTCAGCGCCGGTGCTCAACTCGCTTACTGCGTAGCAACGGACTTCGCCTTTCTCGTACTTGCTCTCGCCGAGTAGAAAGGCTCCGCTTTCTAGCTGTGCTTTTGTTTCATCGCGATTGCCTCGCACTACAGGTACAGAACGCATGGTGACCCAGTTAGTGGCGCCAGTGAAAGGATTTCCATACATGAATGCTTGTGCAGGCGCTTCAGTTGTCTTCTTCGGATATTCGCCACGGGCTTGGTAATAGAATGATGCGGCTTTTGCCATATCGAGCATTTTTCGCACCACTACGAAATCTGGCGCACTCTTATCGTAAAGAACAGTGCCGGTCTCCGTGATCATTCCCTCTGGCATTTTGTTAAACCAGATCTGGCGCTCCATGACGGAGTCAACCAGTTGCATGGCCGAGGTTGTCCAATTACCGTCGTACACGACGCATTGGACATTGATTCCATTCTTCCCATCAACATAAGCGCTCTCCGTCAGCCCGACGGCCAATCGCAGGGTATTGTCAGGACTGGAATATAGGTCTTTTCTTTCTCCCTTTCCTTTGACCTCTGGTTTCGGAGGCACCACCACCACCGGTGCTACAGATTTAGGCTGGCGTGTCGTAGTGGAGGTGAAGAATAGGTAACCTCCACCAACTATGAATATGAGCGCCAGTGCGGAAATGAAATATTCTTTGAACGTCTTGAGATTGGTTACCAGACCTTCGCTCTTCGTGGCGGCTTCGCGAGCAGCTCTCGTCCGTTGCGAGGAGCTGAGTCGTTCGGTGTCCAACTGATCTTCGTACTGCTCACCATATTCGGTATCAGTCTCATGAGGTACCATGCCTCGCATCTTCTGGAGCTCGAGCGGCATTGAAATTCCGTCATGCCAATCGCCGTCTGCTCCTTGTTGTGGACGAAACTGAGACGGCAAGGGCGGATTGGGCTCAATGTCCGGATCACCGCCTTGCGTGTGTGCTCTCAAGTCGGCTACTTTGGCTTTTAAATGATCTATATACGGATCGGTGTTGCGTTGTCCTGCATGACCAGGCGGAAATTGCTGATTGGCAGTAGGAGGTGCTCCGAATCCCTGTTGTTGCTGGAAAGTACCGGAATTCATCTGGCCTTGAGGATACTGCTGTCCGCCCTGTGGATAAGGCGGTCCAGATTGCGGATAGGGCGAACCGCCTTGAGGCTGTGGTCCGCCCTGAGGATACGGAGGCGCACCATGCGGATAAGGTGGTCCACCTTGAGGATACGGAGGAGTGCCCTGCGGATAAGGTGGTCCACCTTGAGGGTACGGAGGAGTGCCCTGCGGATAAGGTGGTCCACCTTGAGGGTACGGAGGAGTGCCCTGCGGATAAGGTGGTCCACCTTGAGGATACGGAGGAGTGCCCTGCGGATAAGGTGGTCCACCTTGAGGATACGGAGGAGTGCCCTGCGGATAAGGTGGTGGTCCACCTTGAGGATACGGAGGAGTGCCCTGCGGATAAGGTGGTCCGCCTTGAGGATACGGAGGATTGCCCTGCGGATAGCCGCCTTGAGGGTACGGAGCACCACCATAACCGCCCTGCGGATAAGGTGGCCCACCTTGCGGAATTGGAGGTCCACCCTGTGGAATCGGAGGTCCGCCTTGCGGGATTGGGGGGCCGCCTAGAGAATCCATGCGTCCGAAAGGATTTGGTGTCATGCCTCCCTGTTGCATACCTTCCATGCCCGGGGCTCCCTGCATTGGTGAGAGACCGCCAGGACCGAGTGGTTGCATCCCTGGTGCTCTCATGGGCTGGAGTCCACCGGAACCCATACTCGAGTCCATGCCGGGACCACCCATAGATTGGAGTCCACCGGAACCAAGCGATTGCATACCCGAGTCCATGCCGGGACCACCCATAGATTGGAGTCCACCGGAACCAAGCGATTGCATACCTGAGTCCATACCGGGACCGCCCATCGGTTGGAGCCCACCGGGGCCAATCGATTGCATGCCTGATTCCATGCCGGGACCACCCATCGGTTGAAGTCCACCGGAGCCGAGCGATTGCGCGCTGGCACTCTGAGCTGCTTTTTGAGCTTTAAGTCTTTCGCCGATCGGAACATCCCAGCGATTCGGGTCATCGTCGGCGGCATTCGGGGCTGCTTGCTGAACCATGGGCTGCATGCCTCCGGCTCCCAGAGTTTGAGCTCCAGATTCCGCGCCAGGTCCAGCCATGGGTTGCAAACCACCGGCGCCGAGAGATTGCATGTCGGGACCGCCCATCCCCATCATCGCTCCGGCATCGAGTCCCGGTTTTGCCCTTTGGCTTATAGGCTGGTCGAAACGATCGCTGTCACCACCGCCAGTACCACCACTGTTCAATCCCAGTACATCACGAATCTCCATTCCTCCACCAGGTGGAGGTGGGAAAGATGGCTCGCTTTGTGCCATTCCGGGAAGCATTCCGCCCTGATTCATTTCGTTTGAAAGCATGTCGCTGGCACTGATGCCCGTTGGAATACCAGCGTGGTGCGAAGGTGGCGGGACTGTGATCATTCCAGGCGGAAGGCTATGGTCTTGATTGAGTTCCGGCATTGCGCTCACAGGGGGCGCAACTGCTTCTTGGGCCGCTTGTTGGCTCATCTGCAGTGGGTTCGGCGCTCCATGCATTCTGAATCTGCCTTGTCCTGGATTAACCATGCCCTCCATTCCGGGACTGTTCATGCCGCCGAAATCTTGCCGAGGCGGAGGTGCCGGTGGTTGCTCGAAGGTCGGCTGAATGGTCTGAACTTGTGGAACTGGCTGTGGTTCTGGGGGACTGACCGGCATCTGCTGCATTTGCTGCATCTCCGGCATCTGCGGCACCTGCGGCATCTGCTGCATTGAGTTGGGTAATACCGTATCCGGTGCCATCTTCGGTTGACCTTGAGTATCCCATTCACGGAACGGACCTTCGGTACCGTCAAGATTGAGCTCTTTAATCATCCGGGCTCCCAAGCCGTCCTCAGTTCCTGGATGTGATGCGCGTTGCATCTGTACTTCATTCCATGGCGTCGTTCTACTATCACCATCGAACGGATTTCCACCGGTGTTAGGTTGCGAGGCCGGATTGCTGCCGACTGGGTTATGGTACGAAGACTGCTCGTGGGTCGGTAATTCCCAGGGTTTTAGTTCACCGACTGTTGAGGGGTCGACGAGCGACTTTGCCATATGTGGCGGTATTCGGTTAGATTGAGGCGGCTGGACAGGCGGAGTTTCTACCGGATTGGCTGTACCACTTTTCCAGGCTTGAGCTGCGCGCTGATTCTCTTGCATGGACTCCAGAAGTTTCTGGTGGCGCTCCTGAATCTCCGCTACCAAACTGTGACCAGCCGGCAAATTCCGCTGGGCTGTCATTAGCGCAAAATCGTAGGTGGCTTTGGCATCCTGAAAAGAGCCGATAAGCTCTTGCGATTTCGCGACTTTGATGATGAGTGAGACAACTTCCGGGTCGGAATCGCCAAGCGTATTTCGTGCGGAAACGCATAGCCGTTCATATAGCGGCAAACAGTCTCTAAAAAGATTGAGGGAGAACAAACAATCGGCAAGGCGCTGCAGGACAAATACCGTATCGGCATGATCGGATCCCAGGCGAGACTCCGCCATTGACACCAGCTTCTGATAAATCTCCGCCGCCTCTTCGAAGCGGTTTTCAGAGACCAAGGAGTCAGCCTGAGCTAGAAGTAGCCTCAGGTCAGTACCTTGTTGTTGCGACTCAGTCTGATTCATTTTTTACCGATAGCCAGCCAGCCGTTTTTCTCATTAAGAGATAAATACCCCGTCCTGGATAAGTTACGACTAGTACGTTCTTAAACTACATATTTATATGTTACTTTTATGGGCGTTACATAATGGAGGTTTCCATATGCCGTCACTTGACTGGGTTTATCACCGTCCAGGTTGAATAAGTTGTACCAGAGCCCAAGAGTTTCTTGGGAAAGAAAATATCGAAACCAAAGAGCAGGTCAATGCCAAGCAAAAGAAGATCGGCCTCGATGAGGCGCTTTCACTGGCAGAGAAGGTCAAAGAGCTCTATGTGCTGAAGGGCACCAAGGTTGTTCATGTCGATTTGAAGAAGGAGAAGCCGTCGAAAGATGCTCTAGCAAAACTGCTTCTCGGGCCGACAGGCAATCTCCGGGCTCCGGCTATCATCAAAGGCGATACGCTGATGATAGGTTTTCACCAGGATACCTACGAGAGGGTTCTGGGCTCGCCTTAAATCACTTCACCCCTTTTAAATCAATACCTTTTTGGTGTTCGTATCGCATCGCGCAATTGGCTGATTAAGGGGTATTGCGATCACCTGGTAAAACAGCTATACGCGGAAAGCTGCCACTGCAGCCCGTTGAAAGATATGAGAAATTGAAAGGTTGGCGGTGAAGTAAAGACTACTTCGCTACGGCCTTGTCGGCGGCAGCAACTGCTGTCTCTTCTTTACGGAAATGGTCTTCGTCTGTCAGATATCCGAGGATAAAGCCGAAGACTCCACCTGCTACGAAGCCCCACACAGCCCCTGTCATAGCATCGAAATAGGGCTCCACGCTCTGTGGTTGAGGCCAGTACTTGATGATCTCGAAGGATGCGCCTACAACGATGGCTCCAAGTACTGCAAAAGTAACGGATGCAATTGCGGGAAACGACAATGAATGACTTCGAGTGGCAACGTTCTTAGCCATCACTAACCTCAATCGGAAGGGCGGAAGAAGCCGAGACTTCTTTAGAATCGCTTAAGCAGAGACTTTCGGACTCGGACCGTGAAAGTATAACACCGAGAGAATCCGCCAACTTATTTCCCCAGAGAGCTTTAAAGATTTGTCGCCTACATGGGAGTTGTCAGTTGGCTACGTTGGGTACAAGCAGCAAGGCCAGGCCGGCAATTGTCTTGGCATCGCGGATCTCGCCTTTGCCGACCATGCCCCAGGCCTCTGTAATTTTCAGGTCTAAAACATCGGTTTGCTCGTCAATGTCCAGATTTTTTCCGACGAAATTTAAATCATGTGCTTTGTAAAGATACAAAATCTCATCGCAAAAGCCAGGTGCTGAAAACATTCTGGAAAGCTCTGCCCACTCACGGGCCTCGAAGCCGGTTTCTTCTGTCAACTCTCTCTTAGCGGCAGGAAATGGGTCTTCGCCGCGTTCAATTCTTCCGGCGGGCAGCTCGATTAGCTCCTGGTCGATGGAATAGCGATACTGCCTGATCAGTAAAACTCGGTCCTGTGCCGGCTGCGCCGCGATTACCACTCCGCCATTGTGCTCAACAACTTCTCGGACCACTTGCAAACCGTCAGAGCGCAGGGTGTCGATGCGCAGATTGATAATTCCGCCCTCATGCACGCGCACCGTGTCGACCTTATGATCGTGTGTAAAGAGTGACAAACAACTTCTCCTCATAGGTTTCCAGTTTACATCTCAAAGGCTGACTAAGGTATCATGTCGAGCGCAGGCAGAAGACATCGTCAGTCGATTTGCGTTGATACTCGGCTCTATCCGTTAACCGTTTACTCGACTGACAGCCCGATTTGGTATGAATTACCTCGAAACAATCGCTTACATCGAAAGCCTCTCTCCGACGCTCGAACGACCAACTCTCGAGCGTATGCAGCTGTTCATGCGGGAGCAAGGTGATTTTCAAAACAAGATCAAAACATTTCATGTGGGCGGAACCAATGGAAAAGGATCGACTGCCACCATCCTTGATGTCCTGGTTCGCAGCCTCGGCTTGAAGGTCGGACGTTACACCGGTCCTCACATCTTGTGTTTCAATGAGCGCTATTCCGTCAACGGAAGGTTTATTTCCGATGCGCAGCTTTCAAGAATTGCTACCGAGGTTCGGATTCTCTCCGAGAAGTTTGGCGAGAAATACCCTGAGTTCGGCTGTTTGACCTGGTTTGAGCTATTGACTGCGATTGCGTTTTTCTGGTTCAGAGAAGAAGAGATCGACTGCGCTGTCCTCGAAGTTGGCCTTGGTGGCAGATTCGACGCTACCAATGTGGCTGACAATATACTCGCGTCGGTTATCACCAACATCGATCTCGATCACACTCACATCCTGGGAGATACCGTCGAGAAGATAGCTTTCGAGAAAGCGGGGATTATACGCAATGGCGTACCTGTCGTCACGTACGCAAAGGGCTCCGCTCTCGAGGAGCTGACGCAGAGAGCGAATGAAGTCGGCGCGAATTTGATTTCGCTTCATGCAACGGATGGCGCTGTTAATGAAGATGCTCAGATTAAGCGGATCCCTACGGTTCCCAAAGCAGAGGGCTCTTTGTTGTTAAAAGACGGAGAGGCACTGCGGCAGCTTTCGCTGATCGGTCCGCATCAGCGTAGAAACGCAGAGTTAGCTATAACAGCGCTCTGCCTATCGAATATCGTCGCCAATGTCGAAGACAAGGTGTCGAAACATTTGGTCGATACTTTGTCGGGAGTGTATTTCCCAGGTCGCATTCAGGTCCTGGCTGACAGAAATATCATTTTGGATGGCGCTCATAATCCAGCAGGTGCTCTCGCTCTGCGCAAAGCGCTTGACGAACGCTCATCGGCGAGTAGAACATTTGTTCTTGGATTCTTCGGGAATAAGGATGTGCCGGCATACCTGCGTAACCTGCTCGCTGAAGGAGACTTCGTGGTCGCCTGTCAGGCTGAGTCGCGTCGCGCTACATATCCGAAAGAGGGCATCGTGGACCATTGCCAAAAGTTGGGTATCGAGGCGCTTTCTGCCGATTCATTTGCCGACGCGCTTTCAATCGCTCAGGCGCGAGCCGGCGAGGACGAGATTGTCGTGACCGGTTCTTTCATCATTTTGAAGACGTTGATGGAGCATCTTGGCTGGAATTCGGTCGAAGATGGACGAAAACAATTCTTGCAAACCAAGAGATAGCCTGTCGCCAGAGCGTAACTGGGTTGGGGTATGGAAGGTTTCTGTGAGCAACTTAGAGCATCCTGCGGCGGCGCTCCGGTCTCTATCATCAAAACAATACATGCAATCGCAACAAACTCCAGACTGACTGTCTTCGCAGTCGCTCATTACCCCCACCTAAAAGACTTGCTTTACGGTGCATCTGGTAAAATCACGGCACACTCATTCAAGTGAATACAACAATATTGCGCGTTACGAGTTAGAATCTCTCAATTGGTCATCGATAGGTTTAAACCTTGGCTGAAAAACAAGTTACACACGCGCTTCAGGGCCATGTCAAACATCAGGGTTTGCCGGTGGCCGGCGTCAATATTCGCGTCACGGCTCCCAGTTTTGTGATGCACACGGCTCAGAAAGATGAGCCTCTCCAGGAAGTTGTGACCGGAAGTAAAGGCGAATTTTCCTTTGCGCTTCCGTCCGGAAGCTATATCGTCGATGTCATTCCAAGCGGTAGAACTCGATTCTTGAAAGAGCGCTTATCGGACATCGAGCTGACCTCTAACACCACATGTAATGTCAGTCTGACTACCGGCACATTGTTGACAGGCAGTGTTATCGCGCCTTCGGGTGAGCGCTTACACAATGCTGAAGTGATGGCCATCGGAATTGAGCCCACACCTTATGCCGCCACCAGCGGTATCGATGACGACGGCACCTACGCTCTCGTATTGCCGAAAGGCAAGTTCCACGTGGCATCGAGGCATCGGTCGGACCGCGACGATACGAATGTAGACTCGACCGAGAATTCAAATGGATTCGCCTGTAATCCATATGTGAATACACAAGTCCATGTGGTCAATGTGGTAGTGGACGGTTCGCTAGACATATTATTGCCCGACTTGTGCAAGTTTCACGGTCAGATCGAAGACGTGTTCGGACATGCTGTTGTCAACGCGAAAGTCAAGCTCGTACCTGTTCTGACGAATCAAGATCATATTGTCGTCAAAGAGTTCGACCTTTATGCCGAGTGTCTCAGCGATGCCGACGGCTGCTTCGAAATGTTGCTAGAAAAGGGTGTCTACGAGCTCGAAATCGTCCCTGCACCTCTTGCCACCCATTTTGGTTTGAAGGAATCGAACATCAGAATTTCTAACGATACAGAGAGAAAATTCATTCTGGAAGAAGGTCATAAACTCAAAGGGGAAGTGCTTTATGAGGACACTCCTTTGTCAAGTTGCCTGGTTCGGGCGCAAGACGCTTCCAGTTCGAAAGAGTTCATCGCCAAGACTGACAAGTTTGGTCAATTCTCGCTTGGGGTGCCGGGAGGCAACTACAAGTTAATTGTTGTAGCTCATCCGCGGAATGCACCGACTGTCACTATAGATGGTGCAGAACACACTGGTATTGCACCTTGGTCGAAGATTGTTATGGTTGGTGGAGATACCCATGTTTCCGTCGATCTGCGCGCTGGTACGGCTTTGCAAGGTCGAGTCCGCGATGATTCCGGTCAAGCTCGCGCAGGTATGCAAATTTCGGTGTTCGCCGATGGCGCCGAAGGGCTCGGCCCAGAGACGACCGATCCGGTACTGGCTCTTGCTCATTCGGTTACGGACGCCGACGGCCGATATTCAATCTTCCTTTCACCCGGTGCTTATTCCATAGTAGTCCACAAAGATTTTGAGAACGCCACACCCATCGAGGTGGGAAGTGAACCTGTAAACCAAGACATTATCTGGCACGGTTGGTGCCAGATAATGTTCGAGCTGGTGGGCGAAGACGGAAATCCTGTTCCGCGCTGCCAAATGGAATATCACCCATACGGGGAGAGGGCGGATGATGATGGTCCTGACGATGATGCAAGCTCCAACTTGCCGCGTGGCTACGTTCTTACCGACGAGGATGGTTGTTGTCAGGTGACGATACCGCAGGGTGTTTATACCTTCCGCTTCAATCCTCCGAACTCGGGCTCTTACGAGGCGAAGGATATCCGTCAGCTATCGATCAGCGCTGACATTACAAGAAAGGTTGTTCTCAACCTGAAAAGAAATGTGTAACCCGGAAATTCTTCGGTGCTTCCTTGCTGGCGCTTTACTAAATAGAGCCCTAAAGTATAGAGTAGGATCGGAAGCCTACTTCTACCTTGGTGAAACTTGCGATATTATTCAGTCATTAGCTCGATGTTTCACTTTACTTACCAAAGTCATTTATGGCTCTAGACCTCACAGAGGGCGCAAAGGTGGTTGACAACTTTCAGAAAAGAAAGCGGCCCAAGGTACCAACAAGTCCCTGGGATATCCTGGTTGCATCAGTTGAGCAATCTATGGACGCTGGCAAGTGGGAAGAGTCGGAATACCTGGCCCTGGCAGCTCTTGAAGAAGCAGAATGTTTCGAGCCAGACGATAGACGGCTTGGCATCACACTCGAGCTTCTTTCAGAAATTTACTACATGACACAAGAATACTACAGAGGCGCGCCCGTAATCAGGCGTCTCTTGCAGATGTACATTCGCTGTCTTGGACCGGATCATCTGGATACGGGCACGGTGACTCACAATGCCGCTATGCTCTATCATTCATGGGCCAAGTATGACGAAGCTGAGCCTTTCTATGTCCAGGCTTTGCGGATTAAAAAGAACAGACTGGGTCGGGCGCACTCGCAAGTGATGACGCTTCTAGGTCATTACATACAGCTCTTGTATCAAACAAACCGCGTCAAAGAGGCAGAAGAGCTCAAGGCTACTGCTATCGCGGTATCGTCTGGTCGCTTTACCCGCTCCGGTCAATGGAAGGCGATACCGGCTCCGCAGGATGCTGCAGTGGCAGCTAAGAGCAACAAGCTGGAAGAGGCTGGATAGTTTTAACAGGATGCAAATTTACCGCGCTGGTGGGCGAATTGCCTTTGGGCAAGATGGTCACCATGTCGCGGTGTCCTGGTACTGAAAAAACAATTCGTCCGGCTCCTGGCGTTTGCGGTACGACAGTAAACAAGCGGTCTGAAGGGCTCCTGACTCGATCCGTGAGAATTTCTATGTTCGTTAGTTACCGCGTCGATTGATTGCTCAGTATACGAAGACCTGTCTGCCGCTGAGATCGAGCTCTTTGGCGTACGAAACACTGAGTTTCAAGTTCCTGAACACAGTATCGGAAGACTTGCGGCTGGAGCCGTAGCCGGTTTCATCAATCCAGGGACCCGGATAGAGTGCCACTGTCAGAGCATAACCGCCTTCTTTCTTATGCAAAAGTACGAGCGGCATTATGTCTTCGAGCGTAAACTGCTTCCAATCTGGACCTACGCTGAATGCGGTCGGATTGGTCGAGAGAACAGCAAATCTTCCATTTGTGATCACCGCCGATGCGAGGCCGGTAGAGGCTGCTTTTGCTTCTCCCGTCAGTTTGATCTTCAAGCGGTTTTCCTGTGAGATGGGCTCAGGAAGTTGAATCTCGATGAGAGGCGCGGTGTTCGCTACGATAAATCTGTTGGTGCGAACGGTGTCGTCGCCAGTGCTGCTCCTCATAATGAAGGGGAAACGATCTGGATTGATCTGCTCGTCCATAACCGCGCGCATTTTGCTGTCAGCACTCGCAGAGCTCATTGCGTAGTCGCTCAGCGGCAGAATCTGCTTGCGCTTTCGAGGGGATTCCATGACGAGCGCGATGCGCACTCGGGTGGAGCCGTCGAGGTTGTTGCTCGCGCCGACCAGCCGGCTGAACTGATAAGTTTTTTGGCTGGGTCTGAGAAGCAGTGGCGATCGGGTATCAAGTCCTTCCGGGCTGTTGAAAAGCTGGTTCGGGCAAAAATGCCTCAGCGACGGCAGAGTTTCCACCCTTCTCGCCGTGTCACCATATATAGTGGCAGGCTCGTGTGCCGTGATCTTAATCTCATTGGTGCCGTTCCAGTTAATGAGTTCCTTCGGTACTCTTGCCAGGCGCCATTGACGGAATTCAAAAGGAGAGACATTCATGGCGCTGGCCAACTCTTTGGTGACATAGTAACCGTCGTACAATCTCGAGTCGAAGTAGCGCAGTCCTTTCAGCTGGCCGATAGCGTGTCCGTTGACCTCTATATTCGCGCTCTCTATCGACCTTTCGCCATCCACCAGTATTAGCGGCTCGTAGTTGGATTTGGGCTGTGAGATCTTCGATAAGTCGATCCCGGTCACGAGGGTTTGATTGGGTTCGATAGTCGTGTGCGTCTCCTTCGACGCTCCTGTACATGCCCAATCTCCAATATTGAAGAAAGTGATGAGGGTGCCTAAAGCAAGCACCGCAGACAATACTATGAGCGGTTTCTTGCCTTGGCGTGAAAAAACATAGGAGAGGTACAGTCCAGCGAATGCCGCATACATAGGCATTATTGTGAAGCCGTACCGGGAGTTCGCTTCGAATAGGAGGTAGATCATTGGCATCCACATCATGGACAGTGCCAATACTACGGGCTTTGATGCTGATTCCATCTTTCGGGTACAGATTGCATACATTGCGCCTGCCAGCCCTAGATAGACAAGGAGCAGGTGCAGCCAGCGTTGTTGCGGTGCCGTCAATCCAAAGTAGGCATGGCGAAAGTCATTCCACTCATACGTGAGAAGTCTCGTTACCTTACGAGCTACCATCTGCAGGCTTGCTAAAGGTTGCCTTTGCCATTGGGACGCTACAAAATAGAAAGGAGACTCATCGCTTCTGAAGAAATTTGTCAGTGGAGTGCGGGGGATTGAAAGGCGCCCATCCGCTTCCAGGTCGGAGCCCAACACCACGTTGTAAGTGGCGAACCTGGCTGTTGTCACCTGTATGTTGCCGCAGACGAAGTGGGTGTAGAGCGACCAGGGTAATATGGTCAGTGCCATGCCGACTGCGATTGTAGATAACGACTTTATTCTTTTTTGAGAGAGCACCGCTCGAAGCAAGCATCCGACAAGTGCGGCTGGTGCCAGGACCGGCTTGATAAGAAAAAGCAGACCGCCGGCGCAACCGGCTAGTAAGTTCGCTTTGATGGTTGGTGAGCTGGAGGAGGACGCCCAGACGAAGAGCGAAATCACAAAGACTACGAGAGGCTCAGTGTAAAGAAATCCGGTCGCGATGTTCGCTGCAGGATAAAGCGCCCAAATGAGCGCCGCGGAATAGCCCGCTATCGTGCTCACGCGCGCGGTCACCTGCTCTGTTAGCCCTGTATCGCCACTCCGGACCATTCGTCTGGCTAGATCGAAAACGAGAGCCGTAGTCAGTCCGTGAAGTATCGATTGAATGACTTCAACCTTCACCCAGTCCTTTTGCACGGGTGCGTGTTGCAACAAAGCGAAAAACGATCCGATGAATGTCGTGTAGACCGGACCGTCGTTGAACAGACGGTCGCGAAACTGAGGGTTGGTCACGAGTTCTGGACACCATTTCAGATGTGACAGATCGATGAGAAATTGCGATATTTGCGCACTGGTCCACAGATAGTTTCGGGCGTCATAAATGAGCGCTGACTTTGTATGTCCATAAACAAAATGGTAAGCGAGTGCGATGGATGTAGCCGCCAAGGTTACGATGACGGGACCGACACACGCACGCCAGCCGCCGCTCTCAGAAGTCGCTTTCTTATCGATCGATGCGTTAGGAGGTAAGTCGACTGGTGTTTTGAGTTGTGTGCTAGATGCCATAAATTCAGGGTCGGCGAGAGTTTACCTCACAGTTTTACCAGGCGAAGCAAATGACAACCTGAGGCAATGATCATCTTTAATTTCCGTAGCGTGGCCCGGGAATGAGGCAATTCGAGGGTATAGACGAAGAGTTGCGTCGGCATCCTGTTTGGCAATGGCACACAATATAATTTATCTGAGGAGCAACAGTCGAGGCTTGTTGAGTCAAGTCCGGACGTCTCTGTCGAAAAAACTCCCGACGACCCGCTACTTCAATTGACTCCTGCAGCTGATACGCTCATCGGAGCGTCCATCGGCGGGCACTATACGATTCTTGAGCTGATTGGCGAGGGCTTGGCCGTGTCTAGAAAGCTTCCCATTACTGCTCAATCGGACCGTTACCATCAAGATGCTTTTGCCAAGGGCAAGGCTTTAGCTGAAAAACTTTGAGTGGCAATTGATACATGGTCGATACTCATGCATCGAACAGATATTCAAGTAGTTGGAGTCCTCTAAATTGTCTTAGAATCTTTGTCTCGATTAATCGCGGGTGTTTGAAGAAAATCGATGAGACTCAACCAAATCGAAATTTCCGGATATCGTTCTGTCAAAGAATTGTTTTTAAAACTCGGTGACATCAACGTATTAGTCGGTCCAAACGGCTGCGGCAAGAGCAATATTTATCAAGCTATTCAGCTGATTCAGGCTGCCTCTACCGGGGGATTTGCTCGGCGCGTGGTAGAAGAAGGCGGCATTCAGTCGATGATGTGGGCCGGCAGCAGGAGAAAGCAGGAGAAGGATGTCGTTCGGCTGGGAATTCAATTCGATTCAGTCTCGTACGCAATCGAATTCGGCAGAATTCCTATCAGTGAGCGTCCCTGGGAATTGGAGATGTTCAAAAACGATCCAGACGTGAAGCTTGAAGAGATTCACATTTTGACTAAGAGAAAGCCGGTCGAGGTACTAGTCCGTAAGCGAGGCTCGATAAATGCACGCAATATGAATGGTGAAATAGAAGAGTATCCAACTAGAGTCAATGGCAACGAATCTGTTCTTTCGGAGCTGAGAGAACCTCAAAACTATCCTGAAATAGCTGCTTTGCGGGCTCTCATGTCTAGTTGGCGCTTTTACCATGACTTCAGAACAGACTTGAACTCGCCGATTCGGACGAGTCGTCTGGGCACAATGACGCAAATCCTCAGTCATGACGGTCATGACCTTGGATCGGCCATTGCCAGCATTCAAGCTGTCGGCAACGCTGAAAAGTTCGATGACGCAGTCGCCAATGCTTTTCCTGGTACCCGGCTCGAATTGCGCTGCAGTGAAGCAGGCGAGATCTCGATTTTTATGCACATGCCCGGGCTCAATCGACCGCTCAGCATCAAAGAGCTTTCTGACGGTACCCTACAGTACCTTTGTCTTCTGACCGCGTTACTTACGCCTCGTCCGGCACCGCTAATGGTGCTCAATGAACCGGAGACTAGTATCCATCCCGATCTCTTAGAGCCGCTATCCGACTTGATTGCATTCGCTTCGGAGCAGTCTCAAATTGTTTTGACTACGCATGCTGTAGAGTTGGCTGATTTTATCAAGAATAAGTATGGGTCCCGACCGATTCGACTCAAGAAAGTGGACGGTGCTACCGTGATTCGTGGGGCTTCGCCGTTGAGAGCCTATTCTGTAGATGATTACGACGATGACGATGACGATGAAGAGGAAGAGTAATCTCGACTCCTTGATTCAAGACAAATTAGTTGTTGCGAATGCCTACAGAGTCTAAAAATTCATACGCCTGATTGGAGTTGACCCAGACCGGATCGCCATAGACGGCAGCATGCACGAAATTGCCACTACCGGTGATGTAAAGTCTTTGCCGAAAAATTCCGGCATCATCGTACAGCTTTCCCTCAGTCTCTCTACCCGGATGTTTTCCCTTGTAGTTGATCGGGCACGTGTACGATACCTCTCCGTTGATACCTTTGATGGCTTGTCTAGACGCTGCGTCTAAACTCTTCTCGATGTCGTAGTGGTAATACTTGTTTCCGACAGCTTGGGGCAGGTGCGGCATTCTGGTGAAGCCGAGTGCCATGCCTCCGATGGCTTCCTCGTGCACGATCGCAAAGTATGTCCTATCCGTTGCAGGAACCGGTGAACTATTGGTATTGAAAATTGCACTAGATTCGGTGTCTTCCGCCTTGTGAATGATTCGATACTTTTTGAAAGGTTCGGGCATCTCGATTCTGACGCCGAACTCATAGGAATATACCGGCGTGAACTTCAAATAGTCCGGGGTATCGACAGTCTGAATGCGCTTCACCGCATCCTGTGCTATCGGAATGAACGCTACACTGAAAGCGATCAAAAGTGATACCACAGCGGTCGACATCGAGAAGCTACCGCTTTGCTCTTCACGTCGGTCCTTTCGATGTTTGGGATAGGCTCGGTACGCTGCTGCACGTATCGCGATTGCCAGGAGCGTCGCCAGTGCTCCTGCGATTGTCCCCGCTATCGCACCGCGCATTCCACTTTCTAAAATAGCCTCGCGAGTCTTTTGCAGGATGCGTTCTGCCTGAAAGCGACTACCATCCTTGAGATTGATTCGATAAGATCCCATGTACGAGGTCAATTCACCTTCTACGCATGGCAATTTGTCGAGATTGACTGCTTTGGAAAAGTCGAACTTTTTCTTTTGGTCACGTGTCGGTGACGGTAATTCGGTATAGGATTCGACCTCTTCCGATTCGAAGTTTGCTTCATTTGATCTCAAGCGGGAGTCGTCACTGGAATCGTTTTCCGGCTCTGTGTCAGGCTTCTTAATCGTTGTGTCATCGTCATCTGGTGCTTCATCGTCCGATGACGATGTGGTTCTAGCAGGCTCCGCTGGTTGTTCAGCGTTCTGTGTTTTGTCGACAGCTTGAAGTATTTTCGAGTTATCAGGCCGCTCGAGATTGTCGCTGTAGCCCGGGTTGTTCGCTACTAGCGACGCAAGCAAAGCGAGGGCAAATACTAAAGCAGGACTCCTCATATCACTCCAGTCAGCAATGGTTGTAGCCGAGCTATTTATGCCCGCCATTTGGTAACAACCCAAAACCTAGAGTCATACACGCGGCGAATCAGGTCCGATGTCGCGACCGCAAATGACCGCCGGTATTGAATTCGGAAGCAATTCGCGACGAGAGATCTTGGCTCTCTAACGAGCCTAAACAGACCTGGAGCTAATCATATTTGCAAATCATAAATGAGCATTTCGTAAGTCTATATCGGTTGTTGGGTATTGGCAGTCTGTTGTTCAGAGACCGTCTTCAGACTTGCCAGGCCCTTTTCGAATTCTTTGCCGCAGCACTCATCCATGCTCATGAAGACCTGGATCACCTTGCACATGAAGGGACTGTCTCCATTCATTGCCCACGTCACTTTTGTTGCTTCGCCTTCAGGCACCAGCGTAAATACGGCTTTGTTGGAGCCTTCGAATGGCTTGACGAAGTGAAGGTTGATTACTATTTTCGAAGGATCTGATTCAACGATTTCCATGTCTCCTTCACCGACGTCGTCGTTGCCAACCCATGCATATTTTGCGCCGACGCCGCTCTCTGCTCCGCTATAGCTGCGCTTCATTTTTGGATCAACTTTCTCCCATGGCGACCACGCTGTCCAGTTGTGGTAGTCGTTGATTTGTGGATAGATTTTTTCAGGACTAGCCTTTATTACCTGCGCTCTCTCTACGTGGAACTCGTCAGGTTTGGTGGCAGCAATCGCGAGCACAGCCGCAACTCCTAAAACAACTAATGCCACCAGAATCGTAATCGCTTTCTTCATCCCAATTCAGCCTCTTCGAGTGTCCTTATAATTATCAACCGATGTTTTCTCCCTTGATTCTCCAGGCAGCACTCAAACAGTCATGCGGATTCAGGCATCGGGGTGGCTATTTCCCACTAACAATAGCGGATAATGGCCTAGATTCACAGAATACCGCATCGATGAGTCGGTTCATCTTCTGTTGTTAAACATTTCGACAATTTCACTTGCCGCACAGGAAGACCAGTTGGTCGAAAGCTCGATTAAAGATATTGCGCAGAAAATTCAGTGGTGGAAGTACGAAAAGTATGAAAATCGCGTATATAGTTATTTCGCATTTTGATGTAGAGTAGGGAAAGCCTAAATACTATAGGCTTCCACAGGCGTGGGCAGGGGAAATTTTGAGACTCTATTATGGAGACGACCCTGTGAAAAATCGTTATACATACATAGCCTTGATGGTTGCGTTTGCCGGATACCTGTTGGCGTGCGGCTTGCCGTTTCCCTCACACGTAAAGCTTGAAAAGCAAGCGGTTGCAAATCGAGGTGCAGGACATCCTTAGCTTAGACGCACCCTTTATCCACAACTCACCGGTCTCTTGGCTGAGTGAATCGACAAGCAATCTTACTAATCACGTTTCAACCAATTTAGGTCTGGTACCAGTAGCAGTGCTGGCACTCGCTTCGCCCGTGCGAAGGAATCAAATGACTGGTCAGGAAATTCCATTGAGGGAGTAATTCGGATGGTCACTTTATGCCGTTGAGGGATTACTCATCGCAGAGGGATCTTCTACATTCCGCTGAGGGAATTGCTTGTGAGCCGAGCCAGTTCCTTGTGTTTAAATCCACCTCGCGGGTATCTGCAGAGTTGGATCTGGCGGAAGTGTTTGATGTGAGGAATCGGCACAGATACATGAAGACCCGGGCTGGACTGCCCGGGTCTTCTTCTCACTACCCTTAATCAATCAATGCTTTTGTTGTTATGCGGAGACAGCGTGTGGAGGATGGACGGCACCAACGATGCCAGGTCCTGCAGCGAACGTTCCTTCTTGAGCGGGACCGTCCTGTGCTTTCGGGAAGAGGGTGAGCGGGCGGCACTCGGCGTTTTGCCAGTGCGCGCTGATCATACCTTTTTTGTACAGCTCCTGATGCGTCGCGAAGAAGCAGTGTTTTGCAAGCATCGAATCAGTCATCGATGCCACTTTGCTCTGCAGCTCTGCTTGTGAGTCATCGTCTCTGGTGATGACCAATAACATTTCGATTCCGTTCTCGGTGATCGATTTTTCAAGACCTCTGAGGGTCTCTTGATCGCAATTCGGATTGTTGACGATGCCGATGTCGTATGCGATTTCGTTGCTGGTGAAGGAGATCTTCGAGTCCATATGGAAGCGTTGTTTCTCTTCGGTCTTGCAAGTAGTCCATTTGACGTTAGAGATTTTGCCTTCGTTCTGTGCGATGAGATAAAGCATTCGGACGTTGGCGACTTCGAGATGGTGACGCTGCCAGTTGGCGTCAAAGCGATCTTTGTCGTCCTGACCAATTCCTGTGATGCTTTTTGCCATTGGTGACAGCATGTAGACCAACGGTTTTGTCGGCGTCGTCCACCATGGAAGCTTGGTTCCGTGTCTGTGGCAAAGAAGATAGTCCAAATAAAATAGTTTGCGTAGCCGGTCTCTAATGAGAACTGGTTTGTCATCTTCGGTGATGAACCAAGAAATATGCTTCTCGAGCAACACCTCGTGCTCATCAATCAATTTGAAGATGAGGTGGTCTCTGTCGTTGAGCTGTATAGCCATTATAGCCTCGCTGGGGGTGATAGATAAGGGTGAGAGTGTGGTTGAAAATCTTTAGCGGGAAGGATTGCCGCCAACGCTGCGAATCTGTTCTTTAGTGCCTTTAACGTACTTGGTCAATGCATCTTCTTGTTCACGCATGTGGACGCCGTACTGCATTCGTAGGCTAACGTCCATCTGTTTCAATTTCTTCTGCATTTCGGCGAGACCTTGAGCCTTATTTTTTATGGCATTGAGTCCGTCGTCGAGCTCTTCCATTGTGCGAGCGGCCCTTCGCGGTTTAATCAGCTCGTCATATACTTCTGCTGAGTCCGCGTACCAGTCGGCCGTCAGGTTGCAGTAGTCTTTCAGACCAGGATAGCCTGACGGAACCTCGATTTTTCGGAGAACGGATGCAAGGTACTTGTATTTGACTGCGACTTTTCCAGCGGTATCGGTCCAGTGCTGCACCCGTTCCACTTCTTGGTTAAATGGTCTCGTCAGGATTGCAGCTTCAGCGTCTGTCTTCATGTAGCAAACGACTGTCTGGTCGAAGTGCTCAAACCATTGCACTGCCGGGTTGGTTGGATCCGACATGATTGCCAGGGCACCTGCTTTTCCGAGCGGGTTTTCCACAACTGTAGTCGCCTTTTGAACTGCGGCTTGACGTTGGGCGGCGTTGCTGTTGGAGTGGAATTCGTCGTGATGAGGTTGTGCATCCGCCTTTACTGCGAGCACTGTCAGCGTGGTTACGCTCAAGAGAGAGGCTACAACGAGGGTTATTGTCGCTTGCGTTTTCTTCGAAACTCTCTTCTCTTGTGCTGTCATTGTTCTGTTGTCCTGGGTTATTTAATTGTTTTAGATAAGGGTATTGACTGTTTTCACATCCTCCACATTAGTTGCCGTGGTTGAACAACGGTTGTACAGGCAAGCCACTTCTTCCATTTGCCCCGCCTCCGCCGGGGTTTGCTGGAGTATTCGCTCGGTTCATGAATGCGTCTTGCACCTGAGCCGTAGCTTGACGTGAGTTGTTTTGCGCTGGTGTATCGCTGTTAGCGTTGTAGGTATTCATTTGTACGATCTTCCAGATCGTGTAGGCCGAGAGTAGCAGCATGAGACCTGCTGCGGCTCCCATGACGCGGCTTCCGCCGTATGGGTTGCCCATGACCATCGAGTAGGCTGCCATCGACATGAAGATGGTTGCGCTTACGACGCCGAGAATGACGAGATAACGCGAGAATGTCCAAACTGTCGGTAGTGGATGATCTGGTGTGTATCCATAGATACTGTTGCGATCTGGTTTTGGATAGCCGTTAGCGGGTGAATCGCTGTCGATGAATTTGCGACCACCATTGTCGGTTGCTTGTGGATATGGTGCTAGAGCTTCGTTGATCTGCTCCATCTGTGCATCGGATGCATCAGCGTCGATCGATTGCTCGCCGCTGCGCATGTTGACGCCGAGAATTCCTTCGATCTGACTTATAGCATCGTTGCTCAACGTGTCTGGACGAAGTGTTTGGACCTGGCGTACGCCACGCCCGTCGGTGTGATGAATTCTGACGATGCTTCGATCTCGACCTGTGCCTGTCGGAAAATTATGACCTGGTGTCGGATCATGAGTGCCGGAGGGGACGTTGGGCGGACCGCCCGGGTCGCCAGGTGTGACCGGTGCCGGTGTGTCTCCATCGCCAATCGGTGGTGGTGATGGCGGTGCGAACGGTTGGGCGGAGACGGATGCCACGAAGGAACAGGCAAATAGCATGGCGACTGCGATTGCCAGTCCGCCGCGCTTTATCGTCTCTGTGATTGTGCCTTTCCTGAATTGCATGGTGATCGTCCTCTTGAAAAAAAATCGACTTATAAGTCTGGGGTTTGTCCGCCGTCGTTACCGCTTATGTCTGTTCCTACCTTCACTGTTTCCGGGGTTCTCGAAATTGTCATCAATTCTTGAGCTAATGTCTGAAGTTCTGACAGAGACGGAAAATCGAAGAGAGCTTCGTTGCTGTCGAGTTCTGGAGCTATGAGACTGGACAGCTCAGCGGTCTGGGGTTGCTTCTGCTTAGGTTCTTCGACGATTGAGATCTTGTTTTCAAAGTCTTCGCCAGGTCCGAAGAAGCTGTCACCAAGGATGGTATTGACGAAGTCGTTAACGTCTTTCGATTCTCCACCTTCTTGACCTTGTTGACCGGAGGACTGAAACATTGCTGGCTCATCAATATCATCGATTAAGGACTCCTGCGTGGTGAGTTCGAATTGTGGTTTTCTTCCGTTCTTGCCGTTGGTTACCGAAGTGATCATCGGCAGCCTTGGCGGCCTTACAACAGGCTCGTAGTCTCCGCCCGGCACTTCCAAAATCTTTTGACCGGAATCGTCTTCGAGCATTGCGACCGAGGATACTTGCAATTGCTCTTCGAGAGTGGCGTCTTCAGGAAGCGCGATTCTCGAGCAGGTTCTATCCGGAGCCGGTTCGAAGCTGTCGACCACTCTTCCGAGTGTCACTTCAAGACCGAGTCCACGAATTTCGCAGCAAAGTCCGTCGAATGCAGCGGTGCGTCCGCCGGGCTGAACGTTTTTGCCCTGGACCATGTCAGCATAGGCCTGGTGCCGACCTTGAATGTCGTCTGCCTTGATGGTCATCATCTCGTTGAGCATGTAGGCGCCACCATAAGCCTGGATAGCCCAGACTTCCATTTCGCCCATACGTTGTCCGCCGTGATTGGCTTTTCCGCCGACCGGCTGTTGTGTGACAGCAGCGTACGGACCGCCCAATCCGGAGCGGGCATTGATTTTGTGAAGGACCAATTGATTGAGTTTCAACATGTACTGACGTCCGACCAGCGTCGGTTGATCGATTGGTTCGCCGGTTCTGCCGTCGGTAAGAACGACTTTACCGTCTTCGCCCATCCACTCGTAGCCAGGAGTTTTGCGTACTTCGGCGAGCGCCTCTTTTACGAGTTTGAACGAAGCGTCGTCGGTGATCGATTCATCAAACTGGTGGATTCGATAATGACGATTGAGGATACTCGAGTAGAGACCGAGCTGTGTGTCGAACACCTGACCGACGTTCATACGGCTGGGTACGCCTAGCGGGTTGAGTACCAGATCTACCGGTGTGCCATCGGGCATGTAGGGCATGTCTTCATCAGGTACGATGTTGGCGATGATCCCTTTGTTGCCGTGGCGTCCGGCGAGCTTATCGCCAACTTCGGCTGGGCAGAGTCTGGCGATCAATACTTCGATTTCGCAGATAACGCCTGCTTTCATTTCAGGTGTTGTTTCCGGTGTGAAGATGCGCACGTCGATGACGCGACCGCCGGATCCGTGCGGTACTCTCAAGCTGCTATCGGCCATCTCTTCGGCTACTTTTCCGAAGATTGCCTGGAGAAGCTCTTCTTCAGAGCTGAGGGCGCGATGCTCTTTGGGTGTCAGCTTCGCAACGAGTACATCGCCTGGTTCGACATAACTGCCGATCTTCGCGATACCGCGCTCGTCGAGATGCTCGAGATCTTTGGTTGCGACGTTGGGCAGTTCCGGGGTGAGGATTTCAGGACCTCTAAGTGTTTGATAAACGGCGCCGGAATGCTTTTCGATTTCAATATGAGTCAAGCGGTGGTCGCGAATCAAACCGCGACGTACAACAATAGCGTCCTCGAAGTTATATCCGTTCCACGGGAGGAATGCTATTAATAGATTCCTGCCTAATGCCAATTCGCCTTTGTCGATTCCGGGTCCGTCAGCTATAATTTCGCCGGCTTCGACTCTTTGTCCGAGAGTCACAGAAGGACGTTGGTCGAGAATCGTGTTCTGGTTGGTGCGGTCGAAGCGGGTAAGCGGATAGACGCGCTTTTCGCCCGAGGCTTGTGTAACTTCAATCTCGTTGCCGGAGACCTGGGTGACGATGCCGCCACGACGGGCGGTGACCGAGTGACCGGAGGAGCGTGCCACGATCTTTTCCATACCCGTACCGACACGTGGGCGCTCGGGCCGCACGAGAGGCAGAGTTTGGCGCATCATCCCGCCGCCCATGAGAGCTCGGTTGGCGTCATCATGCTCGAGGAAAGGAATTAGTCCGGATCCTACAGAGAGGAAGCCCTGTGGTGTTAGACCGATCATGTCCACTTGGTCCGGAGCGCATTCGAAGAAGATTTCTCCGCGCCGGGCGGCAACCAGAGATCCAACGATCTTGCCGTCTATGACACGAGTGTCGGGCGGTGCCAGGGTGAATTTTTTGTCTTCTGAAGGGGTGATGAATTGGACTTCGTCCAGAAGCATGCCATTCTTGACCTTCCGGTAAGGAACGGTCATGAAGCCGTCATCATCGATACGGCAGTAGCTGGCGAGGTATGACACCATACCGCAGTTCTTACCTTCAGGCGATTCTACCAGGCAGACACGACCGATTTGGCTTGGGTGAACATCGCGCATTTCGACCGGTGCTGCGTTGGGATCGATTCCACCAGGACCAAACGATGTAATTCTTCTTCTATGAGATAGTTCCGAAAGCGGATTCTGTTGATCGAGGTATTGAACGAGAGGGTTGCCGGAGAAGTATTTGCTGACAGCATTTGCGAACGGTCTTGTGTCGATAAGATCGTTGGGGCTGCCAATCTCTTCGTCTTCGTTGAGCTCGAGTCTCATTTTAATGGAGCGAGTCATCTGACCGAGAGCCGGACGGACGGCTTTCGCCATTGTCTCGCCGACGCCTCTCAAGTGACGGTTTCCAGGCTGTCGATATGATCGACGAAACCCATGTCGTGTGGAAGACCGAGAAGATATTCAATAGCCGACATGAGGTCAGCTGGTGCCAGCGATTTGGATTCGCCTTCCAGTCTCAGTTTTGCATTGAAGCGACTGCGTCCGAGTTTGCCGAGGCTATAGCGACGCTTGTCGGTCAATTCGGAAAGAGCCGTGTTACCTGCACCAGCACCGCCACCACCGTCAGGTTTCCATCCTCTGCCGACGACCGACAGGGCTTCCTGCTGGGTGATCTGTTTCCACTCGATGCGGTTGCGCTCGAGCAGTTTGCCGAGACGTTTTTGAATTTCCTGAGCGTCATAACCCATCGCGGTAAGCAATGTCGTGCATGCGATCCAGCTACGTTTCGGCAGCTTGATTCTGCATTTTGCGCGGCTGGCTTTACCGGGCGTGACTGCCGGGTCGAGCACGAGCTCGAATGCGATTGGTGCGCCTTGCTCCGCCAACATCAGTGCTTTGTAGGTGATGGGGGTAGTCTGGCTGAAATAAATTCCAGGTGCACGAACGAGCTGACCGAGGACGACGCGCTCTGAGCCGTTGATAACAAATGTGCCTCTGTCGGTGATGACAGGCATGTCTGCGATATAGCACTTCGATTTGCGAAGCTCACCAGTGACGGTGTCACGCAGCCAGGCGTCCATCATCAGGCGGCGCGAATGTGTCATGTTGGTCTTGCGCGCTTGCTCGGCGGTATTCGGATATCCGGAGTCCTGAGCGTAGTCTTCGAACCACCACTTAACTTTACCGTCAGGACCAACGAAGGTCAGTTCGAAACGATTGCTGTATTCGCTAGCGATTGGCGAGATTTCGGCGAATAGGTTACCGAGCGTCTCTTCCAAGAATCGTCGGTAAGAACGTCTCGGAAATTCAGCCAGATCTGGTGCTTGGAAATGAAAACTCATTCATTGCCTCCGCCTTTATTGGCGTCATCCCCAGCAGTACTTCCGTCGTTGTTAGACATAATGGATCTTTTGTGAATTGAGAGTGCCCTTGCCAGGTCATCGGCGTAGGTCTTGTCTGCAGGTTTGAGAGCGCTTGAAATTCGAAACTCCGTTACTGCTTCGCTTATTCTTCCGGCTGCCATCAGATTGACCGCCAGTCTGTGATGGATAGTTGAATTTTCAAGGTCTGTTGCCAGTATCTCTCTGAGAGCCGCCACCGCTGTCATATAATCCTTTTGAGATTCAGCCTCAGCTACCTTAACGAGCTTCGGATCTTGGTTCGCCTGTTGGCCAGTCGCTCCATCCATCTGGGAGTTGGTTGGAACAGTTACATTATGCTGAGGTGTACCCTGCGGGTAAATGGTGGAGTCCGCATTGACGTTGGGGAAATTACGTGTGGCGTTTGCCGCGCCAACCGGTTGGTTGTTTTGAGCCATATATGCCTGAAGCGGCTGTTGTTGCGCTTGTTGCGGGTAGCCGGCTGGCTGCCTCATCGCTGTCTGCGGTGCGCCTTCATACATATTCCGATTAAAACCTTGAGGCGGCATCGTGTAGCCTTGCGGTCTCAACTGGGCTGAACCAGCCTGCATCATCTGCATCGCGCCTGGCTGTTGCATTGGCATCATGCCTGGCTGTGCGTAGCCGTTGCCGGTCATCATGCCACCTTGCTGCGGCATGTAGCCTGGATTTCTCTGCATCGATTGTGGTGGCATAGCCATTCCGGGTTGGCTCATCGTCTGTTGAGGCATTGTGGGATTAAACCCAACAGGTTGTTGACGATACAACTGTTGAGGTTGGGCGACAGCGCTCGAAGCTGTGCTCTGAATGCCGCCGGATTGTTGCATCTCTTTCATGCGCGCTGCTGCTTCTTTGTTTTTCTCAGGGTCGATAAGGACGCAGGTGAGATAAGCCTGGTGAGCACCTTTGTAGTCTCCGTGAGCTTCAAGACATTCGCCGAGGAGGAATTGATAACGAGAATTTCGCGGCTCGGCCATAACCGCTTGCGAAATTTCCGCCAACGCCTCTTTCTTAAGCCCTTGTGAAAAGAGAGTTTCAGCCGCTTTCCTATGCTTTTCCGACCGTCCATGCAGGTATGCTTTTTGCAGCGACGCGCGTCCTTCTGCTAAACCAGGATGGCTATTGGCGAGCATCTCGAGCTTCTTGTACTCACTCTCAGCTCCGGCAAAATCGCCGGTCAATTGCAGTGCGCCTGCAAATCCGAGGTGAAAGTCGGGGTTTAATGGATTCTTCGAAACCTGGCGCCGCCAGATGTCGACCAGGGTTTGACCTGCCAAAACATCGTCTGAGTCTAGGATGACAGCCTTGCGCAACAACGCGGCTGCCCCGGTCTCGTCCTTCTGGAGAAGCTTGATTATGCCTAACTGTCTTTGTGCAGGTCCATAGTTGGGATCTTTGATCGCCGCTTGCTGATAGCAGCTCAATGCATGATGCACCTGACCCCACCTGTATTGAAGATCACCGAGCTTAACGAGAACTTTGGCCGAAGCATCGACCTCCATAGCCTGTTTAAACTCGATGTAGGCACCTTCGAGATCGTTGGCGTTGACTAATTGGTCTCCCAGTGCGATTCGAGCGTCTGTATCAACAGGATCGACACCGCACTTTTCGAGTGCTTGGGATAAACCTTTGGCAGCATGGGCATTGTCAGGCGCACTGTACAATGCTTTTCGAAACAACGAAGCGGCCCCGGAGAAGTCTCCATCCTTCAGCTTCTTGTCGCCGTAAGCGGCGCGTGCTGCTGAGAGATTGGTTCTGTATTGCTTGTGACTTGGGTCTAGATGTATGGCTTTCTCGTGTTGGGCTATGGCTTCGACCCATTTACCCTGAGAGCCCAGTGCAACAGCCTGGTTATTGACCTCGATCGCTTCAATCTTCGACCTGTTGTGTGCATCGAGTCTTTTCTTCTCTTGGACTGTCTGAGCTTCGGTCGCCGCTTTCTTCGCTTCTATCGCGTCTTTTGCTTTGCGTTCGTCATCTTCTTTCTGCTGTTTTTCTATATCTCGATAGTCTGGACGGCGCTTGAACCGGCTTGAAACCGGTGCATTGTACTGCGCGTCATTAAGGAAGTCTTTTGCGTCACGATCGTAGTTAGCTTGACCGGCTGGGTCGCCGTTGCGCGGAAGGGGCTTAGCGTTGAGCTTGGTGGCGCCTGCTTCCTGCGAACACGTCAGTGTGAGAGTCAACGCGATAAGGATGAGGTTAAAAGTCTTGTGCCTTGCCATTTAGATAGAATCCGGGGTGCAAAAATTGATTGGTGGTTCGCTTGTTGTCGGTGAGCACAGCTTAACGATTCAGCCGGCTAAGAGTCTATTGGGGGTTATCCCACCCCTTTCGTAAATCTCCCATGATTGGATTAAACTTCGCAATCCCTCAGTAGAAAAGGAATTACGCCGGTTCAATCGGCAAAAAAATTGGGTTTTGATATTGCGTCGAGCGCAATAAAAGAATCGACATCTTGAGAGCAAGCAGCTTTACAATAACAGACCCGGCAATTTTGATATTGGTAAGAGTCGAAAATTTTCGGTGGAGAGTTGCTCCAGCTCTACATATTGGAGAGTTGCCTTCCAAAAAAATTATCTAAAGGGGTGGAAACCTGAGTCACGGTCCGCAGATATAGCAGTCTGATCCGGCACTCCGATATTCAAATCCTGTTGAACGGGCTGCATACTTTTGGGTATGCCATCATATCCGGGCATCTGGCAGGGATATGTGTTGGCATGTGTGCGCAGAAGATACTTCTGGGCAATCTGTGGATACTTAGGACTTTCAAAGTAGACAGCACCGCCGCCGTCCCAAACTCTATCGAACATGCTGCACACCGATTTGACATGGTGATAATGCTTAGCTGAGCCTTCAATCACACCGAGGTCTTGCAAATGACCGATATCTCCCATTCCAATCCGCGCATGGATGAAGTCGTCTAGGGCTATGACGAGAATTATTAGTGCGAATACGATAAGGACGAACAGGTCAATCTTTTTGCCCACTGTCAGCCACCATCTCGTTCTGATCCTTCTACCAACATTCTAAGCTTTGGCGCATACAAATAGTTGTCTATGACGAGGCAAGAGGCGAAGCAATTGTGTAAGCCTGGGCTCGACAGAGCAAGCAAACCAATCAGGAGTAAGAATACCGATACGAGTGTCACAATAGCTTCCAAGAGAATCGCACCATGAGAACAGACCAGAACAGCAATTCCTGACACCGATGTGATCACGATCGTGGAGGCGACGACCTTGAGCAAATGCCTGAGCGAAGCTCGGGAGAAAGACAGTCGCCCGCCGTCCACATCTGTTACGCGCAGGCGCACGACGGCTTTGCCTAGTGTCGATTCCCGTGGAGAGCTTTCCATGACCGAGTGATAAAGCCAGTTGATCAAAATCACAAGCGCTGCGAGGAAGCCAAAGCTAAGCTCGGGGTGGGCCAGTGGGGCTCCGAGTATGTTCAGGTCGAGCGATCTCAATGCTTGGGTGGACACAAACGCGACTATGCTTGCAATAAGGAGCAAGGGCGCGACACAGACAAAAAGGGCGTCAAGAAACGCGACGGCGAATCCGCCCAGGATAAGAAGTTGCCATTGCATTATTTGCATGCTGAGTGGGCCTGCCTTGCCACCATTAGTAATGTCGAGCGTGCAAGCCGCTACGTACAACAGGAACGCCGTGAGGCATCCGACGACCAACCCGTCGAGGACCTGTGCAAGTAGCCTTTGTTGTGGTTTTGCAGGAATCCATTCGGTCATCTGTGCTTTGTGTGCCTGAATTTGAGCCGCGCTCAGTCTGTCCTTCTCGCTCAAGTCATCAAGGTGGAGCCGCTCGTAGACTCGGGCTCGAGCAGAATACAGATTGACCAGCTCGGATTTAGATCCGCGTCGGATAGCGCTGTTGTAGTCCAAAATCGCTTGATCGTCATGACCGATGTTGTGGTAGGCCCGGGCTCTTCTGGTCAAAAGCTCGACTTCGAGGGAACGTTCCAGCTTCGGTTTTATCGTGACACTTATCAAATCAATTATTTTTCGGTCGTCGCCAAGCTCGCTGTATGCGTCGAGCAGGCGCAGGCAGTCGAATTGAAACCACTTTCGCGACGGTTCGATCTCAAAGGCTCTTTCTAAATCAAAGATAACAAGCTCAAAGTGCCCAAGCAGATAGTACGCCGACGCACGTAACGCCAACGCGCCCGCGTCGTTAGGAACGAGCGCCAGCTTTGAACTACAGTCTTCTACGGCACCTTCCAAGTCATCGAGGCAGAGACGGGCATAAGCTCTCAAGGAGTAGTTGTAAGGAAGGTCTGGAACTAACTCGATACCTCGACTCAAGCAGCTCACCGCCGCACCGAAGCGTAGCAGCATGACGTTGATTAGCCCGCTGAAGCCATATAGATATCCTTTGAGACCTTGCAAGCTCATCGTTTTGAACTTATCTGAGCCACAGCGATTTGCCAATCCCTTGAATGTCGACATATGTCTTATCGATATGACTACTCTGACCTGGTAAGTCTGGCCAGTCAAGAGGAAACCTCCTGTAGATCTGCTGTATGGTTAAGTTTTATCTGTCGTTTGCTTCACTTCTTCGCAATTTGGCATGAACTCTATGAAGCGCTAACTGTTGACGATAGTGAGAGATACATTTAACCTTGCATTAGGTCGCACATTTGGTTATAGGGTCGAAGTTTTGTCTACCATTGCTAAAATTAAGGCCGATTCGGTTGGTGCGGGATCCGATGGTTTATCCAATATTGTTCCAATCGTATATAACTTAGTACGGAGCAGGCACTAGAAAGCAGCGGAGAACTCCTTGGACCCTGGACTACAACCAATGTCAAGTCGACCTCCTTCGGTCTTCAGACCTCGAACAGTACTCTGTGAGAGGCACGAGCTGATTAGATTCGGCTTGAAGAGGGTGGTATCGGAAGTCGTTGAAATTGTTGGCGAAGCAGCCGACGGCATGGCTGCGACTGAAATTATTCGGCGAATGAGACCTGATTTCATCATCATGGACGTCGATCTCGATGTACTCAATGGTGTGGAAGTCTGCCGGAGAGTTAGTCAGGAGCTTCCTAACTCGCACGTCCTGGTGCTCACCGACTCCTATCACGCGACTAAATATCACAACCAGTTAATTCGTGCCGGGGCGCGTGGCTTTTGCTTGAAGAGCTCCGGACCCAGGACGCTGTTCGAAGCGATTGAGCAGGTCACCAGAGGTCTGCCCTATTGTGATCCGAAAATCACCCAGTTGGTTAAGCAGCAACCGACGACGAGCATGCCCAACTGTAATCTCACGGACCGCGAGATTGAAGTTCTGATTCGATTGGATTTGAGAAATAAAGAGATCGCCGAGGAGCTAGATATGAAGCTCCGTACGGTGGAAAAACATATCGAGTGCATTTTGGCGAAGCTGAAGGTTCCTACAAGAACTGCGGCGGCGCTCAAGGCTGTGCAGCTCGGATACGTTCTTCTTCCCAAGATGCCGGGCCGAGATCCTGTTACAGGCATCAGCCACGAGCAGACCGTTGCAGAACTGCAAGCCGAGCTTGCAATCGCCAACGAGCACCTCAAGGCGCTACTTCGGCAGAATGAATTGCTCAAAGAAGCGCTCAACGAGAAGTTGCGCATGCGTCCCAGAGACCCGAACGCTACCTGAGACTAGGTCAGGTTCGACGCCACTCTCTTCGACATAAATTGTTTTCAGGATCCCGCATCAAACGGCCCTTAGGAGCTGGTTGTTAGATTGCGCGCTCATTTCCCGTGCAGTGCCATGGACTCTGGGCGAGATGCGTCGCCTCCAGTCCTCGTGATCCCTTGGGTGTCGAACAGGCGCAAATAGGTCGTCGTCGGATCCTGCCCAACGTTCATGTCCACTCGTTCTAAGGCTACACTGTCACTCGTTTGAAGTCGATTCGGTGTCATCCGCGAGGTCGCTTGCGTCCTCGGGAATCATTATGTCCTGTTGGCGCTCGAATTCAAGAACCATCTCTTCGGCGCTGAGAATGTCGTTGATTGAGTATCCTTCGACCTTTCCGCTAACGGCGCAATCGATGACGTTGACGATATTAAGGCCGATAGCGGCTATATAGGCTGAGTTTCCAGTGCTTCTGTAATCGACGTAATGAGCCAGCGAGCAGAGAAACTCGAGCAGATCGGGGATGTATCTGATCTTCCTGGTTGGGTCCTGATAGACCGTCTCGTCGAGCTGTTCTAACTTCTCCCTGATCAACTCAGGTTCGTCTTCCAGGTTATCCAGGATAGCTTTGATCAGGTCTCTTTCTTCGCCGGTGAGCTGCTCTCTGATAGCCGAGCGTGCTCGGTTATGGAGTGTTAGCACCGTCTCGTAAGCGAAGAACAACCGCGTTGTTTCAGGCGCTGCATCGGCGGCTTGTTTTATCCACTCTTCGTATTCTGCGTAATTCATTCACTAAAGTGCCAGCCCAGGCGTGATATCTGGAATTTTTGTACCGTCGGACGACTCATCTTAAACGACGAAGATGCCTCTGTTAATATCAGTCTGTCCCTGAGCGAATCGCTCTTGGCTCTTATTGACATTTCTGGTAAGCTCTCTGCCTTCCTTGGCGGAACGTTCTTGATGTTGATTGCACGATTTTACAAGGTCAACAATTGCGCCTCGCTTTCGGCGCTCATTAAATCAATGTGCGTCCTTGTATCGGTCATGGTACCGCTTTTGGTGCAGACATCGTGGGCACTCGATGGACAACCGGCTACTCCGGGACCAGTTGGTGGCAGCCTTAAGCCTGCGGCGCCGTTTCCTCTCGGAAATAAGGTTAGTCGCAATTTGCAGAAGTACTCCGGCATCAATTGGGTTACGGGAGTGGTGGCAGGTAAAGTCGCTGGTGCTGTGATTCGTCACAAGGTCGGCGGTAAAGCGAAAGTAAAGGTGAAGACATATAGCTTTACCGATCTGATTGCTGGAAAGGTGAAGTCGCTAGACGTCAAGCTCGAAGGGTCGCAATTAGAGGGCGTGAAGCTTGGTCGCATCGAAGTAAAAGCTGATAGCCCTATCTGGTATTACCCGTATAAAAACAAATCGACTAAGCGAGGACTACATAATCCGGTCAACTTTGCCGTCAAAGGAGATCTGAACCAAGGAGATGTCGAAAAGGCGTTGGCGAGCCAGGAAATCACATCAGCTATTCGCGGATTCAAACTCGATCTTCCTGGTCTCGGCGATCGCGAATTGGAAGTATTAGATCCGAAGGTCGATATCGAAAAAGGCCTGGTCCGAATTGATGGAACGCTCGTAACCAAAGGTGCAAAGGCGGATACTGGTGTCCCTCTTAAAATTGAAGCGACTCCGAAGCTGGTGGCAAATAACGAAATCTTTTTGACTAATCTCAAAGTTGATTCACCATATATAGTGGAACCCGAAAAGTTTGCTGCGTTTATGTCGGACCTGCTAAATCCCATTGTGCGCCTGAGTCGGTACGATCGAACAACTCATGCGTTCCGATTACTGTCACTCGATGTTTCCGATTCATCCGTGAAGGGTGAAGGTAATCTTTTGCTGGTGCCTAAAGATTACCAGTCGCAGGCACCGAAGAAAAACGGCGCAATGTAAGCGTTTTCAATTCTGAATGACCCGGCTGATCTTTCAGTGCTATACTCAGCTGGGGTGACAAGCATTGCAGGTTTGATTCAATTCCGCGATTGTTTAGTCGAAGAATCAAGAGGTTGGAGACATGATTGGAGCTAGAAGCGTGCGAAAGCGATTGTTTTTTGGATTGTGTGCCGTCGTCGTGATGTCGAGCGGCCTTACCGCTTGTGGCACTATATTCGGAGGCACTGAAAATAAGGTTAACGGTGCATACATTCCACGGGGCAAGGACCTCAACGTGTGGTTCGTAAAAACTGACGATAACAATCTTTCTCTCTCGGCGGTGGGACGTCCGAAGATCTCTACAGACGCGCTTACCAGTGCTGTTGAAGAGCTCTTGCAGGGCCCGGGTCCTGAAGAGGTCAACAAAGGAATCGGCACGGAGATTCCGCGAGGCACGATTCTTCTTGGTATCAAACACAATGGCAGCAATGTCGAGCTCGATCTCTCCAAGCGATTCGCTGCCGGCGGCGGTCCGACTTCGATGAAGACACGACTCGAGCAACTATCAAGAACTGTGCGGGATGTTGAGGGCGATATCGATGTGTTCGTTAACATCGAAGGACAGAGACTGACGGCAAGCTCAGCTGACGGATTGGAAATTGCTCAGCCGATCAATCGCCAGCCCGAATTCAACTGAGAAAAATTTCGAAGATCTAAACGAAAACCTATTGTATTTGCAGCAAGCTGGTCTGTATAACTTGTACGTACCGCGATGGCGTGGCAGAAGACCTATTCGTGTCCAGCCCTGCAAATGTCGACAAGTCTCCAACCGATTCAAATCATTCGGCTGGTATCGCCCGTGGAAAACTGCTCAAGGTCCTCGGCGTCTGGTTCGGAATCGCAGTCGCGATTGGTAACACGATCGCCGCAGGTATAGTCAGGACTCCGGGAAACATTGCCGAGCTCTTGCCGCAGCCTATTCTCTTCGTCGGCGTGTGGATATTGGGCGGACTCTACGCGCTCTGCGGTGCCTCCTCTTTGGCTGAGCTGGGCGCGGCAATCCCGCGCAGCGGCGGACAATATAACTTCTCCAGGAGAGCGCTGGGTGACTACGCCGGATTCGTGGTGGGATGGAGTGATTGGCTTTCGAGCTGCGGAACCCTGGCAGCTGTCGCTATTGTTATTGCCGAGTACAGCACAAATCTAGCGCCGTCCTTGAGTGGGTTCGAGCAAGTGTTGGCGGTTAGTGTGATAGTAGCATTCGCCGTATTGCAGTGGCGTGGAGTCAGGTGGGGGAGCTGGACACAGCTTGTGACATCGGCGCTCAAAACCGCAGCCTTTATTGTTGTGATTGTCGCTTGTTTCGTCCTGGGCGGTAAAGGAGGCTTGGCTGGCGGGATACAGATGGCACCTCCGGGAAGCGTCGACACGATCTGGCCGGTATTCGTCGCCATGATCGTCGCACTACAGGCGGTGCTATACACGATTGACGGTTGGAGCGGTGTCATCTACTTTGGCGAGGAGGTTCAGGACATAGGTCGCTCTGTTCCTCGAGCTATCTTCGCGAGCGTCATTTCTGTAACCGCGATTTATGTCTTGCTCAACGCAGCCGTGTTGTATGTTTTGCCGATGCACGAGATTGCCGGCAACAAATTCGCTCTAGGAACGGCGGCCCAGAAGATATTCGGCCCAATAGGTGATCCTCTCATAAGATCTATCATGGTTATTTCGCTTCTCAGTTGCGTGAATGCTGTGCAGCTGTTCTGCTCGCGCATTCTCTATGCCATGAGCTCGGATGGATTGTTCCTGGCTCGTGCAGCTCGTGTCAACGATGGAGGCACTCCGGTGCTCGCTCTCTGGCTTAGCACCGCCGTTGGTATCTTGTTCGTGCTCGGATCATTCGAACGCGTTATTGCAATGCTGTCCTTTTTCTTCGTTGCGAACTATACCTTGTCTTATCTCTCTTTATTTCTTTTGAGGAAGAACGAGCCGAATTTGGACCGTCCCTATCGAGCCTGGGGATATCCATGGACGACCGGGATCGCATTGATTGGATCGATCATTTTTCTAATCGGGTGCATGGTCACCGACCGGACAAATGCGCCGTACGCCCTTTTAATGCTTATCGCCAGTTACCCAGTCTATCTGCTCCTTAAAAGGTTTCGACCCAGGTTGGATGGTTAAGAGTCGTTGTCAAAGCGGTCTTATCCTGGTTTAGTAAGATTATGTAACAGGGGCATCCTGCTTGGGCACTGTCGCTTACAGCTCTGGTATGATGATTAATTCGTATGCCATAAGCAATAAATGGGAAGTTCGGTCATGAAAGAAGGCATCCATCCTAAGTATTTTGACGTCGTCGCAACCTGCGTGTGTGGCGGAGAAGTACAACTGGGCTCAACCCAGCAGAACATTAGAGTTGAAATCTGCAGCGCCTGCCATCCGTTTTACACGGGTCAGCAGAAGATTGTCGACACGGAAGGTCGCGTAGACCGCTTCGTCAAGCGCTACGCCAAAACCAAGAAAGAAGAAGTCAACGCCGTATAAGCGCTGTCTTATCCTTCGACACATCATTCAAGCAACTCGGCAAAGTCAATCTTGCCGGGTTTTCTTGTCGATTGTGCCGCTATACTTGAAACGATTCCGGTCAACCTGAGGAGGCCTAATATGCTCGCGCAACAACTCAAAGCGAAAGACCGTCTAATCGTAGCGCTGGACGTTTCAACGTTGGATGAGGCTCGTGCGATTGTCAAAGACCTACGTGAGCACGTCGGGATGTTCAAAATGGGGCTCGAGCTCTTTGCTGCTGCCGGGATTGCTCTTTTCGATATGATGAAGCAAGAGCAGATCAATGTTTTCTTTGATGGAAAGTTTCATGATATTCCCAACACGGTGGCCCAGGCCAGTCGCAATGTCACCTCTCATGGAGTCGGTATGTTCAACGTTCATGGAAGCGGTGGAAGCGCGATGCTGAAGGCGGCTGTCGAGGCGCGCAATCAGGCGGTTGCAGATTATGGACTTAGCAAGCAGCCTTTGCTAATTGCTGTCACTGTCCTGACAAGTATAAGTGGAGACACGCTCAAGTCCGAGCTGAAGGTTAATGAGGACGTCCTTGAGCACGTCACTGGACTTGCTCGATTAGCCAAAGACTCCGGGCTTGATGGAGTCGTTGCGTCAGCGAAGGAAGCTGGTGCGGTAAGAAAAAGTTGTGGAGAGGATTTTCTGATCGTCACACCTGGCATCAGACCACAGTGGGCTTCCACTGATGATCAACAAAGAATCGTGACGCCGGCTCAGGCCTTGCGGAATGGTGCGGATTTCCTTGTTATCGGTCGACCGATAACTGCGGCAAAGAATCGTAGTGATGCAGTCAAGAAGGTCCTTGAAGAGATGGAGTTCGGACTCGAATAGCTGGCTGGCTAGCTCGATCTGCGGCTCGCACTGATTTAGAGACCTACTCTGATATTTAGAGATCTGGCTCGAGATTTCAGGTAAACGTTCAGTTGCGGACTTTTTGAAGCGACTTTCGGTGAGGACAAGCGACAGAACATGCGGTACGACATGTTCTGCAAAACGGCTTCAGATGGCGAGTCGCCACGTCCAGCAGTGACTATTTACGATTTCATGGCGCAGGCACTAGATGTGATGGCATAGCATCTAAACAAGTTTAATGAGGTGACAAAAAGTTTTCCCGCCGCTCTGCCTCTTGATGACGATCGAGCATTCGGGCTAACGATCACCTGACAGCCGTGATCGGGCACGTCTGGGCACGAGAGTCTATGTCAGAAGCCGCTGCAACTGCCTTCCGGCTTGCTCGCCATCAATAGAGTCGCTATACTCTACTGCGAGCTGGCGGAAGGGAGCGGCTGGGAGGCATGACAAATAAGACGGGAGAAGCCAACGGCTGGATCCTTTGTGCCCTTTGCTCTATTGCTGCTGCGACGATGATAGTGGAGATCGTACTCACTAAATTTATCGCGTTCAAAGTTTTCCATCACTACATCACAGTAATTATCAGCACGGTGATTCTCAGCTTCGGGGCAGCGGGAACGGTCCTCTATTTGCGGTCCGATGAGAAGAAATCGACTTCCGTGGACAACTGGAAATCGGCTGGATTTGAGGCATTCACCTTCTCAATCCTGCTCGTGGCGGCCGTTTTGCTTTTCTGTTGGCTTCCAATCGATCCATATAATGCCAATCTCAATCCACTACTGCGCATCGCTTCGGTGCCCATCTATTTCATCATTTTTGCCATACCGTTCTACTTTGGTGGCATGTGTATAAGCCGCGTGCTGGCGCAGAGTTCGATACCAATTACGCGCGTGTATTTATTCGATCTCTTGTTCACGGCAATAGCTGCGTCGCTAACTCCGTTTGTTCTGGATTTTGCAGGCGGGTACGCGACTATTGCGCTCGCAGCCGCTTTCGGACTGCTGGCAGCTGCGTCGTTCTTCAAGGCTACTGGCAATCTGACCGTGCCCCGCATGGCTATTGGTGGGTCTACATTCGCGGTCGCACTAACGTTGTTGCTGATGTATCCATCCCTCATGCGAAATAATGGTGGCTTCGACATTCGATCCAACAAGTACCAATCGATGCGCGATCTGGTCTTCAGCGACTTTCATGGGCTCGCACAAACGTATTGGAATGCTCTTGCGAGGATCGACATCACACATACAGGAGCTTCGAATCACAACACTTTCCTATATGGAATAGCTCCAAATTCAGGCACGCCAAAACTGGAAGGTCGGCTAATCATGGCTGACTGCGGCGCCAATACGAGGCAGTTCCGCGCCAAGGGCAATATCGACGACCACAAACTATTTGGAGATGTTCTGTTTGGTGTTCCCTATGTGATCAAACCGGACGCTAAAGATGCGCTGGTTCTAGGCGGCGGCGGCGGAATCGACATTATCGTCGGTAAGTTTTTTCACGTACCTCGTATGGACGTCGTGGAACTCAATCCCATGACGTACAAACATGCCCTTCTCGGACAAGACGATCCCGAATCTGCTCTTTATCAACCCTGGCTCGTAAGCGACAAGAACACTACGGTTAGTATTTTTAACGCGGAGGGGCGTCATTTCGCTTCGGTGCATCCACCGCATACGTACGATGTGATTCAGGCGAGCGGTGTGGACACGCTTACTGCGGTAGCCTCAGGAGCACTGGCGTTTTCCGACAATTACCTGTACACGATGGATGCAGTCAAATGTTACATGCGGCAGCTTAAGCCTGGTGGTGTTCTATCACTGACGCACTGGCGACTGCAACCTCCACCGACACTGGCTCTGAGAATGTTCGTCACCTACCTGCGCTACCTGGATGAGCAGGGTGTCAAAGAGCCCTGGCGTCATGTGTTAGTAATTGGTCCCAGTTGGGTCGATAGCGTATTGAAAGCAGAGCCCTTCACCGATGAGGAGCTGGAGCGCGTCCGCGCTTGGTGTAAGCGCACCGGCAATTTTATGATCTTCGATCCGGGGCGCAAGGCAGAGTTCGATCAAGCTCAAGCGGCAGGCACCACCGGTACAACCACGATTGCTCGAGAATCGAAGGAGAGCGGTCCCTTCGCCGATGAGAGCGAGCAAGCCAAACCGGATACGAGTCTCACTCGCGCGCCGGAAGAAGAGATTTACGATCGAATTGGATTTGCAGACAGCGCCCATCGTCAGGCGATTCTCGATTCTTATGTCTTCGATGTCAATCCTGTGACTGATGACAAGCCATATTTCTATCACGTCGAGCGTGCCGAGAACTGGGTCTTATCATCTGCATGGGCTTCTACTCCTATAGCCGCTACGGTATCCATCGCGCTTTTCGCGCTCCTGCTTCTCCTTGCTCCAATCAAAAAGATGAAGGGGCGATTAACGCTTCGCACTGCATATCATGCGTTTTTCTTTGCCGTTTGCGGATTTGCATTTTTGCTTTTCGAGGTCTGCATCATCCAGATGTTCTCCGTCTCGGTTGGTGGTCCGATGTATTCTCTTGCGGTCGTTCTAGTCTCTGTTTTGGGCGGATATTCAATAGGCGCATTTGTTGCTGGAAAACTGCCGATCAAGCCGCAAACGTTCTTCATTCTCGCAGCGCTTCTATTGCTGTTGAATATTGGCGCGTGGCTCGGCCTGCCGCCTTTTATCGAAGCTCTATGGCCGCTACCATTTGCTGGGCGCATCGCTTGCTGCGCGGCAGTGACGCTACTGCTGTCCATCGCCACCGGAATTCCTGTTTCATTAGGCATGGAAGCGGTGAAGCGAAAGTATCCTTCTGAAGTGGCCTGGCTGTGGGGCGTCAACTCCGCATTCAATGCGCTTGGCTCGGTCAGCTTCGTTTTGATCAGTCAACAGATAGGAATAGCTGCAACGCTTGCGATAGTCGCTGTTTTATACCTGATAGCAAACATTGTCTTTGCTTACTTGGGTCCTGTTAAGACAGAAAATTAGATTGTCCGGATACACTCGAACCCTTCTGAGTTCGCCGGCGTTGGTATCGTCTGTAGCATCAATACCAATCATGGTATCAGTGGTTTCGCCCGCTAGCCGTGCATTGATGCCGTGTCTAGCTGTCTAGCGGTGGCTCATGGGATTCTTCAGCGTTGCCACATGACAGTGTTCGATCATGCGACGATCACTTTGTATCAGAATCTTGATCGTGAAAACGTAGATGTGGCGGTCTTCTTATTCTGTCCGCCACCAATAGTTTATACACGGTGCATATTTTTGGACTACAATAGCTTCGAGTGTTGGAGATGTCTTGATATGTGGCTTAAGAAGACATGGTTCCTGTTTGCATCATCAGTGATTATTGGCATCACCAGTTGTGGAAAATTGATGGAAGGCTACGAGCCTCAGTTGATGAGGATCTCTGAAGGTCTTGGAGGGGTTGAGTTCCGCGCCTTCGAGGGCTTTGTCAAGAAACTGAACCCACAGCACGATATGCCGATTGGGAGGAACGTCGAGATTTTCAACGACGGCGTGATGAATGTAGGTAAGGAGACCACCGGAATCAAGGTAATTCTGAGTGGAAGCGCCATCGACAAAAAGCTCATGGGCAATTTTCGAGTCAAATTGCTTTCTTTTCTGTACCAACCAGGTAAGGATCTGGAGACTCTTGGATCTGCAAATGTTCCGTTTTTCGATGAGAAGGTAAAGTGGGTCGCGAATTGCCCTACGCTTTTGCTCAAAGCCCAGCCCGGAGTGAATCCGCTCGCGGAGGATAATCCTCACACTGGTATTACGCTCCAGCTCTATGGAGACACATTGAAGAGCGGCGTAGGAGACCTGGTTATTGAGCTAGCACCAGTGGATGCTACCAAGAAAGAGCCTGTTAAAATTGTTCAAACATTCAATGTCACCAACGAAAGATTGTCCTATGAAAATTTGTCGACGATGCCGGTGGAATTTCCATTTAGTCGTTATCCAAACTCTGAAATGACGCTTGCCCAGAGGGAATTTAGCCAACCGGTTATGCGAATTTCGTTTCAGACAACTGACAGCGCCGATAAGGTACTAGCTTTTTACAAAAACGATTTCACCACCCGTGGTTTCACAACTGAAGGGGATTTGGGCGCGCCTTCCGGCGCCGATGATGATGGTGAGACGATATTGGTGGCGAACAATGGTGTTCAGCAGGTGACGATGGATATAGATCGGCATAGCTGGGGTGAAACAGAAATATCATTTTCGACGAGGCCATTTTCGAAAGCCGCGGCTATTCCTCAGGAAGCAGGCGCAGAAGAAGCTGAAACTGACACTAATGCAGACGAAGACGGCGACTCGGAGTAGAGTCAGGAACTCGTCTTCTGGTTGATCGATTTCAACGTCTTGATTGCTTCGGTGACATGCATCTCTTCACACATGAGCGAGTTAAAAACGTGTCGTACGATTCCTTCTCTGTCGATAATGAAAGTGACTCGTGCGGGCCATTTGCCAAGCATAGTCGGTACGCCGTAGGCTCTTCTTACGTCGCCTGTCGAATCGGTAACCAGTTTGAATGGCAAGCTGTTCGAGTTACGAAACTTGTTGTGCGAGTCGATGGAATCGGCACTGATTCCGACAACTTCGGCATTGAGATCTTGAATTGATTTGAAATTGTCGCGAAAACTGCAAGCTTCCTTCGTGCACCCTGGTGTCCCGTCTTTCGGATAGAAATAGAGAACGACCGCTTTCTTCTTTAAAAGTTCACTTAACGATAGGTCACCGCCACTGGTGGCAGGTAACTTCCACTCCGGCGCCTTATCTCCAACCTTCAACATCGTCAGCTGCTTCGACTTCATTGATTTTTCGGCGGAAGCTGGATTGGTGACCGTGCCTGACATTACCAGAGCTGCAGACAGTGCAATCGCGATCCTCGTCAAGGTGATCTTCATCTGTTTTCTCTCCAGAATAGTTGCATCATTTATAACGCTCCATCTTTCTCTATTCAATACTCAAATTCACTGAATTGCTGAAATGCATGAGAATAGGACGTTCTGATTCCACGGCTTGTTATGACGCTTATCTCCCAAGGATCTCGGATATCGGAGCCACTGGGGCCGGCGTCTCGCCGGCATCGAGCAATGTCGATTAACTTCTCGTCCTTGAATTAGAAAGAAAAAGCGCCCGGTTGGTACCGGGCGCTTCAAGCTTAGAGCTTTGCTTAGGCTTACTGGAGGATTTTCGCAACAACTCCGGCGCCGACGGTTCTGCCGCCTTCGCGGATAGCGAATCTCATTCCTTGCTCAACTGCAACTGGTTGGATCAACTCTACAACCATGTTGACGTTGTCGCCAGGCATAACCATTTCAACGCCTTCGGGAAGCGTGATGGAGCCTGTCACGTCAGTTGTACGGATGTAGAACTGAGGTCTGTAACCAGGGAAGAACGGTGTGTGACGTCCGCCTTCTTCTTTGCTGAGTACGTATACTTCAGCATCGAACTTGGTGTGAGCTTTGATTGAGCCCGGCTTGGCGATAACTTGACCGCGCTCGATCATGGTTTTGTCGATACCACGGAGGAGTACGCCAACGTTGTCTCCAGCGATACCGGAGTCGAGAGTCTTTTGATACATTTCGACGCCGGTTACGGTCGTCTTGCGGGTGTCGCCGAGACCAACGATCTCAACTTCTTCGCCGACTTTGACTTGACCGCGCTCGATACGACCTGTAGCTACCGTACCACGACCGGTGATCGAGAAGACGTCTTCTACAGCGAGAAGGAACGGTTTGTCGATATCGCGTTCTGGTGTCGGGATGTAGCTGTCGACAGCCTTCATCAGTTCGTGGATAGCCTTTTCAGCTTCCGGGTCTCCTTCGAGAGCCTTCAAACCGCTTCCGCGGATGAAAGGTACATCGTCGCCTGGGAATTCGTACTTGGCGAGAAGTTCGCGAGCTTCGATTTCGACGAGGTCGAGAAGTTCGGGATCATCTACCATGTCGCACTTGTTGAGGAAAACAACGATATAAGGAACGCCTACCTGACGGGCGAGAAGAATGTGTTCGCGCGTCTGTGGCATAGGTCCATCGTTAGCTGAGATTACGAGGATAGCACCGTCCATCTGAGCGGCACCGGTAATCATGTTCTTGATGTAATCGGCGTGTCCAGGGCAGTCGACGTGGCTGTAGTGGCGATTATCAGTTTCATACTCTACGTGAGCAGTATTGATTGTGATACCACGCGCTTTCTCTTCAGGAGCAGCGTCGATTTCGTCGTACTTTTTGTACTTGGCTTTGCCCAGTGAAGCGAGAATCTTGGTGATTGCCGCCGTAAGTGTTGTTTTACCGTGGTCAACGTGCCCGATAGTTCCCACGTTGACGTTTGGCTTGTTTCTTTCGTATTTTGCGCGGGCCATCCTTTGCTATCTCCTTAAACTGAAACGTCTGACCTGACCTAACTCATTAACCGATTCTTTGCGGACCCTTGTTTCACCCTTGAGACTCGCAGCTTTCAGCGATGTCTTTTCGGAAAAAAATGGAGCCCATGACCAGGATTGAACTGGTGACCTCCCCCTTACCAAGGGGGTGCACTACCCCTGTGCTACATGGGCAGAGAACCGCCTACATTATTTCGCGTAATTCCTCGATTAGTTAGACTCATGACAAATTAATTTAACTATTTGGTACGAATTCGCTTAACAAGTCGCTTGCCAAGCGAAGTTCGTCACAAATAATTTCGGCTGTCTATGGCGCCTGGTAGCAGCATATTACAGTCGAAGTCGAAAAATTGGGCAGAGCTGGATTCGAACCAGCGTAGGCTTTCGCCAACGAGTTTACAGCCCGTCTCCTTTAGCCACTCGGACATCTGCCCCTAAGAGCCGGTGATGGGATTCGAACCCGCAACCTACGGTTTACAAAACCGTTGCTCTGCCGTTGAGCTACACCGGCCCGGCAATTCACGACGTAATCAGGCATTCTACAAACCTATCAGCCACCGTGTCAATTTGACTCCATCCCTGACTCGTTCTGGAGGTTCACGTTGCTAAATATTGATTCTCTAAGAAAGTGCCTGAAGCAAGTTTTCAGCCAAGTTCGGTCTATTGAAAACTGAGACGAGCTGCTGGTTTTCCGCGGCGACTCGTATCTGTATAAACCAAAATCTGGACGCATCCAACCAATCGATGGCTAGCTATTTTGTGTTTTGCCGACAGGCTTCATACACTGCTATCCCGAGGGCGACCGAGGCATTTAGCGATTCTGTCTTGCCATCAAGCGGAATTGCGCCGATAAGATCGCAGGTTTCTTTGACCAGAGGTCGAATACCTTTACCTTCGCTGCCGACGACGATGACAAGGGCTCGTTGCAAGTCCATCTTATATATAGGAGCCTGAGCATCGGCTGCCAGCCCAAGGATCCAGAAGCCCAACTCTTTCAGATTTTCGAGGCAGCGGACCAGATTAACGATTCTGACGATGGGAATATGAGCGATTGCACCTGCGCTTGTCTTGGCCACTGTCTCCGTAATTTGTGCTGCTCTACGTTCTGGAACTAATACTGCGCGCACTCCTTGAGCTTCCGCCGAACGAATAATCGCACCTACATTTCGCGGATCCTCTACCGAATCAAGAGCGACGATGAGAAAGCCATCAAGCGTTAGTCCCTGTGCCTCGCGCTCGCTCTTTTCGCCATCAAGCCTGGTGAGCCACTCTCCGAATTCAAGCAACTTGATTGGGCTGACCTGAGCCACCACACCCTGGTGTCGCCCTCCTGCCTGCACCATGTAATCAAGCTTGTTGTTGTGGCAGTTGACGACTGGAATTTTGAGTTTGTGCGCAAGGTGTTTGATCTTGTTGATGCGTTCGTCGGGAGCATTGCCTTCTGCAAGAAATATCTTGTTGATTTCCTGGGGGTTGTCTTCAGTCTCCTCATCCCGCATGCGCTCAAGGAATGAAACAACCGTGTTGCGACCAAAGACAATCAAATCGCGGCTTTCAGAGCCAGTATCGCTCGTCTCCGTTTGTGAATCTTGTCTTGGTCCATCGTATCTTGCATTATCGCGATAGTCGAAGGATCCGTCGCGACGCTTGTTGAATCCGCCTGCCGACTCGTCGCGGCGTTTTTTGTAATCGCCGGATCCATCGCTGCGACCCTTGTTGAACCCACCAGTCGAGTCGTTGCGTTGCGAGCGGTTGGGCCTTTTTCCAGAATTATCTCGGGACATGAATATCTCCAATCAGGCGCGGCTTAATGAAATCGCATGCCGCCTGGGACGACGACAAACGAGCCACCGGTGGGCAAAGCACCATGGACAGAGAGATTAAAGCATGGTTTGCTCTTTTAGCAAGTGGCAGATTGGAGTGTTCGGACAAAAAGCGAATGTTGATTGATGTCTGCTTCTTTGGATTACCGTTGGTGATTTCGTTTTGTCTGGCAGCTCATGCTGTTCGAGACGAGCAGCCCAAGTTCTGGCTGCCGGCCTTTTCTATGTGGGCTTATTGCCTGTTCTACCTGTTCGGCGGCCGCGACGTGATCTTGTGGCTCCTTCTGATCATGACTTTAGGTGGTGGCGTGCTTAACTCCGGCGGCCTGGTCGGGTAAGCATCAAAGTTGCAGGGCTACTCTTTGCGGGCTTTTCTGGTGTTCTGTGGAGTCTGCGGGATGGCGTGCCGATTTTGCTGTGCTTCAGCCAGGCTACGCATATTGATTCCGTGTTTCTTCAGCCATCTCGAAATCGTGTTTGGGTCGCACCATTTGTTCTCCGATTCTCGATAAAGCTTGGCGATTTGCACCGTACTGAGCTTCTCTTTGACGTACTTCTGATAAAGCCAGTCTCTGTCTTGATAGAGCGTTTGGTGACGTAAACTCTTACCCACTTGTCTAAACCCTCGTCTAATGCTCGTGACTACTAAGAAGCTTATGGCAAGGTTTCGAAACGATCTGAAGGTCAGCTCGACTGAATACCTTTGCTTACTACATACTCTAATTGTTCCCGCAATTCTCTCTTCTGACAACCCCCCTTGTGGGCGATTTTGTCGTAAATTATTCGAGGGTGCTTCAGTACAGCGGATCTGAAATTTTGCTCTACCAGAAGATATCAGTCACAGGCGAAGTGAGTAATAGGACACCCGATTTTTTGTTTCAGATTTCGTGTCTTGTCGATATTCATGATCAGAGTTGCAACGAGAAAACTGGTCATTCTTTGAAAGAACATGCTGCTCGAATTCGCAAAACTGAAGTGAACCTTTTGCCGTGAGTTGCATTAAGCTGTAGAGGTACGGGAGCGAGACCACCAAGTTGACTGAACAAAAGAGTGTTTCATTGAGAATGCCGCAGGTCGATCGCGTCTTGCGCGAGCCGCTGCTTGAAGAACTCTCTTCGAGGGTTCGGCGCGATGTGTTGACTGTTCTGGTTCGTGAGGATATGGCACAGCAGCGGCGACTTTTCGAAGGCAATGGTGGGAAGGAAGAAGATGCAGAAGCGATTGAACCATCAGCGATCGCTGAGCGGGTGGTGAAGGCTGCGGAATTGCTTTTTCTTGGTGGTGTGCGTCGCGTCATCAATGGCACCGGCGTAATCTTGAATACCAATCTTGGCCGAGCGCCCTTGCCTATCTCCACGCTCAACAGATTGAGCGAGCTTGGACAAGGTTATACGAGTCTGGAAATTGATGTTGCTACCGGAAAAAGAGGTGAGCGCACTGCCATGATCAGCAGATTGCTTTCACTTCTCACCGGCTGTCAGTCTGCCATTGTGGTCAACAATAATGCGTCGGCTGTAATGTTGGCGGTATCTGCTCTGGCACGTGGGAAAGAGGTGATCGTTTCGCGCGGCGAGTTGATTGAGATTGGTGGCAGCTTCCGCTTGCCGGATGTGATCACCGCATCTGGTGGCATCCTGAAAGAGGTGGGTACGACCAACAGAACCCGCGTAGGCGATTATCGAGCAGCAATTACTACGAACACGGGTTGTATTCTGCGCTGTCATCGATCGAATTTTGAGATAACGGGTTTTACTGAAGAGCCCAAACTTTCCGAGTTGGTACAGCTGTCGAAAGAGAGCGGAATCCCGCTTGTTGAAGACCTCGGTAGCGGCGCGCTGTTTGATATTTCGAAGTTGGGCCTGCGCTACGAGCCGACTGTCGATCGTGTTATTGAAAGTGGTGTAGGACTCGTACTGTTTTCCGGCGACAAGTTGTTAGGCGGTCCTCAGGCCGGAATCATCGCAGGCGACAATGCGCTCGTGACGCGGCTCAGAAAGGATCCAATTTATCGGGCTCTGCGTGTTGATAAATTGATTGTCGCTCTAATTGAGATCGTACTTGCCCAGTATCTTACAACCGAACCATCGCAAAATTTGCCCGTGATTGCGTTGGCAGCGCAATCGTTGGAATCGATCGATAAGCGAGTGCACGAATTTATCAGCATGCTGAGGGCGGAGCTCTCGGCAGATATTGTTTTGTCCGTAGTCGATTGTTTATCAGCGCTTGGTGGCGGGAGCTTGCCCGGGCAGACTCTTCCGAGCCGGGGCCTTCAAGTTGGATCATCAACACTTCCCATCACTCTGATTGCTCAAAGGTTGCGAAATTCTGACCCAAGTATCTTGTCGATCATCCAGAACGACAGTGTTCTTATCGATTTTCGAACCATTCTACAGAGGGATGAATTGGAGCTGAAGGAAGCTCTGCTGAAGCTATCTTCGGTTTGACAAGAGGATTGCCGTTTTTCGAAGCGCTATAATGCATATTCAAGTGGTGTCGTTGAATCTCTCGCTCTAGGTTTTTGCAAGGGGCTGTTTATATGATGGATGGCGATCTCAAGGACGAACTCGCGCAACTGCCGAAGAAGCCCGAATGGGAAGAGCAATTGGCGCAGCTCCATAAGAAGGTCGAGGAGCAGTTCCGTTTTACGCGCAACCTGATTGTGTTGTGCACATTGGTCAACCTTGGTCTGTTGATCTTCACGATGCTTTCACTGTTTCAGACGCTGCCTTCGCAGGTAAATGCTCATTTCATGAGCAATCTCGAGCCAATCGTGATCATGTGGCGTCAGTACAACGCTATCCAGGAAAGTCAGGACGTGCTTCGCCGCGAATCCGTTAAGGCCAATCCCGCGCCTGGCGCGAGTCCTGCCCCAACTCAGTAGCTGTTATTTCTTCAGCAATGCCTCGCGGCGTTTGACCTCTTGCTCGACTTCATCGGCGGTGATGTTGTTGACGCTCATCGGTCCTGCGCAAATCTCTCTCCATGGTGCGCCGGCTAGAGCCTGACGTACGATCACTTCGAAGACTTGAGCACGTACACCGCTGCCGTAACTGCCGGAGCCCATTCCAGGCACACCGGGAGTGGTTTGCACCGGCTTTGGTACTGCTTGATTCGATGGAGGCTCCTGTATCGTCGTGGTCGGTGGCGCGCCAAAAGAGACGGAAGGG
>JAIERK010000086.1 GCA_019746975.1 Candidatus Obscuribacterales bacterium
AGACGCCTACAGCAACTTGACTCAGTTCTTCTACGCGGGCTCCAGGAGCGAGGTCGTCAATGCTGCAAGCAAAAAGGGACCTTATGTAGGGAAGCTGCGATAACGCCCGACAAGCCAGAATCGCTTGTCAGGCAAGCATTCTCAGTCTCAATTTTTGCGTAATTTCTCGAAAAGTGGCGTCAGTTGCAGTACGAGCTTGGTTGGGACGGGTGAAAACAGCAACCTATTGCCCTTCGAGCAGCATATTTTCAATATCCATCTTCGTGTGAAGGACTCGCGCGATGTAGACACCACCAGCGATACCACGATAGAGGATCAAATAATTGCCTTCTACGACAGTTCTTAATCCCGGCGCCAAGTCCTCGCGCTTGCGACCGACATTAGGCATGTCGACTAGGGCTCGACAACGGGTTTCCAACGATTCGATGACGCGCTCAGCTGCGACTTCATTATCTTCGGCAATGTAGTCATGGATTTCTTGCAAATCCTGGCGAGCCAGGTTGGCGAACTTTAGCTGACTCACTTTTTCTTGGCTTTCGCTTGTTTGTATTTCAGATTCCGGTCACGCAATTCCTGGAAGACTTCGTCACCATCCACGATTTCCCCGCGGTCAATCTGATCGAGACCTTTTTGCACTTCGTGTTTTAATTCGCGCAAACGGATCTGCCTCAGTTCGTCCTGTTCTTGCAGGAGCCGCAAACCAGCACGAATCACTTCACTGGCGGAGTTGTACATTCCGCTTTTGACTTTTTGGTCAATGAGCTGTTCTAGTTCTGGGGATAAGGAGACGTTCATTAAGCCGACCTCCGGCTGGAAGTAACTACATTATAACAAAAATTGGGCAATTTTTGTTATTAGACCCTAGCAACGGCTCTGTTGCAAAAACTGCCTAAATTTCTAAATTGCGAACGGCTTTTTGGTAATCTCCTTCGATGGCTGCCAGCGACAAGTGTTGGTAAAGCTCAAGACTTTTTCGATTTCCATGGCCAGAGATGAGTTGTATCTTTGCGTCGGTAAGCCCCTGAGCTGTTAAAAACGTGAGCATTTGATGGCGCAGCAGGTGAGGGTGCACCGAGCGGGTGAGCCCGGCCTTGTCGGCGTACTTGCGCATGATCTGCTGAACTCGCCTGGGTGTGAATGGCTGGTTCAGCCGAGATTCGAATAGAAAGTCATTGCCGGGATGAGCATCAATATAGGTTTGTAAGGCAAGTCGGAAGTCCGAAGGAAAGAGAATGTATCGATCCTTGCTGCCTTTTCCGCTATCAATGAAGATCTTGCAACCGTCCAGGTCAACGTCGCTGACTCGGATATTGACCAGCTCGCTCACACGCACAGCCGTAAAGAGCATAAGTTTGAGCATGAGCTCATGCTGAGTATCGCCGCACTTTTGCACCATCTTGAAGAACTTCTTGAGTTCGGTCAGAGATAATAATTCTGGAAGCTTCCTCTCTTTCTTGGGCTTTTCCATCTTTAACTTGAGGCGGACCTGCTGGCGGCGATAAAGGCATCATACGAAAGCCGGTGCTGCCGAACGACGCGAACAATTTTCTTGACGGCTTCGGATTTCGTATTTTGTTTTGACGCTGCGAAACTGGCGGACTTTCTAGTGGTGGGCTTGGTCATCGGCTATCTCTTTTTGCACGGATACTTCGCATATTTGTTATTCTACGAAATATATAGATCGGGCGTCCTAAGATTTAATCCACGACAGAGGATGAAGCTATGAACGACTTCAAATGGCGCCACTTCCAGGGCGAGATCATTCTCCAATGCGTGCGCTGGTATTGCAAGTACGGCATCAGCTACCGCGATCTCGAAGAGATGATGGAAGAGCGAGGTGTCGATGTCGACCACACAACAATCTATAGATGGGTACAGCATTACGCACCAGAGATGGAAAAGAGACTCCGATGGTATTGGCGCAACTGCTTTGACTCGTCCTGGCGAGTCGATGAAACCTACGTCAAAGTAAAAGGTCAATGGAAATATCTTTATCGAGCGATAGACAAGAACGGCAAGACAATTGACTTTTACCTGTCCCATACACGAAGCACGGAAGAAGCTCGACGATTTCTTGGCAAAGCCATGAAGAAACAAAAGTCATGGGATCTTCCAAGCAAAATTAACACTGACAAGAATCCAGCCTATGGTGCGGCTCTCGACTCACTGAAGAAATCAGGAAAGTGCGAGGCAGATGTTGAACACCGGCAAGTGAAATATTTGAATAACATACTGGAAGCAGATCACGGCAAGCTAAAACGGCTTATTAAGCCAGTGCGTGGCTTCAAGTCGATGAAGACTGCTTATGCCACCATCAAAGGCTTCGAAGTAATGCGCATGTTTCGCAAGGGGCAAATGCGCGCCTGGCAGTTGTTGCCTGGCATCAAGGGCGAAGTGTACCTAATTGAAAAACAGTTCGGACTTGATAGCAAAAACGTCTACGAAGAATTTTGGAAAACGGTCAACGAGGCATTTCAGGCTGCATAGTCAGAAAACCGACACGGAGACACACGTCTCATAACTCGTATCGATTTTTTGACTCAATATTTGCAACAGAGCCTAGAGACCTTATATCTCACTGTCGATCCATCGATTTAGATTCGCGCTTACTTATATTTGAGCAGCGAGACAATGTCTTCCTTAGTCAATGTACCGAGGCGATCGACCAGTTTGCCCTGGGCTGCGCCCTCACGCATTGCGTGGAATGACTTTAGAGACTTCGGCATTTTCTCTGCAGCTTCTGCTTGCTCGGCTGGTGTCTTTCCGAATGGTAGTGGCAAACTCATTGTCCTTGACCATTTATCTTCGGGGATTCCTGGTGGCTTATCGAATGGTGTGTCGACAACGACTGTTCCCACGGGTTTGCCGCTGGAAACATCGATGTTGACTTCGTGAATGTTGAGGCGCTTGCCGAGCGCTTTTACTTCAGCCTGCATACCCTTGATGTTTTTCAACGTCAGGCTGGTCTCGGTTGTTTTGATGTCCATTGTCGTTTCGTTGTTGTTCGTTCCGAGCCACAGATCTGCTTTCGTAAGTCCGTCACCTTCCATCGGCAACTTGCCCGGTCCCTTGAGCTTCAGCTGAACCGTCTCAGGCGTGAGCGTCACCGTCTGGAGTCCGGAGAGGAAGTCTCTGGTTTCGGGTGACTTCTTGTCCTTCGGAAGATCTGGTTCGAAAGCGTCGTAGATTTTCGCGAAGTCCATTCCGACCGTAATCGACTTGTTCGGCTTATTGACCTCGAATCGACTCAACGTATTGCCGACGGCTTCAAGTTGTTGGCGGAATTTTGTCTCGCCTAGTTTTTGTGTGAAACCTTTGACGAGCGGCCCGGTTTGATCGGCATCTGCGAAGATCAACGAGAACAGTTTGTCAGCCCCGATCTTGTCTGGTGTGACAACCTTGACTCCGGACTCTCTGAGCAAGTCGCCGGTCTTTGAACCACCTGGTTTGACCTCAGGTTTTACTTCGGGTTTGACCTCAGGTTTTACCTCGGGTTTGACTTCAGGTTTTACTTCAGGCTTGACCTCGGGTTTGGGAGGTGTTTCAGGAATCTCTGCTTCTGGAGGTTTGGGTTGCACTGGCGGAGTTGCGGGCTTCTTATCACCAGGAAGAGGTATGTTCAGATAGTCGACGTTCGCCAAATCGAATGGACGTTTAGCCGGAGTCGGCGGGGTCTTGGGCGCTTCTTGGGGAGTCGTGTCCTTCGGCAGCGGCAACAAACCGGTTCTAGGGCGGAGCGACGGTCCCGTCAGCTTGGTGTCTGGCTTCGTGTCTGCCGGTTGCATAGGTGGTGGTGGTGTCTCGTCTCTTTTGACCTCGGGTTTTGGAGGCGGTGGTGGAGCTTCGTCCTTCGGAGGAGGTGGAGGAATCAGCTCTGAATCAGGTTTCGGGGGCGTGTTAGGTTTGGGAACGTCCGGTACAATTCCAGGTTTCGGCGGAGGTGGGACGTCAGGCACGATGCCAGGTTTCGGCGGCGGTGGGACCACGTCAATGCCAGGCTTAGGCGGAGGTGGTACATCTGGTGCTACTTTTGGTTGTGTCAGGCTGCCGATCAACTTCATCAAATCTTGCGGATTGAGGTTGTTGCGAAGCTGCATCAAGTCACCAGATTTGATGGCATTGCGCGTCGAATTGATTGTGCGAATAGCGGATGGAAGGGATTCGGCAATCTGCTTCTGCTCTGGTTGATTAAGTAGAATAGGCAGCGCTACTTGCTCGGGCCATGGCACGGATGCAGGAAGTTGGCTCGGTTTTGGCACTGGATTATCGAGAGTGATGGCGCCCTTGGGATTGGCAGGATCGCTTGTGTCCATGGTCACTGCATGTATCTTGATTCTGCGACCGGTCGGATCGACGGCTTCCAAGCCCTGAATGTTCGAGAGTGTGATTTTTGTCTCTGTGGAGTCGATGTTGAATGTGGTGCGGTTCGTGCCACCACCGAGCAACACTTTGAAGCCCTTGGCCGGACCATCTTTCTGATCGAGTGTGAGAAGTTGCGGTTCCTTCCAGTTGAGATTGAGTACATCGGGGTTGAGATTGACGGAATCCAGACCGCTCAAAACACGGCGGATCTCAGGATTTGCCGCGTTGCCTTCCTTTGCCGTGGCCTTGTCATATAGCTTGGCGAAGTCCATACCAAGGTTGAGCTGTTTGTTGCGCGCATCGATGTTGAAGCGAACATCCGGTCCCAATGCCTGGCCGAGTGTATTGACCAGCCCTTCTAGCGCCTGCGGATTATTGGCTAGATCGTTGATACCCTGTCGAATCAAGTTGCGCAGTGGACCATTGGGAGCCAATCTTGGAAAGCGTCCCCGATCCTGTGGATAGAGATCCTGCGGGTACATACCCGGATAAGGCGTGGGCTGATAGCGGTCAGGCGGGAAGTAGGGTTGCGGGCCACAGTCGCTCGGTCCGCAGCCAGGTCCTTGTCCAGGACCATATCCACCAGGATTTATCAAGTCGCGTACTACTTGGTTGACAATCGTTCCTGCGAGATTTCTCGGTTGCAACCCACCAGGTCTGTAACCACCGCCGCCTGGTTGGAACATGCCGGGTCTATAACCACCGCCGCCTGGCTGATATTGCGGGTAGCGCGGGTCATACTGTGGCTGAAAACGGGGATCATATTGTGATCGCGGATCATATTGTGGTTGAAACCGCGGGTCATACTGTGGTTGTAGGCGCGGATCATATTGTGGTTGGAAACGCGGATCATACTGTGGCTGGAATCGCGGATCATACTGCGGTTGAAAACGCGGATCATATCCACCCGGATTAAGCAGATCGCTTACAACGCTGTTAAGAATTCCCTTGACTCCAGGTTGTCCGCCTGGAAAATTTGTCTGTGGGTAGTATCGGTCTTGCGGAGAGTATGGGTTAGGGTTATATCCAGGACCATAGCCGCCACCACCGGGGGTGATTAGATCTCTGACAATGTTGTTGACGAGGTTCCTTCCTACATTATTAGTTCGCTGTTGTCCACCGGGGTAGGAAGTATCGGTGGGGAACACGGGCTGAACTGTTCGTTGTCCTGGTCTTGGACCGACCAAGTCTCGGACGACTCCATCGAGTCCGCTCAACGGTGGTACTTTTAGATCGCGTTGAGGCGTCACAGGCGCCGGTCTTTGGTCCGTCGGAATTGTTAACTTCGGTAGTCCAGGAACTACGGGCTGTTCTTTAGGTGCCACCCTGGGTGGTATCACTTCTTTGCGGCCAGGTTGTATTCCAGGTACATTTGGAAATCGATCCAGCGGAGTTGCCGGTGGTGTGAAATCCTTCTTCGGCTGTACTTGCGGTGTGCGATCTGCCGGCTTTCTACCGGGAATGTCTGGAAAAGTAGGGGGGACGACTGTCCTGTCTCCTGGCGTTTTCGGCACAAGCGGTTGGTCCTTAGGACTTACCGGTTTAATGTTCGGGAAATTGATTCGTGGTTGCACCAGCGGTGCCTTCGGATCGCGCGGTGTCAAGGGCGGGTAAACAGTGGTATCTCGACCAGGGATCACCCGGGGTGTGCGGTCGGTAGGCTGGACCGTCGGCGGTATCACGAGTCGGTCCGCCGGTTTGACCGGCTGGCGATCTCCCGGTTTTGGTGCTACTGTCGGCTGGCGGTCTGTCGGTTTGGGTGCCACTGGTAGTGGTGGCACATCTCTTCTGGGTTGCCCTCCTGGTATTGATGGAAAATCTTTCGGTTGCGGTGGACGATTATCCTTGCCGGGCGTAGGATTCGGTTGAGTCGGCTTGTTCTGGGCGGGCGCCGGATGGTTATCGCGGGTATTATCGCGTCTGTCTTTGCCGCGAGTATCACCACCAAAATAGGCTACTAAGTTGTTGTCTTCGGATACGTGGGGGTGCGAACCACCCCGAGGACCGGGACTACCTTCACTAAATTCAACCATTTCTGAACTTCCCTGAGAAATGCGTTTAAGTCCTGTGAGGACGAAATAGGGGGAGGAGCGTGACCAAAGCGCTTGAATCGGATAAGGCAATCGATTTGCAATATCTCAAATTTCGCGGTTACTAGTCGGTGTTCTTGCTCTGGCGATAACGGAGAAGATGCATTGGTGCTGCATACCGATGCATTGACAAAACAATTGCAAGACGCTTCGTCATAATAAAGTTTCAAGTGTGGCTAATTCGTACCCAGCGTGGGGATACTACGTATGAAGGCGGGCACTTTTTTATCTTTGTTGTAGTCAAGTGTTGGCGCTTTTCGTGCCTTTTTCGCTGAAGAATGTTGGCTCGACAATGCTTCCGGGTGAGACATTGAGTTCTCGCTCTTTCCGATGTGTGACTGAAGCCTGTTTCATTTCGCCACTCGAAGACGTTCAGACTCGATTGATGGAGAACTGTTCTGCAGTTCGGCATGATGAAGAACTGTTGGGCAAGATGTTTCCGCGAACCATCTTTGCAAATTGCTTTAGCAGCCGGCTACCAACCGACTACCACCGCTCGCCGATTTCAACTGATACGCATATGATATGTGGTTGCGCTGAAAGCACCTGATGATTTGCAGATCAGGTGCTTTCTACTTGTTGGGCCGTTGAGAGTCTAGTTAGTGGAGGACGGAGTCACGACGGGCTTCGATCCCTTTGTGTAATCGATGGTGTAGTCTTGTTTATTTTGCGTGTCTACTGTGGTGCTGAAACCCTGACCTTTGTTGTAGGTCGTATTGGCGTCGTAACCATAGCTGTCACCGCTCGCCGTGTTTATGTCTCTTCCGCGAGTTGAGGTGCCACTACCAGTAGTAGCGTCATAGTTGTTGGTTTTGTAACCGTTGGCACTGGAGCCGTTGGCGCCTGCATAATTGAACCCTTTATTAGCTGTCGCTCCAACTCCAGCCGTGGCTTGTGCAGTTGAGCTGCGGTTGAGAGTACTTCCGTTTGCAGTAGTGCCGTCGAATTGACTGTTATGGTAGGCACCACCCGGACCGGCAGCGGTCACGCCACTACGCTGATAGTTGCCTCCATTCGGTCCCGTAGCTTGCGAGCCGGATGCGTGAATACCGCCTGTACCTTTCTTGAATGCGTTGAAAGCACCGCGCTGACCTGTACTACCGTTAGGTCCGGCGAATTGCGCTGCCCTGGCGCTGAAAGCGCCCTGGCCAAACCTGACTCCCTGAGCGCCCATCCTTTGACCATATTGACCAACCTGATTGTAGGCGCCACCTGCACCTTGTGCTCCGCGAAACCTCCAACGCTGTGCCTGTGCAGGCAACGCCGAGACTGCTACCAGCTGCATGATGAGACCTGTTACTAGAGTCGCTTTAATTTGTTTATTCATGGGAATGTCCTTTCCGAAGTGCCAATTGCAAGGTCCTGTGTCGGACAAGTGCAATACAAATCTGGAATGCGAAAAGTTGCGCTCACCAAAATAAAATTGACGTAAGTGAAAAGCAATCCGCGATTCTGTCGATATTTTTGCGTATTGAGCATACCTTGAGAATGAATCTTGTTGCTGGGAAATAAGGTTCGCTGATACTACAAACAATGAGAAGCGGCGCCGGAGAATTGATGCATCAGTTTAGCGAGCAGATTGCAGCGTCGATTAGCGATTTTCGCGAAGTCAACGAGGACGAACTGTAGATAGTTCACTACACTGGCAGGAAACGCCTTCGATTCGAGGTCCCGTGATTTCGGTCGTCTCAATAGAGCCGGTGTAGAGTCAAGCGCTATTTGTATGTTGAACAGTCAATTAATAGAGACTCCATGCCTTTCTCTTTGTTTGAATCTACAACCTGAAAGTGCTCCCTAATCTTCTCCCCAATTTTGGGATCAGCGGTGTAGGTCGAATAGACGACCCAGACCTTCTTAGTCGGAAAGTGCTGGTGAAGATATTCAGGATCAGCTTCGACGCCTGTCTCAACAGCCGGATCTCCAAGATAGATGGTTCTTGAATAGTACTTATAGTGGTGCGCACAATGGTCGTGCAGGTACAGTACATCATAAGGGCTGCCATTTTCCTGGATGTACTGGAAGATGCTTCTGGGGTTCTCTCTGGGGATCAAAAATGCCAAATTATAGGCGTTGGCGCCAATCACGCTGAGAAATAACACAGCGCATAAAAGTCCTGCAACGACAGGTGTTTTTCTCCTGAGCGCTTCCGACAATAAAAGTGTGCCTTCGCCCAGAAAAAGGCATACCATCGGAGCGAGAAAAACTAGAAACCGACCGCTCCAGGGATAGATTTCGAAGGATGAAGCTAACAATGCTAATGGCGCCGGCAACAGTAATAAAGCAAACTTCTTATGGTTGTTTCTAAAGACCGATACAGCGCCAATTAGCCAGATTAGTGCCAACAAGCCTTGCATCTCTGGAGCGGGATGCACCATTTGTAGTGGCGCCATCGGCTTTGTTAAAAACCAGATCAAGCGACCGTCTCCAGGTGTTGGAAGCGGCATAAAGGCGTGCTCGCGTTGCCAATTCGAAATGTATGATTCGCGCGCGCCCGGATCGATGTGGCTGAAGGAGGTCTCGTAAATTCCAAAAATGCAAAGCGACACTGCGCTTGCGAGCAGGCAAGTGAATGGAAGGCTTTTCCAGTTTTTGCCTATCAACACATTTGGGATCAAAACAATTAACAGTGACAATGAGACGAAAAATGAGGTAAAAGAGGTGAGACCGGCAAAAACGACAGCCAGCAATTGCATAACCCGTGTATAGATCTTATTTGTGCTTGGATTAAGAATCGAGAATCCGACAAGATAGAGCAGCATCGATGTGAGCCCGTCTAGACTGTACTGCTTGAACTCATTCGAGTAGTAAGTTAGTCCGCAAGAAAAAGCACAATATGCCATCGCAAATGGAAGTGCTTCGTTGCGGAGGCACTTCTTGGCGACGAAAGGGAAGACCGCCATGCTTGTGAGACCCGCCAGCAGCGGTACCAGTCGCAATGCCATTTCATCGGCGCCGCACATGTTGACCATGACTTTGGAGAGGTAGAGGAACCCGATCGGAGCCATCTGATGTAGCATAAGCGGCGGTGTCGCCAATTCCCCGAAAGAGCGTTGCATTACATTTAGTGCCAGGAGAATTTCGTCCAACCATAAAGATCGATTCTGCAAGAAGGCGACAAGGCGAATGGTGACACCAAGTGCTGCAATTACCCAGATCGATTTTTCAAATCGGTACATGCTTATGGAAACTGCTGATAAAAGGAATGTTGAAACCTATCGAACTGACAGTGAAGTATTTTTGTTTGGAATTTTGATCACAAAAGACACATTTAAATTCATTTGAATGGCTCTTCACGCGAAATCGACGTTGTTTATGTCGTAGTTAGTTGTGATGGGTCAAGTTCTGTCGCAAGGGTTTCATACTATATGCCCGCCCTCGTCAATCAATGTTCGATTCCAATTCGTCGCGTGATCTTTTTTTCGATGGTCGGGAGTGCAACAAAACAAAAATCGGGTGTTTTCAATGTTAAAAGATGTATTGATTATTTGTTGCGACTGTGGAAAGAACTTCACGTTCGGAGTTGGTGAGCAGGCGTTTTTTGCCTCAAAAGAGTTGGTCAACGAGCCCAAAAGATGTCCCTATTGTCGCATCGTCACCCGTGCGAAGCGTCGAGGTGGGGAAGTTGACAAGTTAACAGAAATTTCTTGCTCGTTATGTGGAGAAATGACAATGGTGCCTTTTTCGCCGACTGGGTTCAAACCCCTTTTCTGTATCAACTGTCTTGTTTCTAAAGGACGCGGCGAAGATCATGACTGACTGTTAGGGCTGACTTCTAACGCGTACATCGTATGACTGTCGACGCAATGCGGTTTTCGAATTCTCAGCAGGAGATGTGTATCAACATGGACATAAACTACACTGACCTCGTCCTCCGAAACTTACAAGAGATGCGAGGAGAGTGCGAAGTCGACGAAACGATCGAGCCGAGCGATGTAGTCCCTGAGACAATGGCGCTAAATCTACAGTCAGAAGAGCAAATGCAGCATTCCCTGGGTGTCAGGAAGTCTGCACAGATGTATTGGAAGCACCCGACCCATAGTACTACATATGCTACCGGCTACGATCGATATGAAAGTTGTGCCTCGCTCAGAGCGCCGGACACAATACCGCCTCTCGATACTTCTGGCGAGGGTCGTGAGTTGCAGTGCCTGTCTACGAACATAAATGTGGCGCAAAGCAGCAGACTGATTAACAACTACAAACAGCAAAAGTTCGAGCACCGATTCGATCATGACCGATCGATTCCTCCCCGACGAACAGTAGCTGATGAACTATCTTGGGCGTGCGAGCCAACAGAGACAACTCCTTCGATCACGAGTGCAGTTGAGTCAGGGGAGGAGAATAGAGCGATGAATCTCTCCTCGACAGTGTTGACATTGAAAATGGAAAAGCTCGGTCAGCTAAGGACAATTATCAGAGGTCCGTCTGGGTCAGACGACACGAAGCCAAAAACGTTTGGAAGAAGATTTCACTCTACTATTGTTAATTCCAGTGTCGTTGCCGGTGAGTCCGAATAAACTATGGCATCCCTGAATCAGGCAGCTAGCTCATACTTGAGTTAGCTGCTTCGATTTTCGAGCGCTGTCCATCATTGCAAGCTGAGCCGGTGTGACTTCGTTAATGCCCGATGCCAGACGTAGCTTCTCCATCGCTCGTATAGTTAGCCAAGACAAATCCAGCTCATGTAGCTTCATGCCTGTCCTTGCAGATGATGGGCTGGCATGGTGATTGTTGTGCCAACCCTCTCCGAATGCGAGCAGGCCGACCCACCAGACATTGACGCTATCATCATTGGTGGCATAACTTTTGTAACCAAGCTTGGGAATATGACAAATTACATTCAGCATAATAGGGATTTGCAGTACTGCAAATCCCGCAAGGAGACTAGCCAATGCTGCCACCCAACCGAAGCACACGAAGATTGCCACTCGGAAGAAGATCCCGATAACGAACGCTAGTCTGTGCGCTTTGTGCCAATCTCCATCTTGTTCGAGGAAACGATATACAGGATCGGTTAAGAGATCTTTTGACTGAAGACTTGGATCTATATGGCTTGGGTAGCCGCGATTCAGCATCCAACCAATATGGGAACGAAACAGCCCGAAGCTTGGAGAATGTGGATCGAGCGGTGTGTCCTGATAACGATGATGGGCGCGATGCATGGTCACCCACCAAATCGGCGAGCCTTCAAAAGCGAGGTATCCAGCCAGGATCCAAAAGTATTCCACAATCTTCGGGCAGGTGAAGGAGCGGTGAGTCAATAGTCGATGGTAGCCAATGGTGACACCCATGGCATGCAAAACATATGAGGCGGTGAATACGATTCCAAATACAATATAGACTTCATTCACATTCACACTATTTACCTCTGAAACTCGGGACTTCACGGATCCGACTGCAACTCGGAGTTGGCGCTGGAGTGGCAACTTTGACTTTGTTGGAGTCACTATTCTCCAGGACAATGTCTACGGAGGCGTGCACTTCTGTAGAGAAGGAATCACACTTGATCATGATCGTTTGTAAGTATCTTCGAACATCGTGAAAACTGGGTTAAAACTCCTCCACTCGCTTATTCTCTGCCTTGTATCCCAGTCCTCGTACGGTCGTTATGATGGACTGGGCTCCGGGCGAGTCAATCTTTCGGCGCAAAGTTCTTATGTGAGTTCGGACGGTATCTTCAAGTCGCCCAGTGTCTTTCTGCCAGACTCGCTCGAATATGGCGTGTTGGCTGAACACCTGATTTGGGTGCCTCAGAAAAAACTGAAGCAGTTTGAATTCCATCGGGTGGAGGTGGATCAGTACGTCATTTTTCGTCACCGTGCCTGCTTCGGTATCCACCGCGACGGACCCGGACGCGAGAATACGCTCGCTGCGGAGAAACGGCCTCCGCAGCAGCGCTCGCAACTGCGCACCGAGATCTCGTAATCTGAATGGCTTTACGATATAGCTGTCGGCTCCTGCGTCGAGACCCCGCTCGAGCTCCGTAGAGCAATGACTGCCTGACATAAGAACAATCGGTGCAGTGCCACCTGAGGCTCGGTAGCGTTGCACAACCTGGATGCCATCTACTCCAGGTAGTGATGTCTCGAGGAGGAGGATATCGTACTGATTGATTCGCAAGCATTCAAGAATTCGAAAGCCTTGCTCCTCAATTTCGACGGTGTATTGCTGCACCGAAAAATGTTCTTGCAGTGCACTGGCAAGGTCTTTCTGCGTTTCACCGATGAGCATCCTGGTCATATTCTAACCTGTTAGTAGTTCGGCTCAGCGAACATGGATGGCTACGATTGGATCGTGCGATTTGGTGATTCGCGGACTGTAAAATCTCACGGGCTATTACCTACTATCTACATTGTAGTACTTAATCGTGCAACCGATACAGATCTTCGCACGAATTGAGTGAGCTTAGTTCCCCTACATCACGGACTAGCCAGCTCCTCGGGACATAATTAACTCTTGACTCTCTGAATCCTTCACTTACCGAGCGGTAAGCATCTAGGAGACCTGTAAGTTGGTATCACTTGCAGTGCGTGTTCGCTCGTTCGCCACTCTTTGTTGAAGGTCGTCCTCTCCAACTTTGACTGTGCCTTTGAAGCGCTAACATAGCAGGCGAATCACCGAACCGGAGATTTTAACCCGACCTTCACCTGACCATAGTACAAATAAAATGTGTCAACGATAGACTGACATCCCGAAAACATATTTGTTGGTTTGGTTGGTTTGGAACGGTATTAAAAGTGGTGCTCAAGTGTCGTGGTGAGAGATTGGTGCAACGAGGTTACTGCGCAGGACTCGCGATTGCCGTTGGATCCAGTCATTTAACAAATAGAGCCTACTGTCGTCGACGCAGTAAAGCATGGCATTACGGTCAATCCTTTGAATAACGATGCAATCCGATCGGATTCACGACGCACAAAATCCACCGGATCTCTGATGACTCCAGCAACTGCCTGTTCGTTAAAAAACACACGCGCATTGCCGTTGCTCCAGCCATAGGAGGAAAGCGACTTGAGAACTGCCTGTTCGCTTGCGTACGGATCTGACATGAGGCATTTGTTGTGGGCGATCAACGCCATGTAGCGAATGCCGGACGATAGTGTCTTGGATTTTTGTTCTCAACTCCGACAATGTAGTAGTCCGTCCGGAAAACGCCTGTCTCGGGCGCGCACCAGCAGTCCACAGTTCTTAGGTGACGTAGTATTTGATTCCTATTGGCCTTTATCAGATAAAAGCGTTTCCTCTGCCCTTAAAAGAGCCTGAGTTCGCATTGCTCTATTTTGGACAAATGGATTCTCATCTGCAGCTAGTTGTTGGAGTAGCGCAGGGTTAGTCCAGGGGTTTTCGGCCATGGCAAACCGAACATCGTCGCTGGCATCGCCAGCTAAGGCTTCGACAGTGGAACGAAGGCTATTGTCGTTTTGTGCGACTGCTGCCCTTATATCGCTCGACTCATGTTGTGACAGAAAATCCAGTGTATCAGAATTCGTTGTCCTATTTTCCGCGACGCGTTGTTGCACCGATTTATTCAAACTTCGTGCTAATCGATCTAATACACCTGCCTTGTTATTCAGGCCTGATGCCAAACGATTCTTCGCAGCGGTGAACATGTTCCACCGTGGGTAAATCCGACTCTGGTCAATTCTAAGTTTTGTTGAAAACTGCTCTGGTGTCATGATGTTCATAAATCCTATTGTGTCTGACTAGGATTTGTAGCTTGCCCAGTTTTGATGGAGCGTCCGTTCGGAGAAATCCAGTAAATGCCGAATACACTATCATTATCACACATTATCAACATTTATGCTGATTAGTGGTGCCATCGTAGATGATGGCATAAACTATCTGGGTGATCATCAATGAAATCGCCTCCAGAAGCAATTTGACAAGCAAGAATCACTTTATCGGGGCGCCGTTCACTTATGATGTCACGTCGACGCGGGGTCGCTGAAACAATAGGCGGACCAAGCTAGGAATCTCGCATCTTTTGTTGCTTTCGCGTGCGCCTTAGTAATTGTTCGATGCCCTTCAACGCCGCCTGGCTGGTCAGAAGTTCGTGACCATTGTTATGTGTATCGAAGATCTGCTGTGCCTCATCGATCTGCGCGATCAGCTTGAGCCTTATAGTCTCAAGATCTTCTAGATTCGGAGCTTTATCTGGTTCCATCTTGGAACATCCATTCAAAAGTCGCACTGTATACTGATCTTACCTCTAGACGGAGAACTCCGCTAGTCCCGTTGTGCCGCGGGCCCTCAACTTCTGTAGCTATAGCATGTCTCGTTTCCGCTGATGCTACGCGATCTTAGGCAGCGACTTGCTTTCGGCGAACTTCCGAGCTTGTTGTTGCCTCGATGCTTTGCCATCACAGTCAGTGAACATCAGTGACTATCAGTCTCGAATTGATCCGCATAATAAGTGCCAACCTTCTCTGCCGGGAGCAACCATTCTATTTCTTGACGAAAAACATTGGCATCAAAGTGCTCCATAGTTAAATACCGGACCGCACCCAGTGCACGTGCTGCGGTCCGTACTCCGTCGGCTAGATACTTACCTATCTCTGGTGGCTCGGCGCTGAAGCAGACAAACGGAACGGAACGCAAGTAAGGATCGCCTTTCGTCCAACGCAGAAAGTCAAATACGCTACCACCATTTTGCAGGTGCACATCTGAGATGATAAGGTCGATGTCCGAGCATTTGAGAACCTCCATGGACTTGTGAAAAGTGTCTGCTTGGATCACGCAGTGTCCGAACTTCTCCAAGCAATCGGAGATCAGCTTCATTTGCTCTTTGTGTTCCATGGTCACTAAAATTTGCGCTTTCACGTTATCCACCTAACTTCTTTGGCTGTCAATCTGTGTTTTCATATATATCTCTCTCAGCATCTTGTCTCTCTTTGGGCAATAAGTTTTCGATATGTTTGCTGAAGACTTCGCCATCGAAGCTGTCCATCTCTATATACTTCGCGGCGCCCAATACGCGCGCTGAAGTGCGGACACCGTCGGCCAAATATTTTGCGATTGGCGAAGGCTGGAAGCTAAACAAAACGAAGGGAATGGCTACGGGCAACTTAGAGCGATTCACCCATCGCAAGAAGTCGAAAACATTGCCACCATTGTCCAGATGAACGTCTGAGATAATCAGATCAATGTCTCTGAGTTTTAGTATGGCTTTTGCCTCAACGAAGCTATCGACCACAAATACCTGATAGCCACCCTGTTCCAAACAGTTTTTTACTTGGGTGGAGTTAGCGTGTTCTTCGAGCAGCGCGAGAATTGTAGTGGCCATTTTTTCACCTTCACCGTCTATGCGGTGACCAGATCAGGTGAGAAATAATGTCCGCTTTCAGCGGCCTATTAATATTCTGTTTGCAGCTGACTTTAAAACTTGCCTATCTCAATCTATCATGGCAGGTCATTGTGAAAAGTAAACAAACGATTTCAAACGCTAGTAGTTGGATTGGCGTCTGTTAACGATCTCGGGATTAATAAAGATTTGTGTCCCACTTGGTCTTAGTGATTCGCTTGATTCTCGTGAATTCGTCAGCACTTGAAGTGAAGGTTGAAGCAGTGTTGTCAGTCCATGGTGTGACACTAATGACGGTATCTCACCAATCACGGTATCACAAATTCATGTATTCTCGAAGTTGTTGGGTTGATGTAGGAGCCGCTTACTACATCATTGAGAAGTGCTACGTACAAAGTATGAATCAAGTGTTCTGCCAGGAATCTTCGAATTCGCGTTAGTCGCACCGAAGCATAAAGTGTAACTAAGCCAAAGTTCAAGACTCGCTCCGTCATGTTCAAGTCCACGAAGAAGGTAGAAAGTTTTGACTTTCTACCTTCTCGTTTATATCTGGAAAATTTTGGTTGCGGTGAGCTACCGCTGGAGTCTGCTCTTTTACTGGTTTTTACCCAATTTTGACGATTTTGAATAGATGATGAAGGTATGAACCGCGCTCCAATAGCGGATCTGAGGGCACGAACCAAAACAGGGAGAAAGATAATGAATCGAACGATGGTTGGGAAGTCGGCAACGTGTGGTGGATACTACTGCACGCGATGCTGTAATACTTTTGAGTTTACGACAGGACCATTGAGGTGTCCTGAATGCTTCAACAGAATACGCGACAACCTGGTGCTTATCGATGTTCGGGAAGTGCCGGAGGAAGTCATGATGCATACACCAGTAGATTTTCAAGGCGGGTAGATTTGAAGAGCTTATTCAATCCGTATTTGTTAGAACGTGTGCGTCAAACAAGGCGCACACATTGTTCTTTAATTGCTCATTAGCCTTGTTCTCCGGAGATGCATCGACGGAAAGTATCCTCATAGCGGCGGTCGTTGTTATCGCACATCTCTGATTGCAGCGAGCGCCTTGCGAGCTGCAATAAATTTGGTCGATTCCTGGAAAAACAATTGCCTGAAGGAGTTGAAAATGTAAAAGATACTGAGATTAAAGTCTCGTGAACATCGTTGACTAGGTAGCCAATGCTCAGATGTCCTACTTGGTTAGGCACCATGCCTGTATCACATTTTACTGTCAAAAGTAAACAATAACTAATGCCTGCAGTTACCTGTGCGCGTTCAATTCACGCAGTTTTAACTGATTTCGACCGATACTGAACCAGAAGCCGACTTCGGCGCGACGAATTTCCACAAGGATGATAGTAATGAGAATGCGCGGATTCAGTAGCAATTTACCGGTATGGGCAGTTCCAATCGATGAACTTTCGAAGGATTTGAGGCGCATGCTGAATGTTCAATGGCGAGAATTTATCCATGAACTTGACCTCGTGCCAATAGCGGAGTCGAAAAATCTAAACACCAAGACAAGTGTGGCACCTGCTGTGGCACTGTTAGAGCGCTTATTTTCTTGTCCCGATGCCACCATTCGAAACAAGATTTGGTGATCAATATGCAAGCACGAACCTAACATGCCGCTGCGCGATGAAAAAACTCCCAGATCGAGTATCCAACATGATTGCTACGAAAGCGAGGTTGGCCACAGTTAACCAGAACACGTTATTGCGCCGTTCATGACGATTGATACTCTGTTGGCTAAAAACTTGTCATCTAGCAAGCCTGAGAGTCGATGTCTGAGGATCGATTTACTAACGTCCTTTGAATCTGCGGCGACATAAAGAGAGCGCGAGTAAAAGAAGAGCGCTCCCGAGTGCACAAGGAAGCAATGCGACCCCAGCTAGAGATGGACCAAATTTCGCAAAAATACTGCTTCCAATCCAGGCGCCGATCATGCCCACGATTGTAGACATGAAGAAGCCGCCTCGTCCGCCGGGCACTATTCGTTCTGCTATGAATGCGCACATAGACGCGACACACAAATAAAACAAGAAACCTGACATAGAAATCTCCTTAGGGTTGTAACCGAATGAATCGAAGCAGGTAGCTTCAGCCAATGAGTGAGGTGTCGATTGAGTTGTTTCCAGTTTTTACGCAACTTTTAACCAGGTCTCGTAGGATTAAATTGAACAGAAAATTATCTGTTCGAGCAATAACTGTCGAAGATTGTGGCAGTTATCGCGTGTGTCACCTAGAGGTGGAGTCATGAACAAATCGATGCTGAGCAAGTTGTCTGGACTATATAGAGAAATTGGTGGGAGCCACAAAGTAGATTCGATCGACACTTTGGTCGCATTTGTCAGAGACAACGATCACGAAGTGCTGTCTGTCGTCACAGCGCTACAGGCTCATCTTGATCTGCTCCATGATGAGCTGTTGCTGAAAAATTGGCCGGTCGATCGATTCGTAGTGCTTAATCGAGCAGTCGATAGGCTGATAGCAGACACGGTCAAACTGAGCTCCGTATCGCAATTGACACAGGCACCTCGAGTGGAACAGAAACGAACACTGGGGAGCCTGGTAGAAGAGATTGCGGCTGAGACACAACCGGATTTTAGCAAGAGCAATGTCTCGCTCAACTGCAACATATCGCAGGGTACGACTTTAGTCCAGAATGCTCGTGCCGTCAAACTCATGATCAAAGAATTGATCCTGGCCGTGCTGCACAACTGCAAGCAATTGGAGACTGTGACTCTTTCAGGTTCGTCTCACAAGAAGCTTGTGTCAATGGCATGTGATACAGGATCAGAATCAAACGAAGGAAAGTTCAAGCGCTGGCAACTTGGAAAGTTAGATCAGATTCCGACCAATGGCGACGGCATCATGCTTTCTACTGTCGATGCCATAGCACGTCTGAATCACGGACATTTAAGTGTGCGACCATCGTCGGATCATCGAAGTGAATTCAGATTGAGCTTTCAGATTTGAGTTGATATTCACTCAGTTTTGACAATTGTCTTTGCATACTGAAAGGTAAGAGTGGTTGTGAAACTGCCGAGTAGCGGCACTGTCAATTGTCATGAGCCGCACGACGTAAGTAAATCGGAGGATGCAACTATGGTCTTTAAACATACACCTGAAGCGACGATGGCGCCGATCTGACAGTAATACTCAGGCGCGACCGGGCACTGCCAGGAGTATTAGATTGACTGTGAGCACCGTCCGGTCACTAAAATTGCTGATGAGCCTGGCACTCTAACTATTCTGACCCAGGTTTTGTCGACTATCTCAATCAGAGACGACCGAACATACTCACGACAATTGGCTTCTGAATCCAATTCAGTAATCCGAACTGCACTATCTGCGCATTGCAATCCGAGCAGGTGGTGCAGTTTAGTCATGGAAGCTCTAAAACCTGTATCCCCATGGCGCATGACGTCAACACTCTAAGGTTGTGAGGAGACTCTACGCAAATGTCCTGGAATAGGTCTTTTCACCCCACTTTCACGCGCGCGGGTGTCTAATTTAAATGATCCCGTCTGTTTTGGCAAGCTGGCTGAGCAGGCATCTCACTAGGTAATACTATGAATACGTCAACAAAAAATCTGCCGGCGCTGAAGCCTCTCGCTCGAGACCACGGCATTGTGCTTGTCTGTGCACAACATGGACGCAAGGCTGTCCGAGCGTCGAAAGATGACAGACTAAGACTGGCGGTGCAGATGCGTACTATCTGCCACGAACAAATCTATCCAAATCTGGAGGACGAGCAATGGATTTTGTCGCCCTTCATTGGAGACGCTCAACTTCGCGAAGAATTTCACCAAAGACACAGAACTATTCGATCGCTAACGAAGGAGTTGTTCAAGGTGGATTTATACTCTGATCCGGGTTTGGGACTGGTGGCAAGAGTCGCTAATGTATTGGACGACTACGTACGCTGGGAGGAGAATACACTTTTTCCTCGCATCGGGGAAGGTATCGAGAATGACGGCGTGGAGCATTTAGGAAAATTGACGTCTGCGCTCGAAAAAAATCGACGTCGACCCACGCAACAACTTCATACGTCTGTGACATTGGAGCAACCGTCAGGTCTGCGCCGTTCGAGTGCTAACTGATCAGGATACGAATTTTGGGAGACATACAAATTGAGTCTCATACTTATAGCCGACACACCTCAGCCGAGACGCATCTCTTCCCTCCAACGCATCCTGTACGGACACGATTTGGTGACCGCCGATTTTCAGCGGGCAGTAGTCGAATCTTCTCGGCTCCTGAGCGACAGGGTCTCGGATAGTGTGATAATTAGCGAAAACGAGATGACCGAGTTGGAAGATGTGCAGCTCAAAAGAGAGACGTCTCAGACGACCGCGGAAGCTGACATCTCTGACGCCGAGTCGCACAAACATTGCATCGGTCAAAACTAAATCCGACGCGCCACAACACTAACACTGTTCCAGGATAATACGATAGGACTTCAGCGCTCAAGAAAGAGATGCTACTCGGATCAAGAAGGCTTACCCCAGAACCAACCTTGACCGAAGTCGATTCCGAGATGTCGGATTACATTCAGGTCTTCCTTGGTTTCGATCCCTTTGGCTACTGTCTTTATCCCGATGGATTTCGCTACTCTTGCTAGCTTGCTAAGAGAGCGGCGCTGTTCGATATCGTCGGCTACGCCACTGATGCACTTCCCGTCAATTTTAATGGTCTCTGGTTCCAAAATGAATAATGATTCTAAGATACTGCCACCATAGCCGATATCATCCAACGAAATGGAGATGCCATTCGCTCGCAATTCTTGCACTTGTTTTTTTAGATGGGTAGGGTCTGTCACCATCCTGCGTTCGCTGATCTCAAGGCTAATCTGCCCACCGGAGCGGTTACGTTGAATCAGATCGATTAGCCTGTAAGTCGGTACATCCGCCAGTGTAGACGGAAAGATATTGATACTCGTGAGCAGATCGGTATGCAAGAATCTGCCTTGCTTGAGGCAGAGCTCCAGGCATCTAAGGTCAATGGCGGTGAGAATGTTGTTGTCCAGGGAAAGTCGAAACAACTGTTCAGGCATCTCAAGCGGTCCTACCGGCCCTCGGAACAGGAACTCATATCCTATTGTCACGTCATCGTCGAGCCGGACTATAGGCTGCCCGATCACGCGGCATGTGTTATTGCCATTAAGCAATGCAATAAGACTGCAAGCGTCCGGAGACAGGAACTTCGTGCTTCCATCACCGAAGCTCACCCTGTTCTTTCCTCTGCTCTTACTCTCTTTGAGAGCCGCTGTAGCAAGCTCCAGAACCTCCTCGATGGAGGTAGTATGCATGGGTAGAGAGACAAGTCCCAGGCTCGCGGTGACACGGTGCTCATCCGGAAGTCCGGAGTCCGGGGTCTCGCTGAGCGACTGTCGAACTCGTTCTGCGACTTGCACGCCGATAGGCAATGCCGTGCACGGTAACAGAATGAGGAACTCGTCTCCACCTACTCTGCCAATCCAGTCGACGCCACGTAGCCCGTCCTTGAGTGATTGTGCGACCCTTCTCAAGACACGGTCTCCTGCCGCATGTCCACTAGCGTCGTTGACGGCCTTGAAATCATCGAGATCAACAAGTACCGCTAAGAGCTCGGTTTTGTTCCTTCCTGCGTAGCTGACTTCTCTTTGTAAAACATTCTCCAGTCCGCGCCTATTAAGCAATTCGGTCAGTGGATCTGTTTTGCTCAGGCTGACCAATTGCGCATTTGTTTCTTCTAGTTCTCTATTAATAGTTTCCAGGGCACGTCTAGCCAAAAGATTAGGAGTCATCTCCCTGATGCTAGCCACCACGAATCGATGGCTACCGATCACGAGCGCGCTTATAGAGACTTCAGCAGAGAACTCAATTCCATCTTTCGTCATCGCCTGCATATTCGTCACGTTACAGAAAACAGTCATTGAATCAGCCTTACTACCGATGGAGATCGCTGCGAGGCTCTCAAACCATCCCGGTAGGAGCTTTCGTGGATTCTGACCTGCCAATTGCAATGAGCGATACCCGAACAGTTGCTCCGCTCTGGCGTTGATCAGGATTATCTTGTCTTGATCGTCCGCGACCAGAAGCGCATCGGGGGCCTGTTTGAACAGCTGCCTCAATAAGCGCATAGGAGTAGTCTCCGTGCTCACATTATCGACGATTGAGTTCTCAGTACGACTTAACATAACCTACCTCATTTACTTTGACAAACGATCTTCGATATCTTCAAATCTTCTTGTCACTATATTTGGTGTCAAAGCCGAATAGCTCGAACATTCATTGAACGTGAATTGATTAATGCCTTCAAATGCATGTCCGTTTGGGTGCCGTCAATTCCATTCTCTACGGCTCTCCAAATAGTCCATTCTAGTTATATAGCCTATGAGATCGAAACGAATGGCATAAATACTGGTGTTATACAAAAATCTGTGACGCTATTAAGAATCATATCTACTTTAGTTGAATATCTGTGTACTATGCGTGAATGCTCCCAAGCTTTGTGTCTGAAGTGGGCTGTAGAGGACCACTTATATGAGCACCAGGAGTCTTGCGCAGCAGGTAGAGATGACACGACACTGGTGCGCTGCGTCTAGAATATCACCAGCGATGGTGTCAATCGTTGCTCCTGGTTTTTCTTTCACGAGGTTTTATAGACTTGGTCAAACGCCCTGTCCGTAATGGTGTGATCTGTCGTGATCCGCGCGATTTGCTGATATTGGTGACTAATGGTCGATTCTTGCCACACACTCGCTGTTTTCACCCCGTTTTAACAAGTCTCAGTAAATAATCTAAATGTGAACTGTGGCAACTACAGCAACGTTCAAATGGCCTCCCAACCGAGAATGGCCTTTTGTACTGAGCACGTCTGATCTCGCGGACAGAGGACATCTATGCGCAAGGTTCGACAACGAAGAGGAGAGCCGTTTTTAAAGCATCTGGGAGAGGCAGTTCGCAACCAGCGCATAGAATTGTTACTCTCTCAAGCGCAGCTGGGAGAAAGGTGCAATTTGCATCGAACGTATATTACCGACATTGAAGGCGGTCTCAGAAACACCTCCATTTTGACTCTTCAGCGCGTGGCAGCGGCGCTTACAATCCGCCTGTCTGCACTGATCGATGCAGCCGAGAAACTGATGAATGCAAATTGAACAGCGGTTATCGGGTGTGGCTTTATTGACACGGAACATAGCGCGCAGACAGACTCTGCTGAGAATTACAATTCGTTGCTGGATGCTTGGCATGGCGAGGGACCGTTTGAATTGTATTTCTCGTGTATCCCACGGCAGAGGGTAGCATTGGCAAATTGATTCGCTAATTACTGTCTTTAGAAGCCAGAGCACAGATTTTAACTTTTCGGAAACCATTGGCCAGTCAAGTTACGCACCTTTGCTTCCTTACCTGCCTCAGAGTCCGATGAGTTTTCTCTATTGATCATCTGTAGGATCAAAGTAGACGAACCGGGGGCCCAGGGGAAACAGTGGTTGAGTTCTAGAGGCGTGAAGCAAAGTGTCAAGTATTCTAGTTGTGTGTCATGCCACTCTTCCAGGTCCAATCCGGCGAGCTCTAACAGACGATGGCCACATATTGCAGGTGCTCTCGCGTGATGTGAGTGGGTCATACTTGTCTAGCGTTCCTCCAGCGGATCTAATCATTTTTATTGCCACGGAAAGCCATGATTGGGTGCTGGGATTAATTGCGGACTTTCGTCATGCAGGTGGACAGACTCCTTTGCTGGTAGTGTGTCATGCAAATTCCCGGCTGACCGCTTCAACCGTTCGAGCTGCGGGTGGCGATGCTCTCCTTTACAACCCATATGCTTCAGCCGAGCTACTCATTAGAGTGCATTCGCTAGCTGAGCGCAGTTACGGGATCGTGGACAGTGTCTACATCGTGGGTGCTTATCTAATTGATCCGGTCACTAATCAGATCTGGTGCCATAGAAAAGCGGTGACCATTGGTCCTGCCGAATCGCGCTTGCTAATGTTCTTGATCAGTCATGCGGGAAAGTATTTTACTTGCGAGCAGTTGGTAGGGCGGCTCGGTCTGTCAGAAAGTGGCTCGGATTACTCCGTGCGCACACTGATTATGAAGCTGCGCAGAAAGATGAGGCAAGTCGGGTCTGATGCAATTATCAAAGGCAGATATGGTCTGGGATACTGCGTAGAACACGTGACATCGGAACGACGCGCCGATATGCTCGAACAGATGTCGCTACTCGTTGACAATAGTCTTTCCGATTGAAGCATTTTGGTACCATAAATAGTGTCAGAGATGAATCGCATCGGTTCTGCGATAAAGCGCGTCATGCGGTCCTTTGGACTTCCTTAGCCGTTTGCGATGGCACATGACTCAATTGTTTACTTGCTTCATCTCCGCGATGCAATTACAATTGCCAGAGACGGAAACTCAACCCGACTAGGTTGCGATACGATGGACAGTTACCTCAAGGAAAGTGCTTGTCGATTGCACGCTCACTGCAGGTAAAATACGCTGTGTTCGAAGTAAACATTGTTGACAGCGGAAATGAGCATGATTCGCGTCTCCTAAAACTGCTCCATGCTGCCAGTTATCCTGTGCGCCTGCTTGATGATTGGCCCGATCCTGCCCAACTTGAAAAAAATGGAGGAGTGATTCTTGCCTGGCACGACGTCGGTGACGCTATTGATTCTCTTATCAGGTATCGAATGCAGGGCGGTATCATTCCTGTCATTTTGATTTCAGCAAAGCAGTTGACCACCGTTGGCAGGATTCGAATGTACTCTGCCGGTGCCGACGAATGTATTACATCCGTGTGGGAAAAAAATGAGCTTGTTGCAATCTTAGAGTCATTCGCTCGAAGACCTTTTATTCGAAGGGGAAATACAATACTTCTGGGTGGTCTTACTATCAATCTGGTCGATCAGGTAGTCGAAACGAATGATGATACCATCCACTTGACCAGCGCAGAGTTTCGCATTTTGGAGTTTCTCGCGCTACATCCACGATGCGCGTTCAGCGCCAGCGCCTTACTGGAGCGATTGTGGTCCCGACCGGAGGCGGTATTCGAAGATACTGTTCGGAGCCACATCAAAAATATTAGACGCAAGGTCGACAGTCCGGGTAGCCAGTCGGTTATTCGAACCATAGCAGGCCGCGGATACATGATTGAAAATAGCTGCCCATAGCCCCAGCGTCGATCTTCGGAGATTCTTGTGAGTGTCTTACAAATCATATGCCTATAGCCGATTCAGTATACGCGGAGCTGTAGTCGTATCTCTTCTCCGTACTTCAGCGATTCTCCCCGACTGCGCAACCGTTTGGTAGTCCCGACTTTAGCATGTACCGAATCTTGCTCCCGAGCATTCGAAAATTGAGAGGAATCTTGATCAATTCCGAAATTCCAGACTTCTTGATTCCTACCGGATTGAGGTCTCGCTCGTTTTTATATATGGCGCCAATCGGCAGGGACCGCCCAAGCGCTTTTCTGAGATCAGAGCATAACTCTGGAATGGTTTCGGATAAAGCCGAGTCAATGTCGATTAACACCAGATCAACTCGCTGGCAGTAACACCTGACGAGCGCGTCTGCACAATGGTCAAATCGAAATATGTCCGTTATGTTAGCTGAGCTGAGCAATTGACTTGCGATATCAAAGTTAGAATTGTCGCTTACCAGTACCACTCGAGGAAGAAATTGGAATTCTGCGCAGCGCTCTTTGGGTGACAATACAGCTGTATTGACCAGCGACTTACCTCTATCAAACAGATTTGTCAATTGCTCCCAGAAAAGCTCTCTCTTTTCACCAGATTTTAACGAAAATCTGGTATCCGAACAATTTTTGATTCGTTGTGTAATGTCACCGATGAGCGTGTATCCAAGCAGATATGCTGTGTCGATCAGGCGGTCGATTAGATTGTTCAGTCTATCGCGGCACTCATGATCATATTCCTTCGACTCTTCGATGATCCGTCCCAGTTCCGCCCAGTATTTGAAAAGCAAGAACGAATAACACTCCTGGTCGTTGCCGATGGCGGTAAACTCTTCCGTTCTGCGCTCTAATGCCTCAATATGTCGGCGCAGTTGGTGCGATTGCAAGTTGTTTGATGCACGAGCTTTTGGCTGTTCAATCGGGTAAATCTCAGCAGTGCGTTCCCCAGTCGTCATGCAGTCGGCGATTACTATTTCGGAGTCCGTGGTCTCTACTCCGCTCGTCAAAGTCAAATTAGTATTGTTGATATCGTTGAAGTCGGTCTCTTGTGGAGCGCTGGGGCGGATGCGCTCAGACGATTTGCGCCAGCTACGACGCGCAGCGCCAGCCTGCCGATTATGATCGGTAGATGCAAGCCAATTCGACTGTGCCAAAGAAGGAGCAAGAATCGAATTCACCTGTTGTAATAGACTGTTCTCCTTCATCGGTTTTTCAGCGAACGCATTAATCCCAAGTAAGTTACGCAAACAGCTAAAAGTATTAGCTCCCAGAGAGCTGGAGAACACTATTACCGGAACGCGATTTTTTGATTCTCTTATAGACTTAAGCCAAGCCATGCTCCCGTTAGATTCCTTGTAGTCCAATATGATCAGTGCTATGTGTGCACCAAATACAGTAGCAGCCTCGGGTACGCTGCGTGCCTCGACAATATTGCCAAAGCCGATCGAAATTAGCATTTGGCTTAGCCGTTGTCGAAAATGAAAGTCGGAATCTACTATTAGGATTGGATGTGAGTTCAAAGCTTATCCCCCATATAGACTATGAGTTTCGAGTCGATTGCCTTTGTTTTGAAGGGCATCAGACAATTTCTATGCTGTTATGCATGTCCGAATTTTGCATTAAGCACTGTGTGCTCCGTGTGAAGCAATCTGTCCGAGGTTTTGCAACCGAGTAGTTCGGATTTGTCAGAAGGCGACGATAGAGACCGCGCACCACGAACGGTGCCGTAGCGCGAACTTATATTGAAATCTTTGGATATTCACACCGAGTACATGGTCTTTAACTATTATTGAACTATCACGCATTTAAGTTTCGGTATCTTGGGGCCGACAACGTAGGCCGTCATCGAGGTTATTAAACATGAATGATTCAGACACGGTCTGGAGTATTGGAAATCAGATTCGACCTGTTGTTGCTTTATTCGACATCTCCGTATTCGAACAAGAGTCTACGACCAAACAAGCTGAGATTGAAGAATATCTTACTTCCTCTCCAATCCATATTAGAAGGAGTTGGCTGAACCTGAAGATCTCATTGATGGAGAAAATTGGTTCTAGAGTCGCTTTCAACGCGCGAAGTATTTTTCGCATGCGTAATACTCCCGGATTGGAGGAGGTCAAACTATTGATTGCTATGCATCCAGGTACACCAACTGCTGTGTTGGACGCTATTAGCCCGGGTGCATCAACACGTGTCCTTCAAAGGATAGCTGAGCATCCGAACACCTCCAGACATCTTCTGACATTGTTGGCATACAATCGCTCAGTTGATGTAAGAATGGCGGTGTGCGAAAATGTAAGTACTCCACTAACATGTATCTGGGCCCTGTCGAATGATAGCAGTGACGATGTTCGATACCGATTGGCAGAACATGCGAGTCTTCCTGCTGTTGTGATGCAAGCGTTAACGGCGGATGAAAATCCTTATGTTGCCTGTAGAGCATCCAAAACACTGACCCAAATAGAAAACGACCAGGCACGTGTGCAGCTCTGTTTAAGTGCGCGGAATCGCTGAGCGGCGCTTCCCGAACAGGTGGATCAGCAGCAGCGCATCGGATTGTCCGGATTGTCGATCGAACTGTTTGAAACGCTTTCGACTTTCGGTGGTCTGGTTATCCAGACCCTGATGGACTCGACCACTACAATTGCGACGAGTAGTATGAAGACACCGCCGAGAATGGCATCGAGATAGTCATTGAAGATCAGTACAGGCAGCTTTTGCAACTCAGCAGGCGCTAATCCGCCTGCTGCAAGATCCGCTTTGAGCTTGGCGGCATGAGAGAGAAAACCGAGCTTAGGTGAAGGGCTGAGAATTTTGATGAACCCACCTGTGAGGGTCACGCACAATAGCCATGCCAATGGCGTTAGTGTGACCCAAGCAAATTTCGCTTTTCCGGTTCGTACGATCACGGTAGTTCCGACACAGAGTGCCACCACTGCGAGCAGTTGGTTGGAGATTCCGAACAACGGCCAGAGGCTGTTGATGCCGCCTAACGGATCTATGACGCCCTGGTAGAGAAAGTATCCCCAACCGCCTACGACGAGAAGTGAACTTAGAATGATCGAGGGATACCAGCTCGTCTCGCCCAGTTTCTTCGAGAACAAGCCAAGGAAGTCTTGCACGATGAATCGCCCGACTCTCGTTCCGGCATCCAGGCACGTAAGGATGAACATAGCTTCGAACATGATGGCAAAGTGATACCAGAATGCGATGGCCGCTTCTTGACCAGGAATTGCTTTGAGGCAGTTGGCGAAAATGTGCGCCATTCCGACTGCCAATGTCGGAGCACCGCCGGTTCTTGACCAGAGTGATCCTTCACCGACATCGTTTGCCAGCTTTGCCATGCTGTCTGGAGTGACGGTGTATCCCCACGATTCGATCATCTGGCTTGCGGCCACCGGATCTTGACCAACCACTCCAGCCGGGCTGTTGATGGCGAAGTATGTGCCCGGCTCGAGCACGCATGCTGCCACCATTGCCATCACTGCCACCGATGCTTCGCATAGCATGGCTGCGTACCCAATCGTTTGGGCCTGGCTCTCTTTGGCAATCATCTTCGGCGTTGTGCCTGAAGAGATCAGGGCATGAAATCCTGAGATTGCTCCACAAGCGACGGTGATGAAGCAAAATGGGAAGATCGCCCCCTGGAAAATTGGACCTTCACCGTTAATAAAAACCGTCAATGGCGGCATCTTCATATCCGGCTGCAGGAAGAGAATTCCGCATGCAAGAAGGGCGATGGTGCCGATTTTGAGAAAGGCGGACAGATAGTCTCTCGGGGCAAGGAGCAACCATACCGGTAGAACCGACGCGACGAAGCCATACACCATGACGGAGATTGCGAGCTGTTCTCCGGAGAGTGTGAACATCTGCGCAAGGACCGGATTGTCGGCCACCCATCGGCCTGCCACCACGGCTAGTATCGTGAGCGCTACTCCAATAACCGATCCTTCAAGCACTTTGTGAGGGCGAATCATGCGCATGTAGACGCCCACTACCATTGCAATCGGAATCGTCATTAGCAGAGTGAAAGATCCCCATGGGCTGGCTTTCAATGCATTGACGATTACGACGGCTAGTACTGCTATAAGGATCATCATTATGAGCAAAATCGCGGTCAATGCAATCACCCCTGCAAGAGGGCTGATCTCCTCTTTCGCCATCTGTCCCAGAGACTTGCCACCGCGTCGCATGGAAGCACAGAGAATTACAAAGTCTTGCACTGCCCCTGCCAGCACCACACCGACGATGATCCATAGCGTCCCTGGCAGATAGCCGAACTGCGCAGCCAGTATCGGACCGACCAAAGGACCAGCACCCGCTATAGCGGCAAAGTGATGCCCAAACAAAACCCATTTGTGGGTCGGCACGAAGTCTTTTCCATCGTTGATCGCGATAGCAGGTGTCTCATTGGCGTCATCCAGTTGAAAAACCTTTTGAGCGATGAACCTGCCGTAAAATCGATAAGCGACCGAGAATACACATCCGGCTGCGATGATCATCCATATGGCGTTGACGGTTTCGCCTCTGAATATGGCGAGCACTGAGAGAGCGTAGGCTCCTAAAAGCGAGAGCGCAATCCAGATGATCATTCGTGGATTGAAGCCCGCACCACCGGTAGTGCCATTCGATCGTCCTGCCGTCATATTAAGAGTCCCGCTAGAGTTGCCGATAAATAACTTGCCATCGTGCCGCAGATTAGAGCCTTCATCCCCAGACGCGCCAGGTCCTCGCGGCGAGATGGTGCAATTTCGCCGATGCCGCCTATCTGCATGGCGACTGAGCTGAAGTTGGCGAAGCCACATAGGGCGAAGGTCACAATAGTCTCTGCCTGTTTCGAGAGTGTTGCCGATCCCGTTCCTTTTACAATCGCAGACAGATCCATAAAGGCGACGAATTCGTTGATGACCAGTTTTTTACCCATCAATGCACCGCAAACCTGCGCGTCGTGCCAAGGCACACCGAGAATGAATGCAATCGGTGCAAAAAGTATTCCGAAGAGATCCTGTAATTTTAAGTTGGCTAAGTTGACGCCTACTGTGTCAAGACGCATACCCCAGGCGAAAAGCTGCTTGCCAGTAAGACCAAGAATGATATCGAGAAGAGCAATCAAAGCGATAAATCCGATAAGCATTGCTACGACGTTCAATCCAATCCGCAGACCATCAGAGGCTCCGTGCGCCGCAGCATCGATGACATTAGCATTTGTTTTTTTGACTTCGACCTTAACAGTTCCCTTGGTCTGCGACTCTTGGGTCTCCGGATATACAATCTTGGCGATGACAAGACCTCCGGGTGCTGCCATGATGCTCGCAGTTAGAAGGTAAGAAGCCTCTATCTCCAGACCAATGTATACGGCAAGAACGCCTCCAGCGACACATGCCATCGAACCTGTCATTGACGCAAGAAGTTCCGACATGGTCATACTGGCTACATACGGTCTTATCAGTAGCTGTGCTTCCACCTGACCTACAAAAACGCTGGCTGCGTTGGACAGGGCTTCGGCGCCTGATGCGCCCATGATAACGCTGACGACCTTAGCAACGATCTGCACGACTCGCTGCATGATTCCAAGGTAGTATGAAATGCTCACCAGGCTGGAGACGAAAATGATTGTCGGCACCACTCGGAAGGCGAAGATAAATCGACCTTCCGGGCCGAAGACTTCGACAAGGCGGTCCGGGTTCTTCACAAGCGGGCCAAAGACAAACTCAGCACCTTTGTCTGAGCATTCCAGCAATTTCGTAATAGCGTCACCGACATTGTGGAACAGCTCTTGTCCGAACGGTACTTTCAATACGAATATTGCCATCACAATCTGGAGAGCCAGACCTGACAAGACCAAACGGTAATTGATTGCTTTGCGATTATTCGACATCAAGAAGGCGGTGCCGAGTATGACGAAAAAACCAACGAGACCCATCCACTTTTCCATACGCCACCTCTTCAGGAGTTTGGTGTGAGAATGCTTTTACGACAGCTCGAGGGAATCGACCGATCGGGTTCGATCAACCGCCCAATCAAAAGACCGTGTGCCGATTTTTGAACTTATATATGGTATCGGTTTTCAGGCAAGGAAGTGCTGTCACTTGGCCTCAGAAGGGCTTCCTGAATCAAATCTCAGGTACTCTTTTCCGGAAACATTCAGATCCTTTGAATGAATAACCTTTCCATCTTTTTCGATTTCAATTTTGTGATGGCCGTTTTTCAGTTTTAACCACATGGTGTGACTGTCAACGCCTCTGGCATCAGGAGAATTAAACTGCCCTCGGACGACGCTGTCGACAACCACGTTGCAGTGAGCTTTTTCATTGGAGAGGCCGACGATTACATTGAAGCCTGCTTTGTCTTCACCTCTGGTCTCGAACCAGAGGGCTGCGAGCACTAAAAGCATGATGACAAGCCAGATCCTCATGGCTCGAGATTGACTGGCCGTTGGATTCGGCCTCGATGCGGATTGTATTAGGTCACGCTGGAGATCGCCTTCAGTCAACTTCGCCTCGCCGGATTTATGGCTCTACCGGATGCTCTTCTTTCTCTTTTTCCTTCGCGGCATTGTCGCCAGGCGCAGGGTCCGGTGTCTCGGTCTGAGGCGCGGGAGTCGGCGCCGCCGCTGGCGCCGGAGTCGTTGAAGTAGTGGTGGTAGTTGTAGTAGTCGTGGCGGCTGGTGTGCTATCAACGGCCGAAGGCGCTAAGAGCGGATCCACTGGTGCAGTCTCCGCCGGCTGTGACGAGCTCGACTTGGAAGTCGCAGGCGAAGCCGCTGCGTCGCCTGGAATGATAGCACTGGTCGTGGTATCAGGCTTGGTGGCGTCGTCGATCTTGGTCGGGTTGGCGGCCAGACCGTCTGGATTTTCTAGCGTCGGGGCGGGCACGTCCAGGCCTGGCGTCGGCTCGACGAATGTGCCGGCAGGATGGGGACGAAGTTGATAATAGGCTTCCATAAATTGTTTGAACGTTGGCGCCATCAAGCCACCACCGGTGATATGGCTTCCGGGTATAGGCTTATGCTCATCATTTCCAGCCCAGATAGCTGTAACCATGTCTGGTGTGAAACCGATGAACCACACATCTCTGGCTTCGTTGGAAGTGCCGGTCTTTCCTGCTACGGGGCGGTCTTTCAGCTTGGCTGCTGTTCCCGTGCCTTTCTTGACGACATCCTGGAGAATGCTTACGAGGCGAGCCACCGGTTCCACCGGGAAGACCTTGTCTACCTTGGGCTCGAACACTTCGATAATCTGTCCGCGATTGTTTTCAATTTTTCTAAGGACTTGCGGCGTTATGTAGACACCGGCTCTAGCGAATGTCGCGTATGCACCTGCCATCTCCAGCGGTGACACTGAAGAGCTGCCCAATGCCAGTGAGAGGTTCTTGTCGAGCTGAGATGTGATGCCAGCCTGGCGCGCGGTCTCTATAATGCTTTCCATTCCGAGCGCCTGCGCGGTCCTCACGGAAGGAACGTTGCGAGACAACATGAGAGCTGTACGTACTGGAATCTTACCCATGAATTTATGATCGAAGTTCTTCGGGGCGTAGTCCGGCAGTCCCCATCGCTGTTTCACTACAAGCGGTGTGTCTTCGATAATCGAATCCGGGCTTAGGGTGCCGCGCAAAAATGCAGTCAGGTAGACGAATGGTTTGAAAGAGGAACCCGTAGTGTGCGGGTGTGTCGCTCGATTGAACTGCGCAGTCCAGAAATTGCCCACACCGCCGACCAATGCAATCACGGCACCGTCAGGCACCGCTACCGATACCAGTGCGCCCTGGCTTATGCCTTTCGGAGACTTCTTGATTCGCTCGTTGAGAATGTTCTCCGCGAGTGTCTGGGCGCCAGGATCGAGATTAGTGTATACCCGGAGACCTTGCCTTCTCAGCTCTGCCTGACTAAATCGGTCCCTGAGGAGCTCCAGCACGTAGCTTATGTAGTGCGGATGCTTTTGTAGCGGGTTACCTCCCTTTTTAAAGGTAAGCTTCGTTTGTTTTGCTTCGTCTCCTTGCTTTTGCGTGATGTAGCCATACTCCACCATGCGATCCAGGATTTCTTGTTGGCGGGCGACGGCCTTGGTTCGACCCTTTTCGTCTCCAAGCTCCGATGGTGCTTTCACAAGACCAGCTAAAAATGAGGACTCTGCTAGATTGAGCTCAGCGGCCCGCTTGTTGAAATAGCGCTTGGCGGCCCGCTCGATTCCATAAGCGTTATTGCCGAAATATATCTGATTTAGGTACATTTCGAGAATACGCTCCTTGCCGTATTTATTCTCGAGGTTCCAGGCCATGTAGCCTTCTTTAACTTTTCGATCTAGTGTTCTGCCAGCGTCCGGGAAGAACAGGTTCTTCACAAGCTGTTGTGTGATCGTCGAACCGCCCTGGACGGTTCGTCCAGCCTTCAAGTTGGTTTGTAACGCGCGTCCTATGCTCAGGAAGTTGATGCCATTGTGCTCATAGAAATGGTGGTCTTCCGCAGCCAGAATTGCTTGCTGCATCTGCGTAGAGACCTGATTGAGAGGCACGCAACGCCTATCCTCGTCACCCTCTACCGTACACACCATTTGATCGTTACGATCGAAAATCTGAATAGCTTCGATCGGCTCATAGCGCTCAACCAGAGTAATATCCGGGAGGTCTTGCAGCTGCCCGTACAGCGAGGCTCCTAGATAGCCCAAGCCGATAGCAACAACGATACAAACGGATACGATGCAGAATTTGACGAACCGACCAAAAAGCGCGGCTGGTCCGTTTTTCCTCTTCTGATTTGCTAGTGAGCGGCGTTTTGCCAAAATCGAGCCTCGCAAGACAACTGTAATTATATCTCAGTTGCGAATTTGCGCTGTTGGATTGATTTTAGGCTTATGTAGCAGGATGGATCTATCGAGTTTTTTTAGGTAGATTTTGGCTCTTGGCGCATGCCTCTACTTCGCTTACCTGCTTTTTTAGCTCTGCCTTTTCTTTTTTATCTCCGTACGAGCTTTTTGACTTGTTCCATGATCACTATTTCATCGACATTATCACCCTGGAATAGTTGCTCCAAAATCACTTCGCGAATTTTCGGTTTCAAGACAATATATAGCTCACCAGTTGTTGGTTTGCTTGGTCAGAGGTTTTGTCTGAACCCAACAATTTTTTCATTGCCGATTGATGCGCGCTCGGAATAGTGGTGTTGATCTTATGTGTAAGGTCGGCGTGCAAGTTCGATTTCTAGGGATTGCCAAGCGAGCTCATCGGTGTCGGCGTGCATAGCGTCGGCGGCGCAAGCTTTGCCTCGCCGACGCCTTTCTTTCCGCGCAGCTTGGTGAAATCAAGTCGGGCAGCATTGTTCGAGTTACCGCCGAGGAATACCTGATTGTCCGTATCAAGATAGTATTTTTTCCCTGGCTCGATTCGTTTCGAAGCATCTGGGACGTCCTTATGACCGGTAATGTAGGTGCCGAATTCTGAGAAATTGTCTAAAACATAGACACCATTACCATCTCGTCCCACTTCCACATGTTCCATTTCAACGCCATGTTTGTCCAAACCAACCAGGTCGTTGCCGAGCATCGTTGGCTTGTCGAGGTTGTAGATAACGCCGCCGATGACAACACTGTCGATACCCATCTGATCGAATGCGGGTTTCTGAATGTTGTCTGTTCTTGCTTTGTTGTGTGCTTCGACCTTCGGTCGAATTTGATCGAATAGCCTCTGCTGCACGCGCATTTTATATCGCACGGTGTCAGTCAACGTTTTGTCCGCATCGATGTTGTAGCCTGGCTCCTTGATCTTGTGGATGTGCTTCTTCATCTGCTGCACGATATCCGGATTGTCTGCATGTTCCGTTCGAAGTTGATCGAGTAGCGCCTTCACTACACAATCTGGGATGTTTGCGTGGCTGTCTTGAAGTAGCTTCCGCGCGCTTTCTTTGAATTCCTTTGTTCCGACTCCGTGCGTTTGAGCCAGCTTCTGCATCGCTTCGGCCTGTATATCCATCAATTTCAATGTGGCGCGTTGCGTGACTAACTGTTGAGGGAAGACCTCTCGCGAGAGAAGCTCGAACATCCGCTCGAAGTGTTGTAGAGCCGCCTTGCGAGTTGGGCAGGACGTGAACTGTTCGATCAGCTCCTGAAATGTCGGTTTCATCTCCGATGCATTCATCGTGATCTTCTCGCGGTACAGCTTGTACATCTCAGCAACAACCTCGCTACGCGAGTGATTGTAGACTGCGATGTCTCTGATATTCCTTGGTACTCCCTTGAAGTCCGGTCTTTGCAAGAGCTCGACCAGGAGCTCTCTATGAGCGTCGATAAGGTCTTTCTTACTCAAGCCCATCTTTTGTAAATCCGCATATTCTCCTAAATTCTTCAGGATCGCATGACAGGGATGATGGGTATCGCTAAGCACTTGCTCCACCCAATTGTTGCCTTTGGCAGGGTCTTTGAGGTTGGTTAAGTCTGTGCCATTTGTGAGGCAGTCTACCCAGGTGTTGTGTACCCATGTTTGATGCATTCCCGAAGGCATAATGTGCTTGAAATCTAGCAAGTGACCAGATTCGTGAAGATAGACCAAAGGGGCTTCGTTCGATTTTCCGACGAAGATTTCGAATGTTTTGTCGTCCATACTTCCGGCAATGCCATCACGATCGGTGTTGCGGATTCTAACTAATTCTGGTCTGAGTCCGTCCCTCTTTATTGCTTCGAGAACGTCATCCACCAATTTTTGCGGTACGGCCTCTGGTCCTTCGACAATTAGTTTGAGTCCGTTGAGTTGGTCATTGAACCCTTGCGGATCTCGCAACATGACCTCACCAGGTGGAAATGTGTGTGTATGCTCCGCGAATGCAATCTTATCGTGCGCGAGCGAGACAATGAGTTGGTCCTTTAACACCTGAATTCGTTTTTCGTCGCGATTGAACGTATCTTCTAGATTAGGTGCGGAATACTCGTGAATGATTCTTAGATACTCCTTCAGCGCTTTATCTGTGGCAAGGCGGTCGACAATTTCTTTTGCTTTGTCTGGTAGTCTAAAGTGATCGAAGCATTCTTGCGCATCTTTCAGGTTTCTCAATGCGGCTTCCAATTCGTGAGTTGTGTTCAGTTTTTGATTTTTTGCATTTTCCGTTTCTGCTTTCACTTGTGCTTGCAGCTCAGTAATGTCCATCCTGAGTTGAATTGCGCTAGCCAAATCATTGCGCCCGACCAATCTGACCAAATCCGGCTCGGGATTACGCAGACGATTTTTATAGTCGGTCCATAGAGGTGGGGGCTCGGATGGGTCTGTCGTTCTTGATTTTGTGCCGACCTGCTCCTCGGGCTTCCGCTGATTGATTTTCGATGGAGCCTCTAGGGGAGTCTTACCAGTGACCGCGACTCCTTTGGCATCCACCTGTTGTAGTTTAATTGGCGTAATTCCCGGTTTTGCATATATCGGAAGTACGCAGAATTCACCCGGCTGACCCTTTATCGGTTTTACAACATACCCTTCCTGTTGAAGATGGTCGACGAACTGCTTGCGAGTCACTCCTTCGTTTAGTTCGTAGCTGAATACGGCTCCTTTCAACGAGCCTGATTTGAGCTTGGCTGAGATTTTTGACTTAGCACCATGTCCCATGGCAAGTCCGGTGGACAGTGCAAATGAGAGACCGAACTGTCCCCACTCGCCCATCTTGTTCAAATTCTCTTTGCCGATGAAGTGATGGATTGCCGCTTCAGCGGTGATATGTGCGCCTGTGAACAGTGCATTGGCAACCATCTCCTTTCCGAAGTTCGCCATGAAGTCGGTGAGGTAGCTTTTGGTTGCGACACTGGAGGTAGTGGCAGTCACACGGGCAATTTCGCGTGAAGTGCTGGCTATATTCGCCAACTCCGCTCGCTCCACTGCGGTCATTGATTGTGCGGTGGAAAGGACTGCCCCTTCCGCCCCCTCAAATGCGAGAGAAGTGAGTCCAGCGATCGCCAGGAAGGCGATATAGTCGCGCAGAAATTCAACTGCATATGGTCCTACCACATCTGTTCCCAGCGTTTTCAACCTCTCTTCCGGCGTTCGCTTCTCCCAGTGGCGCCCCCAATTTCCCACTTTTGAACCTTCTTGTCCGTACTGACCGTAGCCCGTGTAGCCGTTCTTGTTTACTTGATAAAGAGTCTCGTAGGTTGCTTCGCGAGCCACCAGACCGGCGACGGTGATCCCTGCTCCGACCGCCAATGGGGATGTGATGCCGAAGGTGGCGCACGCTGCTACGGTTGCGGCGATGGCTACAACGGTTGCCGCTATTACAGGACCGTTCTCTTTCAACCAGTTAGTGAAAGTGCTTTCAGAAAATCCATCCTGTTTGACCATCTCAATCATACTGCGAGTGTCTTTATTGGCGTTGCGGACCTCTTTCCCATCGGCGCCCTGATAGACCGGCGTGCCCATGTTGTAGAGGTTGTGCATGTCTTTGTATGTTCTGATTCGCTGTTCGAGCGCAACAGCCGCCTCATAGTCCTTGACGTTAGGTAAAGCCTTTTCCATGAGCTTGATGCGCTCTTCCAGTGCCTGCAGGTCTTTTGAGTCGATACTGTTGAGTTCCTTTTCCACAACCGCGGCCCTTTCTTTGCAGCTGTTGCCGAAGTCTTTGTAGAAGTGACCCTTGGTGCCCGCATCGACCATTTTGGAAAGCTCACTGAGAGACTGACCCATGCGTCGAGATGAGTCTGAGAACTTGGATAGAACGGGGTCCTTATCGAGCCGAAGCATCATGTGTGACCTGAGGGCCGCGCTGTCGAGGAGGGGCTCTTCTTTCAATTGCACTAAACCGCGCGGATCGTGGGCGTTGTAAGCTTTGACTAGACCAAGTGCGCCTTTGATTCCTTCGATATCGTCTTCACTGTAGCCGGGCACCAGATCGAAGTGGGCAAGGCCTCTCTTTTTTAGGCGCTTTAGTGAGGATTCACCCTGTAGCCCGTCTCCTTCAGTGACTGTGAGACTCTTCCATATATCCGGTGCCATGCTCGACAGTTTGATACCGTGGTTCTTCCACATATTTAGGGCGAGCTTGTCTGCTGTTAATTGCTCGCCATTGTTGACCAATAACTTGTGCCTTGCAATGCTGATGGCGAGCTCCATTTCCTGTGCTTTTCTGTCTTCTATGAGAGTCTGAAAACCCTGCTTACTATTGAGCCTGGATAAGCGCTCCATCTGTCCAAGATGAAGTTTTTGATCGCCTTCAAGCGCGACATCGCGACCGTTGTTGGAGGTCAATGCTGTGCCTATCAGGAGATCTGTCGCCGTGAGGTTGTTATTTACGTTGACGAGACCGATCAACTGGTTGCCGAAAGAGGCGCCATTTTTAGTTTTTGTAATCAGCGTCGCGTAAGCTTCGTCATACCCGAGAGTTGCCTTTCTGCCTTCTAGTCGAGACTCCTGTGCAGCCTCAAAGTGGACTTTGTGAAGCCTTAACGCTTTGTCGAACAGTTTGTCGCTCAATAACGCAGAATCTGTACCTTCCTTGTTCTGGAGCACATTGTTGTACATCTGTCCCAGCACTTTGTTTACATCGACCTTTTTGAAATTCTGCGAACGAAACTCCTCTTTTTCCGAGTCAGACATTTTCTGCCACTGCTCTTTGCCTTTGTCCTCGAGCGCCTTCCACTGTTTCTCCGTAAGTTTGCCTGTGAATTTGTCGTAGACTGTAGCTTTTTGCTCAGTCTCGTTGAGGCAGGAGAAACCGAGAAAGCGAAGGTCCGATTCAGTGGGCTCGCCCTTCAGCCAGCCAAGCTCTTCCTGTTTTTCCTCCGGCAGTTTGTCCCAGCCCATCAGACGTGCTCGTTCGATACCTGGTAGGTTATTGGCCAGCTCGATATTGGCGAGCACGCGCCTGATCACTTCTTCGCCGTTCTGTCCGCCGACCGAATAGTTTGCGATTATTGTCTCGGCTTTCTCCCAAACTGTTTCACCAGTGCCGTAGTCTTTCGGATTTGTCGAGCCGATGTTGAGTTCAGCTAAGAGCAGCGCGGCAGGCTTAGGTAACTTGGCGTCGTCGACAATTCGATTGATTTCTTTAGACAATGAAAGATCGTAGGGGCGACCTTTGTAGAAGTCTGCGAGCGCGTGGCATAACTGTTTTGAGTTATGGCTGTCTAAGTAACCTTTGCCGTCTTCGTCGGCGATTGGAAAGTAGTTGTTTTTAAACGCGTTGAATGCTGTCTCTCGCGGACCGGGCTTACCTCCGGGCGCCGCGTTACCTGTTTTTGCCAACACGCTGAGCAGTGCTCTACCGGCTTCCGCCTGAGTTTTAAATATATCGTCTGAATTCGAAAATCGATTTTTTAGCCGTGAGTCCTTTCCGCCAAGATCGGCAAGGAACTCGACGTGCCCAACATCGACGTGCTGAGATAGGGCCGTCATTGCTTTAATCGTATTGCATAGCTCGGTTGCCGGATCTTCTTTTCCGGGAGCCGCCTCTTTATCTTTACTGTCCTCAAGAATCTTCGCCGCATTGCCTTTCAGGCGAGAAAGCGTGTCCTTCGCCACATCTTTAGGTAGTTGAGAGCCCAATTCCGCAAGCGCTTTCACCACATCTGGTGTCAACCTTTTGGTAAAGGCCTCGGCGTCTTCTTTGCTCCAGAAAGGCGCCATTGCCTTCATCCCTTCGAGCGAACTCTGGTAGCGAGTATCGTCTTTGCGATCGAACTCCTCGTTCCTTTTCCATTGCCGTTCTTCCAGGTTCGTCATCGACTGCTCAAAACCTTGCCTGATCTGATCCAGGGCCTGGCGCTTGAGCTTCTGATTCTCGGAGGAATTGTTCAGCGAACTTGCTACAGTCCCCAGCGTAGCCAAAAGTTGTTTGCTGTCTTTATGCCAGGGAATGCCGTTGGCACCATTACTCTGAACATGGAGCAGCGATTGGACGACGAGCTTGCGATTTTCGGGGCTCGTCTCGGCAGCCTGTTCTAGAGTCTTTCGGGCGCGCATCGAAATTGGATTTGATTCGAGCAGTACGTTTCCATTCTCTCCTTCAACTAACGTCCGAGGATTGAGTGCCTTCTCCGAGTTGAAGTCGGCGTTGCCCGCTGCGATTGCGGCCATCACTCGCAGGGCTCCTTGGTTGCCGTCGAGCGCCATCGCCTGTAGTGTCGTGAAGTGCTTTGCCAGTTGCTTGTGCCCCAGTCCTTTGTTATAGTAATCCGCCAGGTCGCGAGTGGCATTGTCATCGACATTCATAGCCACAAGAAGGCCTGTCATCACCTCGCCCCGACCACTTTCGGATACGCAGGATGCGGAGCTGAGCACCGTACGATAGAGATCTTCAGTTTTTTCGTCTGGCGCGCTCTGCTGTTTTAGCCGGGCGAGTCCGAGACCTATCGCCATGATTTCCTGGGCCGACAACACCTTTTCCGGCTCGACTTTATCGCCGTTAATCGCTTGATAGTCGGATCGTTCTTTATGAATTACGCTGACCAGACCTTTGAGTACTTGCTTTTCGAGTGCCGCGCGCTCGTTATCGCTCAACTTCGAGAGATTCGGCACGAATGTAGGCTTTCCGGTTTCGTCTGCCGGGAATTGATTCAGGAATGCAGGAATGTATTTGCTATCTGTGAGCATCGCGGCGAGCGCTGTTTTTGCGTAGCCATTGCCATCCTTCGCTTGTTTTATGAGCGTATCTACAGCCTTGGTGCGTGTCTCCCCGTCTTTGTAGTCTGTGCCGGCCGATTTTGAAAGGGTTGCGACCTGTTCCTGGGTCTGAGTCCATTTTTGCCATTCCACTGCGTATTTATTGACCGACTTCGACTCCGTTTTTGAAGCTTCGATCTCTCTGTTCAATTCGGCTGTTACGCCTGCAAACGCATCAGGGCTGCTCTCCGGACCGAGCGCCTGTACGATGCGAAATGCTCTAAACTGATTTATCTGTTCTTCGCCATCCGGCAACTTCTCCTGGATCTTTCGAAGCGATCGTTCGATCTCTTTTTGATCGCCTGCACCTTTGCCGAGGCTCTTATAGAGGTTTTCAAACTGCTCTTTGCCTCCAAACTGTTTGTAAAAGTCCTCTGCTAATTTGTGTTGACCATTGTTGTTGGCGAGCCTTTCAAACTCTTTCAGGCTCTTCATAAGCCCGGTTAGACTCTCCTCGCGGTCTTTGGAGTTGTCTGATTTTTGGAATGTCTCTAGAGTCTTTTCTTTATCGGCATGGACTTTGCCTAACGTTTCAAGTGACTGGACGGTGTTGCAAGTATCCATCAAACTGAGTCCTGTGTAGGAAACACGCTTGTCGGCTGCCTTCTGCAATTCCTCTAACGCAAGCTTCTTTCGCCCGTCTCCTGTCTGACTGAGTTCGTTTTTAAACTCAGTCAATTCGGCGGCGTTAAGCCCTTCCTCGCTATTGAGCAATTTCTCGGCCAGTCTGGCCGCTTTGTTTGAATACGATTTCTCCGATAGACCTTTCTTGAGTGCGTCCTTCAGCTCTGTATCGTTGACCCCAAGCTTCAACTGTTTGTCGTTTGAAGGAAGGTGCTTCAATACATCGTTGCGATTTTCTTTTCCGATGCTGTCGCGGGTGAGATATTTCGCGACGGCGTCCGCTGCGTCGCGAAGACTGTGTTTGTCGAAGTCTTTCGCTTCCTGGCGTCCAGCCTGATACAACTCTTGCAAACCGGGCAGCTCGACCAGTTGGTTGCCGGTTAGACGGTTGCTTGGCTCTGCGACATCCGCGATGCGCTTAGCCTCTTTTCCGACCAGCTCAACTAGCGCTGGATTCTCGCGCAGCAGCTTGAGCGTGTCTCGCTCGTTGTTCGTGATAAGTGCCTTTGCAAGTTTTTGACCGTCTTTGTCTTTCGATGCATTGAGGCGCTTGAGAAATTCCATTGAGTCTGGATTCTTGAGCTTACCGAGCTGTAACAGCGCTTTTGCTGTTTTGTCCGTATCGTGCAATCCAAAGACCACATCCTGAGCGGCAAAAGTCGTCCTCGCCAAATCGAGTGCGCCGTGAAAATCTTTTCCTTTGGCGCTACCTTTGAATTTTTCGGATAGATTCTCAAGGGACTTCAGGGTCTCATCTCTATCGCTGCCTGTTTTTTCAAAGACCTGCTTGAGAAGCTCTTCGCTTCGGGTGACGCGGTGCTGACCAGTCTTTTTGAATCCATTTTGCTCACCTGTCGCAGGAATATCTAAGAGCAAATCTTTTCCGATTTTGCCCTTTTGATCGCGCAGATCGTCGAAGTGATCAATTCGGGCGAGCTCTTTCACCGCGAGCTCGATTTTCTTCTCCGCCCCCTGTTTTTCAGCTGGTTCGCCGAACTGTCTTGAGTGAAGTCCATCACCTAACTTGAGGGCGGCGTCCATACGCGTCAAGCCGACAAGAGTAAACTGCGCCGATTGATTTCCCGCGAGGACCTCCTTTCTCAGCAGCGAGAGCGCTTCTTCACGCTCTTGTGAGTTCTTGGCGTTGCGATAATGCTCGACGAGGAGGTTGGGAACGTCATCAGGTCTTTTGCGCTCGGAAGGTAGTTGCTTCATCTGCCGATTTATCTCAGCCAGCCTCTCTTCCGCGCTGTCAAATTTCTGAGCAACATGTCCATGTGGCAAACTAGTCTGCGCTTTTTCGATAAGCGTGGCGATAGGTAGCATCTGAGAGTAGTGCAGCGCATGGCGATTGCCGTTCTCATATTCCTTGTTCAACAGTTCCAACGCTTGCTTGCGCTGTTGGTCATTGCCTGCCGTGCGATAATGATCTCCGAGAATCTGGAGGCGTTTCGTATCTGTTCCGTCCTTGGACAGGAGTTTCTTATACTCGGAGAGGCGATCTTGCGTGGTCATGCTCTCCGTGCCACCGGAATTGATACCGATTTTGGAGAATAGTTCGAAATTCGACTGACCTGCTTCCGCCTTTCCTGGGTTTTCGAATCGCGTGAGCAGTTGGACGTCGCCGCCTGCCTTTTTGAACTCCTCCATGAATGCTTTGTCTTTCGATAACCCGGCTCCGGCTACCGCTTTGAGGAACTTGGGTTCTGTCACTACTTCTTTGCGCGATACAAGAGCATCACCCAGATACTTCTTCGCCGACTCGCGGTCTCCATCGTTGAGCAAGGCAAGCGCGATACCTGTTCTTAGTTCGCTTCCTCTGGTGCCGGCATCGTTAAGAGATGAAATCTTTTCGAAAAGCAATTTTGGATCGATGTTCAGCCCCTCGATTTTGCCCAAGTCGTTTAAAGCCGTTGCTTTCTCTCTACTGTCCTGCGGCGATCTGGTCAGCTTGTCTGTTTCCTTCAGCAACTCGTCCAACTGCTTCAACTTATCTGGTGTTATTGGCGGAGTCATAAGAAGATGTCCACCTTTTTCCCACGGCAGCTCAGTTTTTTTGTCGACGTAGTTTTCAACAAATTTTTTGAGCTCTTTTTCGACCTCCAATTCAGGTTTGTTCTTCAACGCCTCGATGACGAAAGGCAGGGCTTTCTCATCGAAGTTTTCCAGCGTCGCCATGGCCGCGCTTCTGGTGGCATAACGGTTGTTCCCGAGATTCTTGATCGCTTCTTTGATCAATTCATTGTCGTCAACCGGCTTATCGGATGCCTTGATCGAGTTATCGCCGGTAACTTTCTTGTCGCCTTGAACAACAAACCCTTTCAACATCTTAAGGACATCGTCATTCTCTTCAGTCTGGGTAGTTTTGTTTTCCTTCTCTACTGACTCCTTCAGAGAGTTTGAGCTTGTCGGGGAGGAAAGAGCGCGATAAATCTCTTGCAACGAGCTGAATTCTGGTGATTTGACCGGCTGCTTGTTCTTCGGACTGGGTTGTTCCAACGCGTCGCCGCCGTTATTGGTCACCGTCATAAGCCTCTCCCAGTTTGCGAAACCCCACGGAGAAGCCTAGGATTGAATAGTGGCAGAAAAGTGATCGATCGCTCAGATGTGCTAGCACAGCTCTGCGCAAAATTTTCCTAAATCGTTCGGATAGTCATCTCTGTGGTATCGATGGCGGTGCGTTCGATTCGGAAAGACCGTTTTTAATTGTTATTACTTGGTCCGTCTTTCGGCTTTTCTGGTCTGGAAGTGAGGCCGTCCGAGCAGCGAATGCATTGGTCTCCGTCATATGGAAGGTTGCAAGAAGTGCAGATTTTTATTTTCAGAAAAGTTTGTTTGACGTTATAGGTTTTCTGCACATCTTCTTGCTTGACTGATGCGGTCGCGGCTTTACCCATGTTCTGCAATATATTGGCTTCGATGTTGCGGTTCAAACGCCTCAGGAGCGAGACCAGATCTGCGAGTGTCTGCTGTGTCTCGTCATTGTCCATTCCCAGCGTCGACTTGAAAATATTGAGCGCGTCTTTGGAATATTTCTCGGCAAGATCGTATTTCTTTTGCATGTAAACGACCGTCGCCAATTTCTTGCATGCTCTGGCGACTATTGGATTGTTTTCTCCCAGAATGGAAGTCTTGATTTCGAGCGACTCCTTGTAGCAATTCGCCGCTCGGTCCAAATCTTTGATGTTGACGTAGATCCAGGCGAGTTGGTCCAGGCAAAGACAAAGCCGTTCGTTGGAGGCACCGGTCTCTTTTACCCATTGAAGCGCTTGCAATAGCGTAGACTCGGCTACATCGAATTTACTCGCTTCAAGAGCTTCTTTTACTTTAGCTTTGTACTCGGGCCACTCCATGAGTGTTGTTCTTTTTGCCTATCTGACACAAGGACTACGCATTTGACTACTCATTCTATCCGGTCGGGTTCGAACTTCACATTACACTTTCGAGCACTCGCACTGTTGGGGGCACGATGGGACCGCATAGCTTTGACTAGTTTATAACTTTAACGTACTTCTTGACGTCGAGTTGTCAATTTGCCTCTCTCGAATCTTGTTCGAGAGTTGCTCGATTTATGTCAATCGCTGACGCGCATCGGGTGAGAACGATGCACATAACGATTTTTCAACAGTTGGGGAATACGATTTTTTCTGGGCTGGTCCTTGCGGTGTCTTCAGGAGATTTTGGAATGGCAAATGTTTTTTCGGAGAACCAAAGTGGAACTAGTTCCAGGTTCAGCAGGCGTGAGCATCTTCAGTCGTCGAGTTCTGATGTGGAAAGCGCCAATGCAAGTGATTCCCTGATTAGTCATTTGGATGAATATGTCTCGCCCTGTGATTCTCGGAGAAGTACTTCGGAGGAAAACTGCGAGCAGGAGACTAAGAAGGAGGAGGACAAGCTCGAGGATAAGAAAACAGAAAACAAGTCCGAGGACAAGAAGGCTGACAACTTGCCCGAGGACAAGAAGGCCGAGAACAAGCCCGAGGATAAGAAGGCAGAAAACAAGTCCGAGGATAAGAAAGAGGAGCAATTGCCTGAGGACAAGAAAGCTGCGAACAAGCTCGCGGAGAAGCCGCTGAGCGAAGAAAAGATAGCCGGCAAACAAACGGGTGTAAACAAAGAGATTGTGGTTGGACCTGAAGATTTAGCTCAGATCTCCGCTAAGCTCAATCCGAGGTTCAAACATTTGTCCAATGTTGAGCTGGAGAAAAGCTTGCTTGATTCACGAGACGCCAAAAATCTCGAGTCTGTCAAAGATATTTTTCAAGAGTTGATCAACCGATACGATTGCTGCTTGACGCCAAAAGGGCTGACTGATTGCGTCTCTTCAATGGAAGTCATTTTACGAGCGCTCAAGGCGGGAAAAGAGGTGACGGACGGACCCAAGGACAACAAGGTTCTATCCGACGACAAACTCTCAGCCAGTCGTCGCTGGGCTTTCCACTCCGCAATCGCGGGCGATATGCAATCTTTAGACAAACAAGTTCAAGTTCGCTGGAGGTTCGCTCAATTCCTTGCGAAAGAAAATCAGTTCGCTGATGCCGAGAAGATGGCAATAGAAGCACGCGATAAGGCTGAGGTGTTGACCAAACCAATTGAAGTCAATGGTGTCAAGGTCAGCCCAATCGAATTGATGAAGAGAGAATCCACCCAATTGGTTGCCGATCTCATGAAAATTTCAGACCCTGAAAAGCGACAGGATATGCAGCGCATGAGCATTTATCTGGCGGGAGAGGACGGCGCCGCGTCCTCTCCTATCGAGACGAACAGATTTCTCGCCCAACTTTATCTGGGTACGAAAGTGTTGCCTTCTTTCAACTCGAAAGGAGAAGTTGACGGAGTTCGAGAAGTTCGGTTTGGAGCAACTTCGGCTTTCAAGGTGGACAAGGCTTATGAGTCTATTGAACGGGCTCGAAAACACACGAAAGAAATTTTGGGTATCGATCCTCTCGACCCCGAGTCAACGAAAGTGATTCCGGGCATCGCTTGGTTGTTCAAAGGACTGGCACATGTTCTCGACAATCCAGAAGAGTACGATCTTTATCGTGATAAGGACGGCGATGGCAAACCAGACTTGATTCAAATGCATGAAGTGGAAAACATCAAGAAGGCTATTCACACTAAAGGCACGCTTGCCAGTGTTGCCCTCGACGTTGGCGTATGGACTCTCGGGACCGCCGCAATGCGTCTGTCTCGCAACCCGAAAGTGCTGGCTGGGCTTGAGCGAAACCTTGGCAAGTATGCAATGAATGGCAAGTTGGCCACTCTATTGGCAGGTACCACCGCCGTTGGTGGTGGACTCGCTCTGAGGCATTATGGATACAAGGCGGCTGTTGGATTGGATGAGACTTGGATTGATAGCGGGAGGCATACGATCGGTGCGTTTGCCGCTGGACACGCCTATAGAGCGCTCATAAAGCCATCCGTGGCGAAAATCTTCTTGGATGAGCCTACAAGAATTGCCGCTCGGACGTCCATGATCACAACGCCTGCCTTTGCCGTCGGGCTCGAGACTGTCGAGAGGAACAGGTTGCACAACATGCTCAGAAAAGCCCAAGATCCGATTGAGAACCAGCCCCGCCCTCAGGAAAAATATGGTCCGAAGGAACCGGAAGAGTTGGGCAAAAAGAAGAAAACCCCTTGACGCGCAGTACGGCTATTGGTGGCGCGCTTGCGTTGAGACATCTCGGATGCAAGGAGGCGACTTGATTCCTCCAGAGGTAAAAAGAAAAGTCTGTCACAAGGTGACAGCCTTTCAGTCAGTGTTGTCGAGAGTCGGCGCCATTTCACTACTTCTTCTTCGGCTGAACTGAACCACTTGCAATTATTCGTCAACACTTGGGTCCTACGATTTCTTTTCTTGAGGCGGCGTTCCGTGCCGTTGTTGTAGAGGAGTAATCGTTATGGGAAGTTTTAATGCAGAGTTCGATGCGTCAACCGGCGCCTCTTGCGGTTTTGTCTCGAAATGCCCGATGGAGAATTCGTCTGACAAGACGGATCAGATCAGCGACGACGAAACCAGCGGCGCCTTGATCAACCGAGTCGAGGAGTATCGCGCGCCCTGTGAATCGCGGACACCTGCTTTTGGATCAGAGGCAGAGGAAAAACAGGAGACCAAAAACGCAGCAGAGGACAAGCAGCAAGAGACGAAACAACAAGAGGACAAGCAACAGGAGACCAAGCAACAGGAGATCAAGAAGACAGCGGATACGCAACAGGTGACAAAAAAGTCGGAGGACAAGCAGCTGCAGACGACAAAAGCTGAGGACAGGCCAGTTGAAAAAAAGGCGGACAAGGCTGGCAAACCTCCGCAGCCAGCTGACAAACAAGCGGACAAAGATGTCAAACAGCCAGCCGAAAAACAAGCTTTCGTCGTGTCCGAAATGGTGCCGATACCTGCCGATGTAAAGCAGATTGCCTCCAGGCTCAATCCGAAATTCAAAGATCTGACCACCGCCCAGTTGTACAAGCGGCTGAGTGAGAGGACTACTGACACGCGAGATGTCGATGCGGCTAAAGATGTTTTTCGCGAGCTCATCAATCGCTACGACTTGACCCTTCCCCCGAGTTCAATGTCTGCGAACATCTCGACGATAGAGCTCGTTTCGCGCGCCCTCAAAGATGGCAAGACGGTAACTGACAGACCGAACGGATCCAAAGTGCTCTCGGATGAGAGTCTGTCTTCTAGCCGCCGTTGGAACTATCACGTTCTGGTGGCATCCGATCTGGAGACCTTGAACTTACAAGTTGCAACCAGATTGAATTTCGCACAATTCCTTGCCAGTACTGGACAGTATGCTGACGCCGAAAAAATGGGGATAGAGGCTCGAGATAAGGCTGAGGTGTTGACCAAACCTATTGAAGTCAATGGTGTCAAAGTCAGTCCTATTGAATTGATGAAACGCGAATCCAAGCAATTAGTCGCTGATCTCCTCAAGATTTCCGATCCGGTAAAGCGACAGGATATGCAGCGAATGAGCATCTACCTTAATGGCGAGGACGGTGCCGCACAAAGTCCGATTTCGACGAACCGATTCCTTGCCCTTCTATATCTTGGCACCAAGGTTGTTTCCACTCCGGGCAAAGGAGAATTTGCTGACCAACAAGTTCTCTTCGGGCAGACATCAGCTTTCAAGGTTAATAAGGCTTACGACGCTGCTGAGCGCGCTCGCAAATATTCGAAGGAGATTCTGGGAATTGATCCACTCGATCCGAAGAATGCAAAGGAAAATCCTTCGGTGGCTTCGTTGTTTGGTGGACTTACAGAAGTCCTTGATAATCCAGAAAAGTACAATATTTACAAAGATGAAAATGGCGATGGCAAACCCGATTTGATTCAAATCCATGAAGTGGAAAACATAAAAAGAGCCATCCACAACAATAGCGATTTGACGAGTATCCTTCTAGATCTTGGTGTTATGACTCTAGGGACTGCCGCAATTAGTTTGTCACGAAATCCGAAGGTCCTTGCTGCTTTCGAGAGGAACCTTGGCAAGTTTGCGTTTAACGGCAAAATGGCCAAAGTTGTCGCGGGAACCACCGCCGTTGGTGGCGGACTCGCCCTCCGGCATTACGGGTATAAATCTCTGGTTGGATTAGACGAGCACTGGTCGGATAGCGCCCTACACACGGCCGGTGCGCTATCCGCCGGGGTCGCGTACAAGTTGTTGTTTGGCCACTCCATCACCGCTAAACCCTTTGTGGTACCACCACCCACTTTGATCAAGCAGGCATCCGAGGTCGCGCGCAGGGCCAGTATTGCCGGATTGGTAACAGCTACCGGCATGCTTACAGCAGAAGAGTTTGCGCAGAGGAACCGATTTCATAACATGCTCAAGAAGGCTCAACAACCAATTGAGAACGAAGCGCTTCCAACTCAGAAAGTTGATGACACCAAGCAACCGAAGGAAGAGAAGGAAAAGAAAAAGCCCTGATCACAATTGCCGAGGAGCCGATGTCCGGGTGCAGCAAGTGAGCTTGGCATCGGAAGTTGTCGTGGTTCGAGTGAAGGCGCACGGTAACGGCCGCTAGCCGGCACCCGACGCAAAAATCTGCGCGTGATGCTGAGCAACCTTGTGTTGATGCAAAGAAAAAAAGAACGGCTGCCATGTGGCGGCCGTTCTTTGAAATGCCGTTAACGAGAGTCTATGCGCGTGGGTGCGTATTGGAGTAGACCCGTCTCAACCGATCGAGACTAACGTGTGTGTAGATTTGCGTGGTATTAATCGTGGTGTGCCCAAGAAGATCTTGGACGACTCGCAAATCTGCTCCACCCTCGAGAAGGTGTGTCGCGAACGTGTGTCTGAGGGTATGTGGCGTGATCTGCTTTTCGATCTTCGCCTTCTTGGCATACTTCAAAACTACCCTGTGTACCGAGCGTGATGACAAGCGCGTTGCTTGCCGACTTACGAATAGCGGGCTTTCCGCCTGAGGCGTTCTACCGCCGGCCAGCTTCGGCCAGTATTCGTTGAGGTATTTGCGGAGCCAGGCATTGGCGCTCTGGTTAAGAAGCACTACGCGCTCCTTGCTACCCTTGCCGGTGACGCGCATCTCCATGGCTTCCTGGTTGTAGTCATGCACTTTCAGGCTGCACAACTCGCTGACACGCATTCCGGTAGCGTAGAGCACTTCCATGAGCGCTCGATCTCGCACACCAAGAACAGACATGTCAGGTGCGAGCAATAAACGCACGACCTCATCTCGATCGAGGCAGGAAGGCAATTTTCGTGTCAACTTTGGTCCGCGAACGAGACGGGAAGGATCCTCGTCAATCAACTGCTCCCGCCGAAGATACTTGTAAAAACTGCGAATTGCCGAGATTTTCCGAGCTACTGTCGGACGGCTGTATTGCTCCTGGATTTGACGAATGTATGTTTTCAAGCCTTCAGCTTCGAGCCAGGAAGCGCTCTTGGATTCAGCCTCGTCTGCGGGCTGAGGTGCTGCTGGAATACTGGAGAGAGAAGAAGAAAACGATGGTTGTCCAAAGGCATCGTTTGGCCGAAATGCAATTTCGCTCTGCATGGCAGGCTTAGTAGCTCCAGGCTCGGTTGGATTGCTTGTACTATCGATTAGCTGCCTAAGGTCGTTGAGGTACGCGCGTATGGTGTGCGACGAATAGTTACGCTCCACCTCCAGATAACCTGCAAACTGATCTAGCCAGGTAAGTGCCCCTTGTTGCCCATTCACGATTGACCGACTTTCTAGTAATTGAGATCTCGCATCACACACACATTATTATGAGAAGTTAGCAAAGATTGTAAAGCCCCCCAGACTCTTGATTTGGAGATATCAAGTGAATTTTGAGCATGACATCACCGGTAGTGACTAATTGAAGATCCAGTCAGGTAGCGGAACCAACATGTTCAGCTTCAACGGATTTATTTCCTCGCCCTACGCAAAAAATCTTCGCGCAAAATTCCGAAGATTGGGTTGCAAAGTGAAGGTGCGTTAAGAAATTGGTGCTCTGTTTTCAAATGACAACTCTTCGAGTCGATCGGATTGTTATGCAATGCGAAGCTACCGGTACACAACGTTAAGCAACGCAACGCGCGGACCCAGATTTCATTTTAAGAATCGACAATTTTGACGGGGATGCGTGGGAATCGAACCCACCCAGGATAGCGTTTCTCTACCCCGCAACGGTTTTGAAGACCGCACGCCACACCAGCAGCGCTCCATCCCCACCACAATCGATTGTATCTTCAATCGACCTCCAACAACCGGCGAGATGCAGTTTTTTTGTTCGTAGAAAGGCTATAAACAGCTGCAATTATGCAGAATAGTTAAGAATGTTTAATAGATATGCGGTTTATCGGTCAGATTGAGGCAATAATGAAAACGAGTTATGAATTTCCGACATGTTCATGCTCGCTGCCTTTTGGCGCATTAGCGAAACTTAAGTTAATTCCGCTTTGTCTTGGTCTGCTTTATGTTTCCCTACAATTCAGTTGACAATACAATACTCTCTACTTATAGTTGCTGCTCCGTGCCCATTTTAGGCATCTGCAATTGCTTTGTCGATTTTGTCCAGCCAGAATACCAGAGGTAACCGATGGCTTTAGAGTTGTCTGAGCGCGTCCGAACCTTCGGAGTCGGTGGTTCGCGCATATCCGATTTGCCCGACCTTGCCGAGATCCAGAAGGCTTCGTTCCGCTGGTTCATTGAAGAAGGTTTAGCGGAAGAGCTGAAGGCTTTCAGTCCCATCAAGGACTACACAGGAAGGCTTGAGCTCCATTTCTTGACGAATTATTCGTTCGAGGATCACACTGAGCCGAACAAACCCAAAACTCCCGAGGAAGCTCGGGCGCTTGATGCGAGCTTTACGAAGAAGCTCCGTATTCAGATGCGCCTTGTCAATCGCGAGATGGGCGAGATAAAGGAGCAGGAGATCTACGTCGGCGACATCCCGATGATGACCGACCGCGGTACATTCATTATTAATGGAGCCGAGCGGGTCATCGTTTCGCAGATCGTTCGTAGTCCCGGCATCTACTACAAGCGTGACGTAGACACGAACGGTAAGCGTACGTTCTCGGCGACGCTCATCCCCAACCGGGGCGCCTGGCTCAAGTTCGAAACCGATTCCAACGACATCATCTACGTCAAGATCGACAAGAATCGTAAGCTGCCTGCAACCACGCTATTGAGAGCGCTTGGCTACACTGACTCGGAGATGGAAACAATCTTCCGTCATCACGATTTCCTTAAGAAGACTCTTGAAAAGGACAGCAACAAGACTCGCGAAGAATCCCTTATAGAGGTATACAGAAAGCTTCGTCCAGGTGACCCTCCGTCTGTCGCCGGTGGTCAAAGCATTCTTGATAGCCGCTTCTTTGATGACAAGCGTTATGACCTCGGTCGTGTCGGCCGTTATAAGCTCAACAAGAAGCTCGCTCTCAACGTTCAGGAAGTGCATCGCACACTGACGCCTGAAGACATCGTCGCTGCTGTTGACTATCTGATCGCGCTCAACTTCGACGAAGGTCAGGTAGATGATATCGATCACCTTGGCAACAGAAGAATTCGCTCCGTCGGAGAATTGCTTCAGAACCAATTCCGTATCGGTCTAACTCGTCTCGAGAGAATCGTCAGAGAGCGTATGACCCTGCAAGATGCAGATACTCTTACGCCTGCCAACCTTCTGAATACAAAACCTCTCGTTGCTGCTATCCGCGAATTCTTCGGATCCTCGCAGCTCTCACAGTTCATGGACCAAACCAATCCGCTGGCAGAACTTACTCACAAGCGCAGACTATCAGCGCTTGGACCTGGTGGACTATCCAGAGAACGTGCTGGATTCGCGGTTCGCGATATTCACCCCAGCCACTATGGAAGAATTTGCCCGGTAGAAACTCCTGAAGGCCCGAACGCAGGTCTTATCGGATCTCTGGCTACCCATGCCCGGGTTAACGCATACGGCTTCATCGAAACACCGTACTGGAAGGTCGAAAACGGCATCGTTACGACCAAGAAGGACTACCTCACCGCCGACGAAGAAGACAGATTCCGCGTCGCACCAGGTGATGTGTCGGTTAACGAAGACGGTACGTTTGCAGTCGAGTCGATTCCAGTTCGATACAAAGCAGAGTTCATCCAAAACACACCAGACGAAGTCGACTATAAAGGCGTAAGCCCGATTCAGATCGTCTCCGTCGGAACGGCGCTGATTCCCTTCCTCGAGCACGATGACGCTAACCGAGCGCTCATGGGCTCGAACATGCAACGTCAGTCTGTGCCATTGGTCCAGACTGAAAGAGCGATGGTGACCACCGGTATCGAAAAGCAGGCTGCTAAAGATTCCGGGATGGTGATCGTTGCCGATGTCGAGGGCAAGGTCGAATACGTGACTGCTAACGCAATTCACATTCGCACCGCTGACAAGCGGTTGGTGAAGTACAGACTCAACAAGTTCCAACGCTCCAACCAGGACACCTGTCTCAACCAGAAGCCGATAGTCAATGTCGGCGACAACGTCGAGCCTGGTCAGATCATCGCCGACGGTGCTGCCACCAAGAGTGGTGAACTGGCGGTAGGACGCAACCTGCTCGTGGCATTCATGCCGTGGGAAGGCTACAACTTTGAAGACGCGATCTTAATCAGTCAACGTCTCGTTTATGACGAAGTAATGACCTCCATCCACATTGAAAAGCTGGAGATTGACGCCCGATCGACAAAACTCGGTCCGGAAGAAATTACCCGCGAAGTGCCTAACGTATCTGAAGAGTCGCTCAGGCACCTTGATGAGAATGGTATTGTTCGAGTCGGTTCGCGCGTCTATCCTGACGACATTCTGGTAGGCAAGATTACTCCGAAAGGTGAATCCGAACACCCACCAGAAGAGAAGCTGCTTCGCGCCATATTCGGCGAAAAGGCACGCGATGTACGCGACAACTCACTGCGCGTTCCGCACGGTGAAGGCGGTCGTGTCGTAGACGTCAAAGTCTTTGACCGTGAAAAAGGCGACGAATTGCCGCCGGTAGCCAACAAAGTCGTGCGTGTTTATATCGCTCAAAAACGTAAGATCTCGGTCGGCGACAAAGTTGCTGGACGTCACGGTAACAAAGGTATCGTCGCTAAGATTCTCGCCCTCGAAGACATGCCGTACCTGCCAGATGGCACACCAGTCGACATCGTACTCAATCCACTGGGCGTGCCTAGCCGTATGAACGTAGGTCAGACCTTCGAGACCTTGCTCGGTTTTGCAGGTATGCTTACCGGACAACGCTACGAAGTGCCACCATTCGATGAAATGTTCAAGCCTGAAGCTTCGAGCGTGCTGGTGCACGAAGAGCTAGCTAAGGGCAAACACAAGCAGGGTGCTCACTGGGTAGCCGACAATGGCAAAGTCACCCTCTATGACGGCAGAACCGGAGATGCTTTCGATAGTCCGGTTACGGTCGGCAAGATCTACATGATGAAGCTCGTGCACCTTGTCGACGACAAGATTCACGCTCGCTCCACTGGACCGTACAGCTTGGTTACGCAACAGCCGCTCGGCGGTAAAGCGCAATTCGGCGGTCAGCGTCTGGGAGAGATGGAGTGCTGGGCACTGGAAGCGTTCGGTGCAGCCTATTCGCTGCAGGAGATGTTGACCATCAAGTCCGATGACGTTAACGGCCGCTCCAAGGCATACGAATCGATCGTCAAAGGCGAAAACCTCAAGCGTCCCGGTATTCCGGAGTCGTTCAAGGTTCTTGTTAGAGAACTGCAGTCGATCGGACTCGATGTGTCTGTAGCAAAACGTACTCGCGACGGACATGAAATCGAAGTCGATCTTATGACCGAAGTGGAAGATGCGCGTCCACGCGGATTGAGACGTCTCTCGCCGATTGAACTCGGCATGGGCGAACTCGGTCACGAAGCGGTGGTTCCTTCGGCAGCAATGGCACTTGAAGGAATGAGCGGTCTCACGCCAATTGGAGGACGCGATCCATCCCTTGCGAATGTAACCGAGGGACTGGCATCTGCCGGACTCCCCGGCAGCGGATCTGGAATGATCCCGCCTCTACCTGGTCACAAGCTGGTCGGTGGAAGTGGTGTCATATCTGGTGCGGAAAGCGCAGTCTCTGGATTGGTGCAGACTGGTGGTCCCGATGATGAATCCGACTTGATCGGATTTGGAACGACCGATTACACGGAACCGAGAAAGACCAAGCAAGTCTCCTACGGAATTGAAGCCGACGAAGCCAACGTCTATTCCGACGATGACGAAGAAGGCGAAGAGGAGACCGAAACAGTTCCGCGCAAACGGAAGTTCGAGGCGGCTGCTACTGACGAGGAAGAATCCTCCGAAGAAGAAGCTGAAGAAGAATGGGAAGATCCCGAAGCGGAAGAAGACGTCGCTCCAGTTGGCGAAGATGATGAAGAAGACGAAGACTGGTCCGAAGGGGACGAAGCATAGTCCCTTTATCGACCGCGTTTTTCTGACAGTTTGAGTATTGAGATAAGTAATGGCGACATCGCCATGCCGTAAGGAGGTCTCACGACTATAATGGCCACTTCTATTGATCGTTTTGATTACATCAAAATCGGTATTGCCTCTCCGGAACGTATCCTGAGTTGGTCTCACGGCGAGGTAACCAAGCCGGAAACCATCAACTACAGAACGCTCAAGCCGGAGAAGGACGGACTTTTCTGCGAACGTATTTTCGGACCATCGAAGGACTGGGAGTGCTATTGCGGTAAGTACAAGCGGGTCAGACACCGTGGTATCACTTGCGAGCGCTGCGGCGTCGAAGTGACCGACTCGAAAGTGCGACGTCACCGCATGGGCCACATCAATCTGGCATCGCCCGTGACTCATATCTGGTTCCTCAAAGGAATTCCGAGCTACATCGGTTTGTTGCTCGATCTACCCTTGCGTGATTTGGAGCAGGTTGTATACTTCAACGCTTACATCGTTACCAACGCTGGTAACGTAGCGGATGTAAACAAGTATCAACTGCTGACCGAAGAAGAATACGAAAAACTTCTAGACGATCCCAACTCACAGTTCGACGTCGGCATCGGCGCTGAGGCGATAAAACATCTGCTTCACGAGCTGGCGAAGCCTGCTTACGAGCGTCCAGACAATATGGAAGATCGTGGTCGCTTGCTCGAATTACCTGGTTTGAAAGAGCTTTCCATTCAGTTGCGGGACGAACTCAATCTATCGAGCGGTTCGCAACAGAAGCGCGCCAAGATCATCAAACGATTGAGATTGGTGGAAGCACTTCTTTCCTCGCACACCGATCCGACCTGGGTTGTTCTCGACAATCTACCGGTTACGCCTCCGGATCTGAGACCGATGGTGCAGTTGGATGGGGGACGTTTTGCCACCTCCGACCTCAACGATCTCTATCGTCGCGTGATCAACCGTAATAACCGGCTTGCACGGTTGCTCGAAATGGGCGCTCCTGAAATCATCGTGCGTAATGAAAAGCGCATGTTGCAAGAAGCGGTCGACGCCTTGATTGATAACGGCAGAAGAGGAAGAGTAGTTGTTGGTCCTAATAACAGACCGCTCAAATCGCTGTCGAACATAATCGAAGGAAAACAAGGACGATTCCGTCAGAACCTGCTCGGTAAGCGCGTTGACTACTCCGGACGATCCGTAATCGTAGTTGGTCCGACTCTCAAGTTGCATCAGTGCGGACTACCTCGTGAGATGGCTCTCGAACTTTTCAAGCCGTTCGTAATCAATAAATTGATCGAGCGTCAGATTGTTCAAAACATTAAGTCAGCCAAGAAGCAGATTGAAAAGGGCTCCGCAGTAGTCTGGGAAATCCTGGAAGAAGTTATTCAAGGACACCCGGTACTGCTCAACCGCGCTCCTACCCTTCACCGCCTCGGTATTCAAGCTTTCGAGCCTGTACTCGTGGAAGGTCGCGCCATTCAACTTCACCCGTTGGTTTGCGCCGCATTCAACGCAGACTTCGACGGTGACCAGATGGCTGTGCACGTGCCACTGTCCGTAGAGGCACAAGCTGAAGCGCATATGCTGATGCTCGCATCCAATAACGTTCTTCTACCTGCGACAGGTAGACCGACGATCACACCTACCCAGGACATGGTGTTGGGTATCTACTACCTCACCATCCAGAAGCCCGGTTGGGAAGATCCGAAGGTTTGCCGAGGCGCCGGAATGCGCTTCGTCAGCCTGGCCGATGCTCGCTCCGCTTTCGAAGCCGGCGTGGTTGATCTGCACGCCAAGATCCGTGTTCGCGACGTCAACGGGTTAAATCTCGAGACGACTCCAGGACGCATCATCTTCAACGAGACGGTCAGAGAAGCTATCGCAATCAAGTAACTATTCGTCAACGAGGGCCCGCCCTCACGTTACTGACATTGGCATTCGGAATAAACAAAAGAGGGACCTATGGTCACAACTAAGAAGGAAGAGGTTTTCGAGTTCATCAACGACACGGTGGACAAGAAAAAATTGGGCGGTTTGCTTTCGACGGTCTATGAAAAGTATGGTACGTCTCGCACCGCGCAGCTCGCTAACTCACTCAAAGACTTAGGATTTAAGTTCGCCACCAGAGCCGGTGTTACGATTTCGATCGACGACCTCGATGTGCCGGAGAAGAAACGTGAGCTTATCGCTGCTGCTGAGCGCGAAATCGAAGAGGCTCAACGGCGCTACGAGCGTGGCGATATCACAGAAGTCGAACGCTATAACAAGGTTATCGACACTTGGTCCGCCACGACCGACCAACTTACGAAAGAAGTGGTCGACAACTTCGATCGCTTGAACCCGGTATACATGATGGCTTTCTCCGGAGCTAGAGGTAATATCTCTCAGGTCCGTCAGCTCGTCGGAATGCGGGGCCTGATGGCTGACTCTCAAGGTCAGATCATCGACTTGCCGATTAAAGCGAACTTCCGTGAAGGTTTGAACGTAACCGAGTACATCATCTCGAGTTATGGCGCCAGAAAGGGTCTTGTAGATACGGCTCTCAAAACAGCCGACTCCGGATATCTGACTCGCCGTCTCGTTGACGTAGCTCAGGACGTCATTGTGCGTGAGCCCGATTGCCGAACGGATAGAGGGATCCTGATGCAGCCTATCGCTGAAGGCGATAAGGACCTGGTCAAGATTTCCGAGCGTATTTTTGGAAGAACACTCGCCGATGATGTAATCGATCCGGAGACCGGAGAGGTTATATTCCAGAGAGGCGACGTCGTCACCCGCAAAGTGTCCCTCGATATCGATGCGAAGCTCAAAAAACCTAAACAGGTTAAAGTGCGCTCGCCACTGACTTGCGAAGCTCAGTACGGCGTCTGCCAGAAGTGCTACGGTTGGTCTTTGACCAACAACCGCCTCGTCGACGCAGGCGAAGCTATCGGTATCATCGCCGCACAGTCGATCGGGGAGCCTGGCACCCAGCTCACAATGAGAACATTCCACACCGGCGGCGCCGTTGCTGGTGGAAAGAGCCGCGCTCAGCTCAAGTCCCCGAGCAAAGGTGTGGTCACGTTCAAGATCGCCTGCCGTTCTGTCAGAACAGCCTATGGAGATGTTAAAGATCAGACCACCAGAGATGGTGTCATGAAGATCAACGACGGTAAGAAGGAAAAATCCGTCAACGTTTTCACCGGAAGTCTTCTCGAAGTGCAGAACGGTGATGAGGTCGAGCTCGGACAACTTCTAGCTGAGTACGATCCACCGGGCGCGAAGAAGACGCTTACCGAAAGAGCAAGTAAGGACATTACCGCAGACATTTCTGGCCGTATTGTTTTCGCTGGATTCCAGGCAGACGAAAAGCGCGATCGTCAGGGCAACATCAGTCGCACAGCCAACCGCGCCGGTATCATCTGGGTTCTGGAAGGTGACGTGTACAACTTGCCTTCCGGCTCCGAAGTCGTAGTCAAAGATGGCCAGGAAGTAAAAGCGCTTGATGTTCTTGCCGAGATCCAAATCCTCACCGAGCATGGTGGCGAAGTGCGTTTTGGTCCGGAAATCGAGACCGAAGTGGTGAAACGCGGCAGAAAGTCCGTCACCAGACTGGTCAAAGGTAAAGAAGTCAACATCGTCATCGCTTCAGTCGGAAGCTCCAACGGCAAACTTGATGCCGGTCAAAAGGGTGCTTACTGGAAGATTCCAAAGACCAAAGAGACCTGGGCTATCAAAGTCGTCAAAGACGAAATTGTTGAAAACGGAAAGATCGTCGCAGAACTGATCGAAGACGGTAGCAACTCAGTAACGACCGGTGGAGAGATCATTTACGATGGAGTCGAAATCGACGATCGTCGTGTAGTCACCAAAGCCGGCAAAGTGCTGTTTATTCCCGAAGAGATCCACTTCATCTCCAAGGACATCAGCTTGAAGATGGCGGAAACCGGAGATCTGGTCACCGCTGGTCAGGAAGTCGTCAAAGACGTATTTGCTCACCTCGATGGTGTCGTCCAGATCGTTGCCGATAACGATATCATCCACGAAGTCATCATCAGACCCGGCGAATTGCTGCCGATCGCTGATCCTTCCGAGCTCAAAGTTCCAGAAGGTCAGATCATCGATCCAGGTACAGAAATCGTCGAGGGCTATACCCACAAAGATCGCAAGATGGTAAGCCTCTTCGAGAAAGACGATGGAACAGTTCTCTGCGTCATTCGACCGATTGAAGAGTACTGGATCGAACCACCGCAGACCAAGTTCAAGCATAGTCAAACAGACGAGAAGATTGGCTTGCGCTCCGTCACCCAGCTCCTGTTCCGCGATCGTGAGAAAGTGAGACAGATACAGGGTGCGCAGCTGACGAGAACCTCATTGGTTCTGCAGATGCAAGGCTACCTACAAGAACTCAAAGGTATCGTCGAGATCGACGAAGATTTCCATATCGTAGTGCAGGAAAACATCATGCTGCGCCGCGAACAAGATTTCAACGTTACTCTTCTCGATGTCGAGAACGGTCAAGTTGTAGAGCCGAAGACTCCGGTAGCCACCACGCAAGTGTTGACCCGAAGCGATGCTAAAGTTCAGCTCTCCAAGACAGACGAACGTCGTCTATTGCTCATCACGGAAGAGCAACAGATTCATCAGAAGATCAAAGGCGCCGCCAACGTCAAAGATGGTGACCTCGTTCGTGTGGACGATTTGATTTCCAAGTCGACTAACTGCGGACAGTCCGGTCAGGTCGTCGGCGTCGACAAGGAAGAAGTAATCGTTCGTCGCGGTCGTCCTTATCTGATCTCTGGTAACACCCAACTTCAGTGCGAAGACGGAGCTCTCGTGCAACGCGGAGACCTGCTCGCGACACTGATTTTCGAACGCCAGAAGACTGGAGACATCGTACAGGGTCTTCCGAGAGTAGAAGAACTTCTTGAAGCCAGAAAGCCGAAAGAAAATGCAATCCTCGCGGAAAGACCAGGTCGCGCCAAGATCGTCACCGAAGATGATGTGACCAGATATCACATGGTCTACGAAGATGGATCTGAAGAGGAAATCTCCATTCCTCCAGGTATGAATATCCTGCCGGAAGACGGTGAGAAAATCACTGTAGGACGCGCCATCACCGATGGACCGCCCAATCCGCACGATATCGTTCGTCTGATGGGAATTGCGGCAGCTCAAAAATTCCTCGTTGACGAAGTACAGTCTGTATACCGTTCGCAAGGTGTGGAAATCGCTGATAAACACATCGAAGTAATCGTTAGACAGATGACTCGCAAAGTTCGCGTCGACGATCCGAAAGACACGATTCTCCTTCCGGGCGAGCTCATGGAGCGATTCGCAATCGAGCTGGAAAATGAAAGAGCTATGCAAAATGGTTTGGTGCCTGCCACCTACACCGATGTACTGCTCGGTATCACCAAAGCCAGCTTGAATACAGAAAGCTTCATCTCGGCAGCTTCCTTCCAGGAAACCACAAGAATCCTGACAGAAGCAGCAGTCGAAGGTAAGAAGGACTGGTTGAGAGGTCTGAAGGAAAACGTCATCATCGGACGACTAATCCCTGCGGGAACCGGCTTCCAGGGGCATCAGATGCCGACGGAAGAAGAGGAAGAAGAGCAAGACATCTATCCTCCAATCGGCGAAGGCAGCTTCAACGTTCCTTCGTAAGAAGCACGAATCAAGACAAAAGAGGCGGTTCTTCGGAGCCGCCTCTTTTGTATGAGCACCACCGGCTCCGGTTAACTCGCACATAACTCGCACAAGTTCCAGCTTAGAATACTCAGGAAACTCTTTCATGTTGGCACCGCTAGCCTCGGATTTAGCTCGCCTACATTCCATAGCAACTCAACGTTTCACTCATCAAGATCGGAATTCTCTTCGTCGATACCCGAGTTTGCGATTCTCTCGATTGTTTCTATGAACGGCTTCAGTGCGGGATTTCGATTGCTCGTGCTCCACATTGCGCTCAGCCGGAGTGTGGCATTTAAATCCTGTACTTCCTTCAAGATGACATTGTCCGGCTTTCGTCGTCTGGCGTATTCCGTGATGAAGGTCACCCCGATGTCAGCCGAGACCAGGCTCAGCATCGTGCTCTCGGTAAATGCATCCTGCACCACATTAAGTGTCAAACCTGCTTGGTTGCATCGAGAAAGAATGAGGTCGTAGTACATCGGAGCCGCCGTTCGTTTAAACCAGACGAATGGAACATCGCCCAGATCCCTCAGGTTTAGAGCTTCTCGCGATGTCACCTTTTTGTTCGATTTTGCAGCAGCAAGTACAACCTTCTCTTCGTTGATCAAGCAACTTTCGATCCCAATCTGATTGGCAGGCAACCAGTAGACGAATCCGATATCAATCGCCTCACTGGCTACGAGCGCCGCTTGCTGCAGTGAGCTTGCCGGCACCAGCTCCAAATCTATCCGAGGGTTGTGTTTTCGAAACTCTCCAAACGCAGCAGGGACGTGTCCGCTGTACGTTGCGCCGTCGGCAAATCCCACTTTGAGAAAACCTGTCTTTCCCTGAGCCGCGCGCTGAGTGTGCGACACCATACGGTCTATATCGTCGAGAATGGCGCTTGCTTTATCCAGCAGCACCTGTCCGGCTGCCGTCAGCTTGACTCCGCGCGGCAGGCGCTCGAACAGCTCCACTCCCATTTCGTCCTCGAGTTGCTTGATTTGCCGACTGAGAGCCGGTTGCACAACGTGCAGCTCACGAGCAGCCTGACCAAAATGCTCTAGTTGAGCTACTCTTACAAAATATCTTAGTTGTCTTAGTTCAATCAATTTTTGATGCCGATTTGCTATTAGTTTTCTGTATTCTATGTATTAGACGTTATTAAAAGCAAGTGCAACAATTCATGGCGTACCCCAACAGTCCCTGGTAATTTGTTATGCAAATGACGCTGAAGAAATTTGAGATAGTAGAGTTTGACTCCCGCTACCAGGAAGCGATTGAGCGCCTGGTGCTGCCTATTCAACAGGTCGAATTCGGAGTCAAGATTACGCGCGACGAGCAGCCCGATTTGACCAATATTCAGTCTGTCTTCCAGACTGGCAACGGTAACTTCTGGATAGCCTTGTCCAACGGCAAGGTGGTCGGCACCATCGGAGTTGTGGACATCGGCGACCAAATGGTCGCGCTCAAGAAGATGTTTGTCGACAAAGAATATAGAGGCAAGCAGGCGGGCGTCGCGCAATCCTTGATGGATACGGCAAAGCGCTGGTGTGTCGAGAAGAATCTGTGCACCGTGCTATTGGGCACCACCGCCCAGATGTCTGCGGCGCATAGATTTTATGAGAAAAACGGATTTGTCGAGGTCGCTATGGACAAGTTGCCTAGCAACTTTCCGATTGTTCATGTCGACACGAAGTTTTACCGTCTGGACCTTTCGCCTCCTCAGGACTCGACGATTGGTCCATAATTGTCTTCATTCAATCTGAATGTCCAGGCAACGGCTTCACGGGCGGTGCCAACATTGGGTGGTACGCGCAAAAAATATTGTTTCAAACTGCCGTCAGGCTCTGGCGTGGAGTTGTTGACCATCACGACGACGAGCGGTTCGTTGCCATCGGTAGAACCATTTGAATTGAATGACTTTCGGTACAGAACGCCGCAGTCGTCTTCGTGAATTTTTCTGGCTCCGGACTCTTTGAGGAAGCGCTCCAGACCATAGCGTTCAATCAAGATCGTTCTGGTCTCGACATTTTTCTCTGCTTCGATCATGTCTACTGTAATCGACTCAGGCTCCTCGATTAACTCTTTTGCCACTCTTCTACCGTGCCAGAAGTGCGCCTGGAAGTCGTCGCTAAATTTCAGCGCCGGACCATTTTCGTCGTGGAATCGATGTTCCGGATCCAGTTTCGAGTGCACCGGGTATTCGCATACGAATGCGAGTCCTTCGTAGAACAGCAAGGCATAAGCAGTTTCCAGCACTCTTCCCCAGATATTGAGTGACTCCAGATTCGGTTCGCTATACGCATTTTGCGCAATGTCTTTCAGGAAGAAGTGAACCGGAAAGGCATCCATGAGCCGAGATTTCTTGAAGAGCTCCAGTTGAAGACTGCTGGAAATAAGCCGAATGGCAGGATCTCGATAGGCTCCCATTCGCGGCCAATTCCACACTAGAGTTGGACGAATCGGCGGCGCAACCATCATGTCTTCATTGCTTTCCGATTGATTGATCAACGAAAGGATTTCGCTTCTGCCCTTCTGAATCTCTGATCTCGCTTTGTCTAGATTGATTTGAAAACGTTCTCCACCAGCCTCAAGAACACCTTTGAAGGTGTTGATCGTTCTTGCAAGAATCTGTGGAATCAACTGCAAATCGAGTTGCGTTTCTACTCGTCGCGTCATCGTATTGATTAAGTTTAGTCGTTCTTTCGCCCGCTCCATCGCCTGGTTGGAGACCCAACCGCCGACATCCTTCTCCAGCGAATTTGTCAACGATTTTACACTCGCCTGAAAGTTGGAATTGATTTGCAGTCCAATTGGAGTCAAGCGCGGCGCGTAGTTGTGCGTATCGATTGTCCCGCCTTCGTTTTCGTAAATCTTGTGTATTACCCGGTTGAGCTCTGTTCTTGTATGCTGCTGGCGCATTTTGTCGCTCTGTATTTTGAGAGCCGTCACCTGCGAATCGCCAAACTGTTGATCGAGGTTGTGCCAGAGCCTGTTCCATGGACCTGTTTGTAAGTTGCGACGGAGGACTGGAATGACGTAATCTCGATCAGCCTCTTCGAGTATTAGTGAGATGATTACTGGATAGACAGTAAGTTGAAAGATACTGTCGCAAACGATCACGGAAGGTGCTGCGAGTCCATTCCTTGCGTATAACTCTTTTATGTCTGTGGCAATTGCGTGATGCTCAACCTGATCGGGCATCTTCTGATGCCGTGTCCAGCCGTGATTGAAAACGGCTAGAAGCTCCTTGTGCTCCTCGCTGAGCTGATTCAGGCTATCGTCTACCAGATGGGTCATCTTTCACTGAACCACGCTCGAAATTACTTCTGGTGCCGTAGGCGCTAGTCGTGCTCTGCTGATCTCTATATTGACATTTTGCCGCATTCTGTGTCGCTCTAAAGAGCGAGTGTTGCGAAAAACGACAAGATCTTGATGAAGCGGCTCAGGGGTTCGCTATTGGCGACAAAATATTACAGTCAAGGTTAAACCGAGTCGATTTAACCTTGAGTTGGTCGCTAAGTTTTGCTCTCCCGTATATCATGGAAATTGGACATGATGCAGTGCTTCGTGCCGAAGCTTGGAGGAGTAACAATGGGTATTCAATACCGACAGGGTGACGTTCTGTTAGTAAAGGTGGATCTGGACGCCCTTCCTCAAGGTGCGGTTCAGCAGGATGTGGACGGGCGCATCGTGCTGGCCTATGGAGAGGTCACTGGACACGCTCATGCGATAGATGCGACCCTTGCGTCCATGTATCAGTGGAAAGGCGATCGCTTGCTTGAAGCTAAGGTTGGTGCTCGTCTGGTTCATGAAGAACACAACCCGATCGATTTAGAGCCCGGCTACTATCGCGTTGTTCAACAAAGAGAGTATGAGCCTGGCTCATACAGGACCGTCATCGACTAACCTTGATTCAGTTCAATCATCTTCGATGCAACGGTCTTTGATGACGGTCTTTGATAAAACTTTGAGCGGCCAACGATTTCGTTTTCCTCGACGTTTGTTATCGAACGTTTGTTATCGACGTCTGTTATGTTCGAAGGTGTTCCTACACCGTTGAACAAGTAAAGGTCAGGAGTTTCTTCGGAAATAATTGCTTGTCTGAACTCGTATATATGTCGACTAGTTAGTGCCGTCGCAGGTTCTACGATCTGTGAAACTATGGCGTGTCGGAGTCGCTGTTGGACTCACGATGTTTATCGCACCGCTTGTATGTCTACTTGGGTGTGCCATCATCCATTGCCGACTCTCTCCCACGCTCGGCGCTCTCGCTTGGGGGAGCATCGTGATTCTTTCTGTGTTTCTGACATGTTCGATGGTAATTCTAAAGGTCGCCAGAGCACAAGAACGAACGAGAAGGGGCGCCCCAGACAACTGTTCTAAATTCGAGACGACTTGAACTATTTGTTCCAATCCGTCGGTGACTTCAACGTCTCACGCTTGCTCATAGAGTAGAGTCTTAGGCCGATGAAGCAAAGTACCGAAAGCGGGACTCCGACAGCAAACAAGAGACTCCAGAGAATTTTCGTGACGGCGCCAGATCTAGGGGTAGCGACGTCACAACACATAGCCGCTCTATCGTTGTGACCGAAGATCTGATCGAATCCTTCTGCCGAGTTGCCGGTCTGCTGCGGCGGTGAATCCCCTGTGTTGTAGTAGGAATCATTGACTTTCATCTGAGCGCTCTCATCGCCAGATTGTGGACCGATTGTTCCGTTTGTCGATCCGCTGACGGAGCTGGCGGCGGACAGTGAAGTGAGTTTGTCGGTTACGGATTCCCTCGGGAAGAAAGCATGCTCCTGCTTAGCGTTGTTGCTCTCCAGTGATTTTGTGCGGAAGTCGCTCAGGACGGGTGGCGTAGTCGGCGTCAGCGTGCCCGTTGCCATTGATTCTGGGCGACTCATTGGTTTTGCATCGTAATAAGCTTCCTTTTTCTTCGATTCGGCTTGTGGTAGGGGTTCTGCAGTCGACGCCGATCCCGAATAATACTCATTGTTGCCGACTGCTGGAGCTGAAGATTGCGAGGAGTATGCATCACCGAAGCCTCCTCCAGAGCCGGAGCTATAGAAGTTTGTATCGCGGCGCGATTGAGGTGCGTTCAACTTTCCGCTTTTCCACTTGGAAGGTTCGAAGGCGAGGCGAGCGAGCTTCGTCTGCTGCAAACTGCCGCCGAATCGCGATCTCGGTATCTCTTTACTCAGTGGCGGGGAGACTGGTTGCGGTGGGGGCAGTGGAACCGTGCCGGCACTCACGTGCCCCTCGTCCGCAGGTGTATCTCCTGCCGTCATGATTCCCACATCGGTGACCTGCCGCTTCGCGTCCTCACAGACAGGGCCGAGCGTGCCGAAACTGTTGAGGGAGCCGAGAACTTCAGCTGCCTTTGAAGACAAGTCTTTACTGGTTTTTTCCTCTACTACTTCTTCTTGAACCTTCGAGAGGTCCACGTCCTCTGTCACTACAGCGCTGGATACAGGCGTAACCAGGTGGTAGCGATTGGCGATCTCGAATGCACCAGCGAGATCTCCGTTTTGAAACCGTGCCACAGCGAGTTTGTAAGCTTGCAATTGAGCTAGTTCGGTGTTCTCACCGGCACCGCGATAACCATTCGTGGTGGCGCTCCGCCTGATAGTTCCGTTAGCGACATTATGCAGGAATACGTTGATGTCCTGCGACAAGTTTCCGACCCTCACCACTCGCGTGACTCCGGGACATCTGTAGGATTCGTTGAGAATCACATTGGGACCAGATGCGACTTGGAGGTCGTGAAGCTTCAGTGATCTTCCCCGGAGCTGCATGTTCAAATAAGCAGAGTTTTCAGAAAGAGGTTGGGCTGCATGGATCCAGAGGATCTGGTCCCTTCGACCCAGCGAGGATAGTGCGGAGATAAGAGCGTTCGAATCAATCTGTCCACCTACGCAGGCAGTTGTCTTCAGCTTGTCGATGGCCAACTTGAATCTTTGATCTCTTGGAGTCCGAGCATCAAGCAGTAGTTCCTCGCCATCTTTGACTTGAACCAGGGTGACGTTCAAATTGTCCGGCGCTGTAGCCAGTCCATCGACAATTTCGTTGATGTATGGAGCCATCGTGATCGACTTGTCGACGATAATCGTAAGGTGTTTCTGCTCTTGTAAATTTTGCTGCTTAACAAAATCGCGAGCCGTGGCGCCGGCTCGAAAGATTCCATCGGGAAGCGCGAAGTAATCCACCTGCCGTGCTTCGACCGGCGTATCGGGTGGGCGCATTGTCAATGTTGCCGGCGACTCGCCCCAAGCTAGCCCAACATGAGGAATGGCAGCAAATCGACCCAATAGGGAGTTATCGATACTGGCATTGGCGACTTTTGACTCGTTAGCGCCGGAGCCTATTCCAGCGATCGATATCTCGGTTTTTCCTTCTAACGCGATCTTATGCTGAATGGGAATGGCGAAATTTCGTTCTTCGAAAGTTGGCAGAACGACAGCCGCTTCTTTATTGTCGGTCACCACCATCGGTGCCACTATGTGTAGCCGAATTCGCGTTTTAGTTCCTTTCGCCACGGGATAGCATTGGACCAAAACAGAGTCTTTGCCGCTCATGCTCACAAGGAGGGGATCGCGTTTATGCTGCATGACCGCTTGTTGATAAGTTTGTCTTGCTTCATTTCGTTCTTGTATAACGGTTTCTTTCCTGACTTCGTCGAGCCAGAGTGTAGCTCTGGATACCACCGCGTTTGGTGGCAAAAGGATATTTGCGCGAGCCTCTCGTGCTATCGGGGAGACATTTTCAAAGGTGAAATCCCAATCGAGGCTTGCCAAACCGGCGCTGCCATCGAGATTTCCGGAAATAGTCGAATTGCTTACCGAAAGCCCCCGTGCGACGCCGCTGACCAGCTCGCCGGCGATGTCTGGGTCGAGATCGAACTCATCTTTAACATCAGCATTGAGACCGGCAGGATCATCGATCAGCCCGGCATTCTTGATGGTGCCCCTGAAAGAGGCGGGGATAGGAACGGTGTTGAAAGCGACACCGGTAACTTTGTAATAGAGATCGCGGGCTTGCTCAACTCTGACTGGATGCTGGTGTTCTACCAGGGAGCCCAAGATGTCGGTGGCTTCGCCGGAGCGCTCATAACACGCTCTGAGCAGGACATCTCGACTTCCCCACTTTCGTAACCAGGCGATCGCATCTCCTGCTTTGGGTCCCGGTTGGGTAGCTTCGGCTAACTGTGCCCGTGTTAATGTCGATGGCAACTCCACTGCGACAACCATAACCAAAATGATCAAGTGCCCGAGATGCTTTAGCTGGTGAGCATCGAAGAAGGTCGGGTGTCGGTCTGCGAGTTTGCAAATCGTGCCGCCGCAAAGCAAGATGACCGGTATCGAGAGTAAAGGAGAGAGACCGAGCAAGCCGGTACCATATGGCAGCAGAAGCCCGATGAACATGGGCGCAAGCGGTGCGAGCATCAGAGTGTAGAGCACCGATATGCCAAGCGCCATGCCACTTGCCAGAGACATCATGGAGTACAATGGCGAGAGATTTAGTCTAGTTGCCAACCATGTCAGGGTTGTTGAAATGGGGATGAGGAGAAACAGGAAGATGTGGAAAATCGTAGGGAATGGGTCGAAAAATTGTCGTGCCATCTCGTGTGTATTCGTCTCTATAACGAGCGCTGCAACGGGTAACACGGCACCGAAAAGCATTGACATGAATCCCGGGCGAAAATACGATTTCGCGTCGGAAGTTTTATACGTGTCCGTTTGACCGATAGGAGACGCTTGATTGGTTGGGTTGAATCCAATGCGTTTTGTCGTATCCCGAAAGTTATGTTGTTTGGCTTGCTTCTTTGTACGAACTTGCTTCTCGGACCTGGATCCATGCTTTTTTGGAGCCGCTACTTTGCGAGTCTTGCCGTCACTCTTGCGATATGCAGATTTGCTCTCAGAACTGCTATTTGTTGGAGCTGCTTGAGATGGAGCACCTTTTTGCATCTCCAGCCTTCGCGGCTCATCAGGCGTAGCATTGAACAAGCCCTGCCAAAAATCTGAGTTAGACTTCTCATCGCCCGAACCGGACGATTTGTTGCTGAGTTCGGTCATATCATGCCTCTATCGCCGACGTCGTGATTGGGCACCAAGCTGGTTATTCCCATGCTAGCCCAAAGCTATTTTTGGCAACATGGAGTTTTCCCTGTAATTCCCTTGTGGATGGTCGCCATGTAAATGTGCGCGGGGAAATCTATAATTTCAGGGAATGTCACTAATTGAGTAGCAGAGGGCTCTAATTTTGGAAGTTTTCGGCGGCTTGATTGTTCTCACAGTCATTACACTCATGACCGGCCTGCGTGTCGTGAGGGAGTATGACCGCCTGGTTGTAATGCGGTTTGGAAAAGTAGTCGGGCTCCGTGGACCTGGTCTCAAGCTCGTATTACCATTCTTCGAACGTGCTCAGCAGGTAGATGTCCGTGTCGTAACCATGCCGGTGCCGGCTCAAGAGGCGATGACCAGGGATAATGTGCCGGTCACGGTTGAGGCGGTTTGCTTGTTTCAGGTAGAGAACCCAAGGCAGGCGGTGCTCACTGTTCAGGATCCAATTGAAGCCACCGGTCTACTCGCACAGACTGCGATGAGGACGGTTATTGGTCAGATCACGTTGGACGAAATGCTTTCTGAGCGCGATAAAGTCAACAATCGTCTTAAGGCAATCGTTGACAAACAGACCGACCACTGGGGTATTCGCATCATCAGTATGGAGCTCAAGGATCTGGCGGTTCCGTCCCAGATGAGACGGGCCATGTCTCGACAGGCCGAGGCTGAGCGTTTGCGACGTGCTATGGTTACCAATGCCGAGGGCGAAGCTCAGGCTGCGGCCAAGCTCGCAGAGGCAGCTGACATTATATTCGCGCAGCCTGGTGCTTTTGACCTAAGACGATTACAGTCTGTTCTGGAAGTATCCACCGGAAAGAACACTACCCTTGTAATTCCCACACCGTTTTCCATAGCAGGAACAGAACCCCTCGATGAATTCACCGACGAAGACAATGGATGACACTACACGAATCTTGCAAGCCGTCCCGGTGCTTCCTGCTTCGAACATGCAGCACACGCTCGACTATTTCGAGACGATGTTAGGATTCTCTGTAATCGCGCATTACGACGGATATGCCCTTGTCGAGCGCGACGGCGTGGAGATCCATTTCTTCGAGTCCGACGACGAGCATCTTTCTAGAAACTCGAGCTGCTACATCAGAGTCGGCAACATCCAAAAGCTCTACTACGAATATACTCACAACCGTGTGAATCTTGTGATTCCCCTTGAGGCTAAGCCCTGGGGTATGAACGAATTTTCCGTAATCGATGTCAACGGAAATTTACTGCGCTTTGGTGAGCCGTTAGATATCGATGAGCCGAGCTCAATTTAAATCGCGCTAGTGACTCCTGGAATGGCGATGATGCGGTTTTAAAATCTCGCCGGCATCAAATTTCTTGCGTATTCTATTCGTTAAGAAGTAAGTGGACGGTCTCCTTCCTGGATTGCATTTCTGATCGAGTAAGAGATGGGTTAGGACGGAGAGGGTTATGCCGACGCGATATGGTTGTTTGTTTTCCCCCTTACATAACAGGAAAAACAGCGCCAGGAGCTCGTAAGAATGTAACGGAAGGTAGAGCTTGCCGCTATATCTTTCATGGCAAGCCTCTGAGAATCTGCCCCAGTTGGGACGCCAGCCATGGGCTCTGACATAGTCGACGAGATGATCGAGATCGATCAACCAGCCTGCAAAAAACGTGGCTAGTGCCGCCGGTTTTGACTTGTAGCGCATATAGCTAGCCCCGGCAACGCCAGCCGAGGTAATAATGTGTCCGACAGTTCGCATAATTTGTGGCTTCCTTTCATGCTAAATAGGACGAACCCTTCTAAAATTGCTTTTTAGGCCTTGGATATTAAGGTTGTCATTATCTATTATGCTAAACGATCTTCCCTCTTGTAAGCATAAATTCACGCTCTCAGCCTGATTATCGGCGTTATTGTTACCAATACCTGATTGGAGCCTTCATACAAGAACCCTGATTAGCTTACGTTTCTGGAGTTGTTATCTTATGATTCAAATGCGCCGTATCGCCCTTTCTCTGGTTGCTTGCTCGCTTGCACTGGGGTCGTCTTTCGCCTGTGTCGGCTCGGCATTGGCCCAGAGCACGGATCCCCGGGCGATAAGTATGTATAACCTGGGGCTTAACGCATATAAGCAAGGGAGTCCGGAGTCGGCAATTATTTTTTTCAAACGAGCAACCGATATAGACCCGAATCTCGCCGACGCGCAATACAACCTCGGCGTTCTATTCCAGAGCCAGAGACGGTATAAGGAGGCTGTTGGTAGATTTTTGGAAGTCTTAAGGGTAAAACCGAATGACTGCGATGCTCAGTATCAGCTAGGCGTCGTTAATATGGGTCTTGGTCAATATGAAGAAGCGAAGAAGTACTTCAACATGATTCCGCCCGCCAATGTCCACTTCCAGGAGGCTCAGCGCAAAGCTGCCGACTGCGATGCGAAAATTGCATCCGGTGTCACGACGCCGACGGTCATTCCAACGACCGCACCGACAGAGAGTTTGGCTGCCAGTCAGATGCCTCAGACCAATACGGCGCAGCCCACGGCCACCACCAGTCAGCCGAGCTATACCGCTGCTGCTACCCCGACAACGACGTATCAACCAGCGACTACGAATCCACCTCAGACTCCACAATCGGTAGTTGGTGGTGGCGCATCTGGTGGTTCGAAGCCAACTCCGGTGCTGGCAAATTCATCGGTGCGCGTGATTGCTACCGGCTTCCATGCACCTTCCGGTCTGACTTTCGACAGCCAGGGCAATCTTTATGTCGCCAACTTTAACAGCAATTCGGTCGATCGAATCAGTCGTGACGGTACTCGCAGCACATTTGCCAGTGGCGGGCATTTGAAAGGACCGATCGGTCTGGCCGCCGATGACAGCGGCAATCTATACGTTGCAAACTATTCCGGTGGAACAGTGGCACGAATTACCCCAGCCGGGATTTCGACAATCATTGCTACCGACTTCAAGAAGCCTTATTACTTGACGCTGGACAAAGGCGGCAACTTGTTCGTCAGCCAACAGGAAGACAATTCAATCATTCGGATCACGCTTCCGCAGTCGTTGACGACGCAACGTCCTACGCCGGCGACTCCGTAGATCGAAACATAAATTGGGCGCTCATGCTGTAGTCCCTGCAAATGCAAGCGTCGTGTTTCGTTGGTTAGTGCTGGACGCGACTAGTCAACTCCCTCCATAGAGGGGTTTGCATCGATACCCTTTGACTCGCGAGCGCAAAAAGCTCGAACGTCTGTGACTAGACCAAGTTACATCTTGACTGACTGTGAGATGCCCGAAACGATCACTAGTTCCGAACGTGCGTGCAAGAATCGTTTTCGTCACTAAAATTTCGATTTCGCTGACTACAAGAAAAATTTGATATGTCAAAGATCTCGCATGAATACTCGGCGGTATTATGGTCGCATCAGTTCGTTTGAATTTTCGTGACTGTCAAGATGTAACCGAGGCTAGACCAATTCGGTGTGACAGGGCGACACATTTGCCTTCCTTTCTCGCGCAAGCGAGTTCAGATTGAGGTCTCTTTTGTGGTATTGAATTTGGTGGCACCGGCTGGCATTAAAGGCCAAGGTTCACGATTCGGTTATTCGCTTGCGCGGATGCGGTAGCCGACCTTGAAGACGTTCTCTATCAACGACTCTTGCCCTTCCGTATCGATCTTCTGACGGAGACGTTTTACGCATTGTCTGACAGTTTCCGGACCGACATCGCTCTCTGCTGTCCAGACGCTGTCGATCAATGCGGTGGAGCTGAATATTTGACCTTTGTGTCGAAGCAGATACTCGAGCAGAGCAAACTCGCGATGTACGAGCTCTACGGGCTTTCCACCGACGCTGACGGTGCGTTGCTTCGGATCCACAGAGACGTTGCCAGCTTCTAGCAGGTTGGAATACGGAGTGACGCGACGAAGCAGCGCGCGAATTCTAGCCGTTAATTCCTTCATGTGAAATGGCTTGGTGAGATAGTCGTCTGCGCCGGAATCAAGCCCTTGTTCTTTGTTAGATATGCTGTCGCGCCCGGTCAACATCAAGATGGGTGTACTTTTCTCGGCGGCACGAAGCTGCTTCAAAATCTCGATGCCAGTCGTGTCAGGCAGTTCCCAGTCGAGCACAATTAAGTCGTAACTGCGTCCGTTGAGCATCTCTTCCGCTTGCTCACCCGAAGTGGCTGTCTCCACCTCGAAATGCTCTTCCGTGAGCCATTCAGTGATTAGCTCCGACAGTTGGTCGTCATCATCAACTACCAGGATTCTACTCATACGATCTCATCCAACTCAACGGACGACGGAAGACTCGACCTCTGCCGCTGCTATCGGTAACCTGTTGCGGAATGACAGCTTTGCTTTCTCCGTCGACGCCAATTGAGTAACCAACCACTGGTGTCGCTGATGGTGGCAACTCAAAATTATTATTTGATTATTCGGTGAGATTGTCCTGATCAGGAATCTCATCATGTTGAGAAAGCGTTCGTCATCAGCCTCGCTGAATGGTTCGTCTAGAACAATCGGCAAGCTCTGGCGTTTGGAAAGAAATCGAGAAAGTATGATGCGAGCCAACCAGTTGACCTGCTCTCGAGTTCCTGTCGAAAGTTTTGTGGCAATGTCTTGTGCGTTGAACTGGCGCTGATGACCCTGTAGTTTCAAGACGATTTGAAGTGACTGGTCGAATGCGAGGCTCTCGATGTCCATTGCAAGTTGAGAGATAAGCTCTCGCGATTCGTCGTTGAGTTTTTGCGACCAATCACCATATGTCTCGGACGAAAGTTGTTGTATTACCTCTTTCGCCATGCTCAATGCGAGCCGAGCTCGGCGTGCGCAGTTGAGTTCGTGATCGACTGTCGCGAGTTCTTCGATGATCTCGAGGTAGTGCTCGTCGTGATTGTTGACGGTTGCACGGACCTGTAGAATCAATTCCTCTTTCTGTTTGCGCAGCTCTGACTTGTCTGTGGTCGCCTGCGTTTGACCCCAGGGCAGTATGCTTTGCTTCTTCTCGTTCGGATCTGGTTCTGGAAGGTCTTCTAGCTCAGGATGCTCGCTAATGAGATTGCGAATCTTATCCTCCAATACATCTTTCTCGTATTGCAGGCTTTCTACCTGTTGAATCAAATCGTCGAAGCCGGCTAGATCATATTCCAACCTCGCCATCTCTGCCAGAATTTTCTGACGAGCAACGTTGACTTTGATCAGCTCATCGATGGCGCCCTCGATGTCTTCGACTTCAGAAAGGTCTATGCCAGAACGGATAAGCAGTGATTCTATCTGGTCGTCGATGTCCGCTATCTCGGTTATGAGAAATTCAAGTTGCTTGCGACCGTGTGCGATATCTTCGAACTGTTTTTCCAGATCTTCTCTATCTTTGAAGCTCTGAGTGATGTCTTGGGAGAGATCCATGGCTTTTTGAGAGGTGATGTCGTTGGGATCTAATCCGGCTTTTTCAAAGTAGTAAGCCAGATCCGCTTCCACCTTCTTGATTCTCGACTCTTCGGTGCTGAGTGTACTGTCGAACCCCTGTTGCTCCTGCACAACGGATTCATGGGACGAAGCGTCGTTGATAATTCGGACCAGCTCGTCTTTCGTGCCGGCGCCTGTTCGCTCCGCCATCTCTTGCAACTTGCCTTCCAGGCTAACCATCTTCTGTTTTACGCCTTGCAGTGCTTTCTTTCGCTTCTCGCCTTCTTCATTAGCACTGTTGGCATCATCTTTCAGAAAATACTGGTACTTGAAGATCATCGGAACGAAGATCATTGCTGCCAGCCAGGCGAGGGCGGCGATGCCCATCAGAATGTGATTGACTATTGCTGGAAAGTCTTTGATCTCGTGCGTGTATAAAAGCGCTGCTATCATGCCTACCAATAGGACGATCGCGCCGATTAGCAGCCCTACGTTTTGGCTGCGCTTGCTTTTTCTTCGCTCTTCTATATCTTCGAGGCTGAAAGCGATCTCTTGAAGCTTTTTCTGTTCTTCCTGCACCTGATCGTGAAACATGATGAGGAGCGATGAATAGTTCTTCGCTTCATCGATCTCGTCTTTCGAAAGGCTTTTCAACGTATCTAGAGCCTGACCGTGCTGTTGCGTAGAGCTCAGAAGCTTGTGCAAATGCCTTCCGGTCTGCTCCTGATGCTGTCGTTGGACCTCGACCAGTTGCTCCTGGAGCTTAAACAGATTGACAGCGAATGTCGAGATCAAATTAACCTCTTCTTGGGTAAAACTCTCGAGATTTTGATAGCGATTGGAAATCTCCTGGGAAAGCTCCTCGTATCTTTGCTCTTGAGGCTGAAACTCTCTTTCGAGCTTATCTGCATCGCCCTGTCTGGACGAGCGTCTGGTCCACAGATCCTGTAAGCTTGCTGATGCTGTTCCTGTAATTGGCGAGCTGCGATCCAACTCGTTAAGCTGTTCTTCAAGACCTTGTTTTTGCTGGGAGCGCTGCAGCGCTCCATCCAGTTTGTGCGCGGCCTCACGACATTGAATCCGGTACATATCAAACTCTGAGACAATCAAAGGATCAGTGCTGACAGCTGATTGAATCTGTTTTTCCAGGCGACTGAGTTCGTCCAGCCAGTTTGCAACGTCCATTCGCTCCTGTTCAATAGTGGTGAGCTTCTGGTGGATATCGTTTTTCGCGCTCTCGAGTTCGACAATTGCTTCTTCTATGGACATGCGCCTGGCGCCGGCAGCGGCGAAGGAATAATTGTTGAGTGCATCCTGGAGCGCATCGATTGCACCGGATGCGGTGCTAACCGGATTGGATGTGTCGGCCATTCCTCTGAAGACCGGACCGATGTCGTTGGTGCTGGAAGCGTGATGGGCGTCCAGATGTCGCTGTCCCAATAGGCAGGTGTTGCGAAACAGGTCGCGGCTCATTCCGGTTACTTTGAGTCCGACCTGGTCTTCTCCGTTGGGCCCTATGAACTCTTGTGTGACGTCGGTGTTGTTGAGCTTATCAATTACCTTAAAGGTTTTATTCGAGAAATCACGTTCGATGCGGAGCGGTCGCGCCTCCACAAAAACGTCGAGGGAGGCTTTGTACGGCGCGCTTTCTACCCACGGTTTAAAAGCATCTCGCTCCAGGTGTGCATTCTTGCTCGCGTGGTCTGGAAAATCGAAAAGGGTCGCCCAGATCCCTTCTGCTAGAGTCGACTTACCGTATTCATTGCGCTCTACAATAAGATTGAGATCGTTTTCTCCGAACTTGATCTGTTCGTTGGCGATGCCACCAAATCCGTATAAAGTGAGCTTCTCAATCCACATGTCGGTGAGTAACCTTTTGTTTTTTCAGAGCATCAAGACCGTAATAAAGTGCGTCCTCGATTGTTTTGCCGGACAATAGCATGCCTGGCACGCCTGTCAGAGTATCGGCTTTGGGATTTGCCGATCGTTTTTCTTCTGCTTGTCGTTGTCTTTCCAGCATGCTCTCCAAGTACTTGTGCTCGGTAGTGCGTGGATCATACTCCTCAGCGAAATAGTCCGGACGGGTTCTATCGACAATCACAATCTGGTAGAAGTCGGGGCGTAGCTCCTGCGCTACCTCGAATGGATCGAGATCATTGCTGTAACTGCCTTCCAGGCTCAGGCAGACAATGTCGACATCGGGACGAATTTCTTGCTCCTGAATGCCGTATGCGATCTCCGCCTTTATCCCTTCGGCGTCCAGTCCTGAGATGTCTACCGGCACATAAGTCAAACGATTGCTTGCTACTTCTATCGGTTCTAAAGTGGTAACCGGAACTCCGTCCTCTGTTGTAATCGTGCCGAGCATTGCCACTCTTGGACCAAGTTCGTCAAAATTACGCCCTATTAGACAGCCGGAATAGGCTCCAATAAGTAAATCGTTTTCGTCGCAGAGCTCGGTGTATTCGTGGAAGTGTCCCAGCGCTGTGTATGTGAAGCGCTGCGCTGCCAACTCTTCTACCGAGAATGGTGCTGTGATGCGATCCTGCGTGAGTAAATCGAGACCGGGATAAGTGTCCAGAGAACCGTGAAAAACCAGTAAATTGATAAGCGCTTCTTCGTCGCGAGGCACGTAGTTGCTGAGCAAACGATCGGAAATCTTGCGCTGACTCATATGAGCATGCCCGGTTATCGCGACCTCCGGACGTTTCGGATGGCGAACGGTTGTGAAATCGTGCGTGCGAAAAATGCAGGCATTAGATGGCCAGGTGCGCATTCCACGCGCTTTCAGATAATCATCATTGAAGTACGCGTCGATGGTGTAAGGGTCGCCACATCCCGGAGTGATGTACACGGGAATATCACCCAGCTCGGCGATGGCTTCGAGCACTGTTCCTGCCGTCTGACCCCGAATACTACGATGGTCCCAGAGACCGCCAGGCAGGAGCACGGCATCTACGCCCTGATCTGTCGCGACTTTGCAGGCGACCACGAAAGATTCGACCAGGTCAGCATATCGCGCAGCGCGTTGCGCCGGTGAATAAGACAAAACACCTCGATTCTGGGGAGAATCGAGATGGACATCGGACAACTGGAGAAACTTGAAAGTTTCTGAGGCCATAACCCTCTTGGGCACCGAACCATAGGGACGCAGATTTGATCAATCCCATGCTTTTATACCTGACTGAGTCGGTAACTTAAACCCTCAATACTTATATGGCATGGCTAATTGTATTATCGGACGCGTTCGATCACCGTGGCGATGCCCTGTCCCACGCCGATGCACATCGTGGCCAGACCTCGCTGTGCCTCACGTCGATTCATCTCATGGACGAGGGTCGTGAGTATGCGTGCGCCGCTCGCACCGAGAGGATGACCCAGGGCGATTGCACCACCGTTGACATTAACTTTTTCGGGCGCGATGCCGAGATCTCTCATACAAGCCAGGACTTGAACAGCGAAGGCTTCGTTGAGCTCGATCAAATCCAGGTCTTTGATTTCCAGATTGGCGCGTTGCAGTGCCTTTTGTGTTGCACCTACCGGACCGATACCCATGATTGCCGGGTCAACCCCTTGAACGCCTGAAGAGACAATCTTAGCCATCGGCTTGAGTCCAAGAGCCGAGGCCTTTTCGGCCGACATGAGGAGTACGGCTGAGGCACCATCATTGATACCAGATGAATTACCGGCTGTCACGCTCCCACCATCACGAAATGCTGGTTTGAGCTTGGCAAGATCAGCCATGCTTGTGTCTGGCCGCGGGTGCTCATCAGTGTCGATCACTGTCGGGTCGCTGGAGCCTTTTTTTGGTGGTAGCTCGACTTTGATGATCTCCTTCTTGAAGTGACCCTGCATCTGTGCTTCTTTGTATTTTCGCTGACTATCGAAAGCAAATTGATCCTGGTCAACTCTCGAAACCTGATACTTTTCAGCAACGTTCTCGGCTGTTTCACCCATAGAGTAAGGATGGTGCATATCGCTCAGCTTTTTGTTGATGAACCGCCATCCGAGGGTCGTGTCAATCATCTTCAGGTCGCCGCGTGGAAACGCTGCTTCCGGCTTACCCATTACAAAAGGAGCTCTGGTCATCGACTCAACGCCGCCGGCGATGTAGACATCACCTTCGCCGGCTCGAATGGCGCGAGCCGCGTCGTTAACCGCCATCAGTCCGGAACCGCACAAGCGGTTGACCGTACCACCAGCGACGGTGAAAGGAAGCCCGGCGAGAAGCACTGCCATGCGGGCGACGTTGCGATTGTCTTCGCCGGACTGATTGGCACATCCTAGAAGCACGTCCTCGATTGACTCGGGATCGAGGTTGTTGCGTTCCACGATAGCTCTGATAACGAGGGCTGCTAGATCATCCGGCCGGACATCTTTCAGACTTCCTCCGTATCGACCGATTGGAGTGCGACACGCATCTATGATCACTACGTCTTTCATGTTTCCTTCTCTTCTCTATTGTGCTGAATCTGGGGTGGCTAGCCAGGTGACCTCGTCCTCTGCAAGGACCTGAAGTACGTCGTCTGGTGTATGTTGGTTGGACGCGACAGCTCGTCTTACCTCGGGCCTGGGATCTTTCGAAAGCTTGCTTAACAGTTCTGCCGTTGCGGTGGGATTCGAGGCGGCCGACATCCGTACCCGGTCCTCTTGATCTTGAGCCAGATTTGCTAGCGTTTCTTTTTTGACCGCTGGGTTCTGGGCGACTGATGCGCGAACTACAGGGCTTACGTCTTTAGCGGCAAGTTCTAATGCGTCTTGCGGCATGGAAGGATGAGCAGCGGCTACCGCTCTGACTGATGGATCCTGATCGGTCGCCAGTCTCTCCAAAATAATTGGTCTTGTATTGCTAGCTTGGGCGATGCTGATTTTTAAGACGGTATCGGCGTCATCGGCGACTCGCTTCACTACTTCGTCGCTTGCATCCTTCCTAAAAAGGAGTTGCTGCTTGATACCGAGATCTTTGCAATCGGCGAGCAGGAGAAGCGTGTCGGCAGGAGTAGCCGGATTTCCTGACAGCGCTTTGAGAACATTCGAACAGTTATCTCTTCCCAATAATGAAAGAACGTTGGCCGGCGCGGCCGGATTGCTTGCCAGAGCCTGCCTGACTATCTCGTTGGTGTCACTGCCGAGCTGCGCCACCATGCCAATCTCGCTAGCCTTGTCTGCGCTCTTCTGGTACGTGTTGGCAGCGAGTGCCGCTCGTACGGCGTAGTCCTTATCTTTGATCATTTCTTTCACGACTACGCCTGGCAATGAGGCGTTGTTGGCGAGCACGTATCGAACTTGCGGTGACTCGTTGCGTGACAGGCTCAAGTAGTCATCGGCAGTCCAGTCTGAGCGCGACGCCAGTACCTGTGCCACCGCGACCGGTGCCTTGTCCATCAATTGTTTGAGGGTAGCCTTGCTGGCTTGAGGATTCGCTGCAATGGCTGTTTTTACACGAATAGAATCGTCTTTGACGAGTTTGCTCAGCGTCGTGTCTTGAACAGTCGGATTGGCTGCCACCGACCAGCGCACCTTTTCTTCTTTGTCGTCGGCTAGTGATTGAATAACATTGACCGGCGTGGACGGATTGAGGACGACTTCCATCCGCACCTCCCAGTTTTTGTCCTGGGCCAGGCCGGAGAGCGTATTGGCTGGTGTCGATGGGTTGCCTGCTGCGCCGATTCGAACGACCATGTGAGAGTCTTTTGCCAACTTGTCGAGAACTTCCGCCGGCGCCGAGGGATTGCCTGCCACCATCGAGCGCACGCCCAGATCGCCATCTTCCGATAGGGCCTGGTATGACTCCTGGCTCAACTGGGGCTGTCGCGCTAGAAATGTCCGTACCAGTCGATCTCCTACCTTCACCAGCCGATCGACGACGTCCTGAGTCGTTGCCCGATTGCGAGCCAGCGAGAGCAAGAGGTATTCCGTTTGAGTGTGACCGTGCGCCAATCTCGATAGTACCGCAGGTGGTGTTGCTGGACTGGCAGCGATCGTTTCGCAGACCTTGGGAAGTCCGGAGGATGCCAGCGCGTATAGCGTACGAGCATCGAGCGGCGTGGGATTGTGCAACAGAGCCTCGATGACGAGCTGATCGGTGTCGTTGGCGAGCAGCCGTTTGATATCGGCGGGCGCACTCGGGTTGGCAGCTACCTGTCGTCGCACGAGATCGCTTGCGTCTTGACCGAGCTTCGTTAGTATCGCGGCGGACGCTTTCGGATTCGACGCTACCGCGAGCTTTATCGGATAAGCCGGTGCCGGGGTTGATATCCTTCTGCGTTGCGGTTCTACCTGCGCTTTGAAAGGCTGCTCTTCCTTCTTCTCGCCTACTCGTGAAGGCGCTCCGGCACCGAGTTTATCTGGTTTTTCCCCATCGGCATCAGAGCGAGTCGTACCGCCGTCTTTTTTCGAAGAGTCGCCGTTGCGCTCTTTCTTCTCGGTCTTTCGCTTCTTTTCGCCGTCTTTCTCTGCGATCAGCGAAGGATTTTGCAATTTGGTTTGCTCTGCGAACGCTGCACTGGTAAGGCTCGGAGACGCCACCGTCGTTGGTATCAGACAAATGTAGGCCAGCGATGTTGCAACAGCTTTGTTCTTTTTATCGTTCATATCCCTGCCAAATGAGAGTCGACTTCCGGGTCAGATTTTAGCGCGTTTTTCTACCTGACAGCCGCTTCTGCAGACTGGCAGTCTTCAATGCACTTCCGGCTTTCCACGCTCTTGAGGCTTTTCTAACGATCCTTCTCATGAATCGAGCGGATGATGTTCAAAAGTGTGCCTCGATCGAGTTCCTGGGAGACATATTCAATGTACTTCACCTGCCAGTTGTCAAGATCTGCTAGCACTGTCGAAAGAGATGTCCCTGCCGAGCGCGCGGCCGCCATATCTACATCTACGTCGCCTCGATGACTTAGGATGAAGACTCGCGCTCGTCCCGAATAGCCCAGCGAGTCACGGAAGCTCAAACGCAAAAATGCCGTGTTTTTCTCATTGCCTATCTGTTCTCTGATACCAGCCACCAATCTTTGGAATTTACTGATTGGCCCGGACACGTCGCCATCAGGTACGGTCGCCATCTTGTATTCGAGCAGCATTCCGATTGCCCAGCTGAAGTCGGAGGTTGTGATATCGCCCATCAATTTGATTGTGCGAGAAATTGTTGTTAGACCATCGAGCGAGTCCCAAACACGCTTAACCATCTCCATTTGGGATTTGGTTATTGGCTTCTTCTCTTTGGGCTCTATAATCGGATCGCCTTCCAACTTCTCTTTGGTGCTCTCCACTTTCTCGAGGATCGAGTCAGCGCCGCGCGGCAGTTTGTTCCAAACAACCTGCGTATTGTCTTGCGCCAGTGCCGCATCGAGGAGCAGCTTATCCAGCGGTTTTGTGATTTTACAAGTATCCTTGGTCAGATCTTCCGACGGTGGTCTTTTGATAAACACGAAGATTCCCTGATTCCATGCCGATGCGAATTCCATGACGGCATTGTTGCCATGGAGCTTTCCAATACGTGCATTCATAGGCTTGCCAGCCTCGAAGTGTGCTTTGAACTGCATGTCGCGGTTTTCAACTGAGAGAACGCCTGTCTCTCTGTTGGTCGCCATGTTTTGCAGAAGGCTCATCGGGTCGGTCGATCCGAGGTGTCCTACGAGTGATTGCACTTTCGCCTCTTCGCTTGTCGCCGTCGAAGTCATCTTCGATTTGCTCTTCATTCCTTCGGATTGACCGTAGAAGGCTTGGTCCGCGAGAGCAATCTCGAGCATTCGTGAATTGATCTTTCCTCGTTTAACAGCCAGCGCCCCAAGATTCATGCGCTCTTTGGCGCTGGTTCCCTGGAGTTCTAGGACCAGCTCGTCGATGTTTTGCTGATTGAGAATTTTGCAATTGATCATGTATTCCTCAATCGTGAAGGAGCGCCGATTCTTGAAGTACGATGTGAGGAACGGCACTTTCGCAAACACGGGAAATATCAATTTCTTGGTCTCCAGCTCTTTCAAGCCATCGAGGATCTGGCTTTCGCTCAAACGTGATCTCTGAGCCAGCGCCGCCACCGGACTGAAGTTGTCGATAAGCGCGAGGAGGTGATTTTCCGTGCCGGGCGTTGTGATATTGGTCTTTCTCTGCAGCCCCTGCTCTGTCAGTACAGGCACCGCCGCCATCAAAATTTGCTGAGACAGGTCAGCGCCGCCTTCTTCAAAACCGGCGTCCTTCCCAAGTGCCGCTTTGATGTACTTGGTCAGTGTCGGTGAAAACTCAAAGAGATCGGCATAGCTGTCGAATACTCGGAAAGATGGAGCAGCCGTGAAATTTTCGCGAATGATTGCGAACGCACTGTCGCAGCGGAGAAAAATCAGGGCGCCCTTAATCTCGACCAGTGAATCTACAATCCGCGCCGCGTCCACGAGCAGCTCTGACGGGAAAAGAAAGCCGCAAAGTGTGGCGTCTACGATCACGGCTTCGTAAAGGTGAGTGCCGGTGGCAAGCCCTCTGAGCTCTTCGACGACTTCTACTCCGTATTTGAGGACGCACATGTTAGCCAGATCCGGGACGCCAAGCTTCTGCGTGATGGCTCCTGGCACTTCGGATACGTCTATCGAATTTTCAGTCATCGGTCATCTCACCTTCGGTTGGCACGCTCACGGGAGTGAGTCCTGGCTAAGCCTTTATGCCCGTATGTTAATAAGAAATATATCGTGGGCGGCTCAGTGTCACATAATCTCGATGCGGAATCTGCAGGGACGGTCAGGGCATTAGTTTTCGGCTTGATGTAAAGATGATTTTTGTTAACTTCCACCTGGGCGGAAAGTCATCTATACTCGGTTTTTCCTGTTGACTATCTTCGGTGAAACAGTCGAATTACGCTTGGTAACGGTGGTTGTATGAAAATCTTGTTTGAGAACCGAGCTTCGGACATCGTGCTGCAGCGGTGGCGCACTATGGTCGCTGTCTTCACCGTGGTCATGCTCGTGAGCGCACCATTGTCCGCGGTCGCCCAGGGCATACCCGCCGATCGCCCTTACAGCGCGGGCTCCGATAATCACAAGATCGACAAAAATTATTACGCTCCCACGGAGGAGAAGCCGAGTACCTCTAGTGGAGTCGTGCTCAAAGGTGAGGTTACATACTGTGTCCCGAAGGGGACGCCAATCAAACTGAAGTTGGCGACAGTTCCTACGAGTGGTCTGCGTCTCATGGACCGCACGTTCGATGGAGACCTGCAACCGGCCAAGCTTGGCCAGAAGATCACTGCCAAGACGACAGAGGATATCTTTGTCGATACCAACAGAGTTATACCGGAAGGCACCACTTTTTACGGGTCGGTGTCGAAGATTCATCCCCCGCGAAGAATGGCTCGCCCTGGACATCTTGAGATTCAGTTCCAGAAGCTGAAGCTGCCAGACGGCAGAGTTTTTGCATTTCGTGTCGAAGCGGACAATTTCAAAAAATCAACCACCAAAAGCAAGGCGAAAGGAGTCGGTCGTTTAATGGCCTGGGCAGGTGGCGGTGCTGCCATGGGTGCGATTGTCGCCTACCAACTTTCTGGGCTTCAATCGACTATATCGATGCATGGCTATAACATTGCCGCCGGTGCGGCTGCAGGCGCGATTGCTGCAACGACCTATGCCGCGATGAAGCGAGGCAAGCCAGCGGTCCTCGAGCCGGGCGACAATCTCAACATGACTATTGATGCAGATCTACTTATGCCTGTCGCGACAAAACCCAGTCCTAAGAAAATTCCCAAGCACGTCGAAGGCTTATCTGTGGATGTCTTGAAGAGCAAGCAAGTTAGCGATGGTTTGGGTGGCCAACTCATGAAGCTCGAACTCAGCATCGATAACAACACCAAGTACACTTTGCGCGGAATAGATTTTTATCTCGAAGATAGCAACGGCAACCATGGAGCATTGTCATTGTCGCAGGATGATGAAGAATCAGAACTCAATTTCACTATTCATCCATACAGCATGGAGACGATGCGAATGCATTTCCAGATGGAGTTTCCCAAGCTCAAACATAAGCTGGTTATTCTCGATCACAATTCTCGAAAGCCTGTACATGTAGTAGAAATCAACTAGTCCTTTTCGCGCGCTGCAGTTGCCGCTGGTGCCGTTTCAACTGTCGGGTAACCCAGAGGTGTCTTTGGTGGTTTTTGTCGTAAGCGAGTTGCTGGTCCAACATCAGGGGAAGTCTACGACCCTATTGATAGTCCCAGAACGATCTATATAAATTTGCGCAGAATTGCTCGTTCAGACTGGTTCTGTAGTGTTCGCTGTGTGCTTGTTGGGCGTGAAATTTTTGTTCTTAGTAAAACGGTTGATTATCTCACTGTGGAAATACGTGATCGGCTGTCGGACGAAAACTCGCTTTTCATCAGTATTGCAAGCAGCTTTGTATATTGTGGACTGGCGATATTGTAGAGTCGGCTAATGGAATTTTGGGGTATGCACCGTGAGCTGCCGAAAATTCGCTCTGTAATCACTACGTAGTTTCCCCATGCCTTATATTGACATCAAACTCGATTGGAAGGATATTAAGGTTGCTAGGTTGTAGTTTGCTTGGTTCTGCCCTACGTGAGTCGACCAACGATTACCAGAAACAAATGAATAATCGTTAGTTTGCAAGGCTCCATGTATTCTCGGGCTGATTCGGCATCACTCTTTCGCGTCTTGATGTGCCACTATTTTTGGTGCGTCTCGAGGCATTGCCGTTCTTGAATCAGTTCGAACCCCGAAGCTATATATCAAGATAGTGAACCCCCCAAATTCACCATTAGCCGAATGTTTCTCAATGCCAACTAGAGATCTTATTGGCCATGTTTTCCACACTTACCAACAAAAAACCGCCGAGCTATGATCTGAATTCCATATTCAGACCTTACGCAAGCGATGCTGTAAGTGACTCACAGCCTTCGAGAACATCGGAATCAAGCGGCAGACTCGCAACAGTTGCACGTCAGGAATTGAAATCTTTATTTAGTCTCGAACTCTCCAAGTTTCCAAAATTGAGTGAGGACGAGCCGACGATGTCCTGGCTTTTGCGTGCAGCTGGTATGGTATCAGATGTGGTTATGCGTGACGTCCTAGATGTATCTCGTCGGGGCGGTCAATCTCCTTATGACCTTTTGCGTTTGTCCGGCCGGATATCCGTTTCGGATTTAAGAGCATTGGATACTGCGGCGCACTATGTGGACAGCGGCACGATCTACCGTGATTTTGCTGCTATCGTTCTCACTTATGCCTGTAACAACTTTATCGAGTTCGATGATGCCTTGTGGGATTTGGGTCTTCATCCCAATGATCCCATGAGCGATTTCAAGCTCTATGAGTTGCTCGATGATTGTGGCGTTTTTCCTCATGCGGATATGCTCGCTGTCAGGCGGGAATGCCTGGCACGCGGTGTCACCATCGGGTACAGTCTGGTCAAGAACAACATGCTATCCGGTCAATTCTTGAAAGTTTTGCTGGAGTGCCTCTGCGCCGTTGGCAGTGGAAAGTTGCAGTACCACGATCTTGTTCTTACGATTATCAGTATACTTCGAGACACTGACACCACTTACGGTGCTTTCGACAGCTCGATGACGCGCGAGGCTCGTCTCGTTGCGCAAGTTCCCATCTCGACCGCAGACAGAGCCCTCGGCAATTTGTTGCTCTGCACAGATTTGATGGAGCTTGAAGACCTGATTTTCTGTCTTGAGGTTGCCCTCGAGGACATACGGTCTCTGGGTTCAGTAGTTTCCGATTTCATGATTGTAGATGTAGTCGTGCTTCAAGCAGCACGCAGCCTGGCGTATATGGTGTGCGAGAAAAAACTTACGGCACGACGAAGTGTCGAGCTGCTCGACGAGGTTAGAACAACCGGCAAACCGCTAACGCAGATGTTCACGGAAGTGACGAGTGTGTCCGTACTAACGACCAGTCACCCGAACCTCAGCGTAGTGACGTCGATGGCTTAGAAACTTCATTCGGATTCAGAGCATTTTTCGAAACACGCAACTGGGACCGCTGGGCGTCTCGCCGGCAGAGAGCGTGTTCGCGTGCCTCCAGTCCGAGAGCAAGAAACACCCACGCAGACCGTCTACTGGGACCGCCGGCGCTCCAGAGCGCGTTCTGAGTGTTTTATTTTTTTTTGCGGAACCGCGTTCTCTATTTTAATACACGCAGGCAAAAATTCTTTGAATTTAGAGGTGCCACAAACTCACTCCCTGTTTGGGTTGAACTGCTATCGCCTCTGCTAGCCGTACCAGCGTCTTTGCAATACGATTGGGGACGTGGCTGAAAACGCTCTATTCATCACGTTTCTTGATTATGACTGTGGATTTGCGCATGGGAATTTTACGAACTCGGGGGGAATCCCCCCAATTGTTCAAGAACCGCGTCCCACCTACACTCTAAGCATCGACAACACCCCTTAGAGCTGTTCCGGCAGCGAGGCAACCAGAGAGATGACAATGTTCAGAGATCCAAGAGATGAAGATCGACTTTGCCAAGTTTTGAAGGCATACGTTGAAGAGTGGGGGCCGGAAAATGTGATAGTTTCCGTTCCGTCACATTGGAGCGAATACAGCACTAACAGTCTCGGTAGAGTGAGGCTGGAGTTTGCAACTCAGAATACGGTATCAATTCGTGTTGAATATGATTTCGTCAGATTAAAGTACGATGTGGCGCTACAGGCGGCATAGGATCAGATTTAGTTCGATATCTACTTTCCTCCTTGAATTGAAGCCCTGTGGTGGGGCTTCTTTCGCTTTAAGGAAAAGCGTTCTTCTTGATCAACGATCCGCATTGGCCGTGTTTCATTGCATCGTATGCAGACGGCTCTCCCAATGCACTGGCACGAGTTCTTCGAGCTCAAATAGTGGAAGCGATCCGCTATTGAATATCGATTGTGGAAATAGCGCTTTCTGGTGGTGTATCTGCTGTCGGTCCGGAAAGTCCAATGGTGTCCGTCGGTGATGGTGCCGGTAACACGACGGTGAGGTCGCACCCGCCGCCGCCACCATACTTCACTACGACCGGCCACTCAGAGACCTGCGGTAAATCGGTTTTTAACATGTCGATTACAGCCGGCGTTGCTCGTCGGCTGTGAAGATCTATTTGAGCGTGCAGGCAGTCGTGGTCCATGCGAGTCAGAATTTGACGAACTCGCCATCCCCGATCTTTTAGATGTTCTGCCATCTCGTCTGCTTTAGTTTGCAGTTCGTCGCGGTATCGAATGGAAATCCTGGTTCGCTTGCGAATTGATTCTTCGTCTGCCGACATCTGCTCTATAGGCTGTCGTCGACGTCTTGTTGCTCTTTGTGTGGATTGGGCCACGCCGAAACCTTCGAAAACGGCCTGTGCGCCTTTCTGGCTGAGGATAAAGTAGTTGACACCGTCTATGGTTTCACCCTGACCTGGTAACGTTGAAGTCATTACGGCGCCTGGCGGAAGATCTTTAGCGAAGGCTAGAATAGCTGTGATTTTATCCATAGGCAAATCAGTCTTCACGCATTTATAGCCGGCTTCCAGGAGTTGGGGCGCTTTTAGTAGGACGCCCGGATCCTTCAACCTGTTGAGTGATTGACGAAGGAACCACTGCTGTCTCTCCATTCGACCGATATCAGCCATCGCATCTTTTCTGAAGCGGACGTAGCCTTCTGCTTGTTCCGGTGTGAGGAGTTGTTTGCCCGGCTTGAGATGGATCGACAAACCGGAGGTTTTATCGTCATAATCCATCTCTTTTTCTACAACTACTTCGATAGGTCCGAGAAGTTTAAAAATGTCCCGCAAACCCAGGGTATCGACCACTACATAGTTGTCGACATTAATGTTGAAGTTGTTTCGCACCGTATTGACTGCCATTTCGGGACCGCCAATTGCGTGTGCTTGATTGATTTTGTTGACCCCTCTGCCGATTTCCACATGACTGTCGCGTGGGATCGATATGATACCGACATGCTTGCTGTCCGGGTCGAGTGACACTAACATCATGGTGTCAGATCTGGTGCCCTGGTATCGCTCGGCTTCCGTGCCATTCCAGTCGACGCCCATTACGAGTACGTTGAGCCTTTCCTCCAGCTTCGGGAACACTGGTACCGCAGCCAGTGCGCTACCGATCGCACCGGTCGCATGCTCCACTTGGGCGACTACAGCCTGCCTGGTGCTCAAGCGCATTGGAAATGCGACGTAGACGATTGAAAGGGTCAGAGCTGTGACTGCCAGTCCGATTGCGACAATTGAAAGCCCAAGCCGGAGCTTCCCGGGCTGAAAATCAGTCCCGTCGTTACGTACAATCTGGTTGCCCAAGGTCGCCTCTTCCGCTCTAGAAAAAAAATATTTGTGCCGATAATAGTTTAATAGCGCATACGACCCGCTTGCTCTTTACATTTAAAATATCTTAGGTTTTCGCCTGCTATCTAAAAGCCTTTGGAAAGCTCTATTGTGTGCGGGTTTGCGCTGGAGTGACAGCTTGTCCTGAGTAGAGACGCACGATTGTATTGCTGTCGCGCTCCTTAAGATCAATCCAAGTGTCTGCAACCCCCATTGTGTGAAACATGGCGTCGTCTGGATTGGCTGTATGACCTGCCAGTCCCATCGCGTGACCAATTTCGTGAAGACAGGTGCGTCTCATGCGATTGTCGGTGACTGGAAGTGCGGGAACCAGAGGTACAGTCAAGATTGTGATCGTGCCTCTCACCAGTCCATTGCGATTTGCCTCGAGTACTGCCTGACCTGACTCTGCGATGTTCTTGAATTTCGCAGGTTCGTTGGACCAGGAGCAGACTATGTCTGCTTTCGCTCCGGCGTCGACGAAAGCAAAGGTTACCAACCCGTTGGAAGCTTGGCTCCAGCTCTCGAATGACTTGGTTAGCAGATCTGCAAATTGCGGTCGATAGTTAGGGACTGCCTCGCCATTCGTGATAAAAACCTTGAGCGGCATTTTGTTTTGAGGCCAGCGAAGAATGCCTTCTCTAGTCACTTCGCTGTAGTAATCGTTCGTGACTGTATCGGCTGGTCGAATCATCCGTTCTTTGGCTCGCTCTGCTTCCAAGCCGCCTACCAGACCTGCGATCTTCTTGTATTCTCGATGAGTCGGAAATTTACTCAAAAAGATTTTGTATGTTTCAATTGCTCGATCCAAATTGCCTGTGGATTGCAGCATTCCACCGAGCGACATCCAGGCGGCATCGAGATTGGGACTAAGCGAAACCGCCTTTTCCAACTCCTGAATTGCTTGCGCTGATTGACCGCTCTTCGCTAATGCAACACCGAGATTGTTGTGCACTTCAGCAAAATCGGGAACCAATTCTGCCACCTTACTCAGATTGGTGATTGCGTCAGCATTGTTGTTGGCGTGCAGATACTCCTGTCCCTTGAGGAACAGGTCATAAGCCTCTTTCGACACGACCTTGTCGCCGAGTGTGTACTCCATTCTTTGCGCGACTGCCGTGGCATCACCGGACAAGATTGCGAGCGCTATACCTGCAATGACGAGCCGTGAAATATGGCTCGATTTTTTCGATGTGCGTGGGAAGGACTGGGATGGTTGAGACATATAGACATCAAGAGATCGTGAGTGAAGCCTTTATTTTAAACTCTAACCTGACAGAGGGGAATTTTTGTCGGCTTCTGGCCTTCGGACAGCTATGAGACAGATTAAATGGGGTGTTCTGGGGTGTTCTGGCTTTGCTCGCAGGCGAAGTATCCCGGCAATGTTGTTGACTCCTTCTGTGGAGTTAGTTGGCGTGGCCAGTCGCACACGGGAAAAGTCAGAGAAGTTTTCCGAACAGTTTTCACTACCAAAAACATATGATTCGTATCAACAGTTGATCGATGATCCTGAAATCGAAGCGGTGCATATCCCTCTTCCTAATTCTATGCATTGCGATTGGACTCTGGCTGCGCTAGAGCGTGGAAAGCATGTCCTCTCGGAAAAACCATTTGCGACCAAATCCAGTGAGGCTCAGATCGTTGTCGACCGAGTGAAAGGCACGGATCTGAAGGTAATGGAAGCCTTTATGTGGCCATTTCACCCGCAGCATCAGAAGGCGAAGGAGCTTGTTTCATCAGGTGTCATTGGCAAAGTCACCTTCGTAAGAGCATCGTTTAGTTACGTCATGACCGCCAAGACTGGAATCAGGCTCGACAAGGAGCTCGGTGGCGGTAGCTTGCTTGACGTGGGGTGTTATCCTGTCAGCAGTGCTCGTTATTACTTCGGGGGTGAACCATTAAGCGTTTTTGCACGCGGTGAATTCAGTAAGGATTTGGGCGTGGATACCGCGGTTACCGGCATTATGGAATTCGAGCAGGGACGTGCTGTTTTCGACTGCAGCTTCAGCATGCCTTATCGAACCGATCTGGAAGTGGTCGGAGAGACCGGTCGCATCTACTTCCCACGCGCCTGGCAGCCGCATGAACAAGCTACGATGTTCGTAAATGACGAACAGATTATCCTGCCTCCGGCCAATCACTATGTCAATTTGTTCGAGCATTTTTCCAAATCGATCGGCGATGACGAGAAGCTAGCCTTTGATGCAGGCGACGCGTTAAAACAGATGAAAACACTTGAAGCGATCGATCGATCGCTTCACAGTGGAAAGATTGTAGAGCTGTAGAGTTAGCTACGTTGACCCGCAGGTTGCATCGGATCCAGGCATTTGACTCCTGGAAGCTCGATTCCTTCCAGGAATTCCAGAGATGCACCACCGCCGGTGCTGACATGAGTCAATGCTTCATCTGGAATCGCTCTCTTCTGTAATGCGGCAACGGAGTCGCCACCACCAATGATTGTCTTGGTCCCTTTCTTTGTCAGGGCAACAAGGCTGTCGATTAACTCGTTGGTTCCTTTGCTGAACTCTTCGATTTCGAACACACCGGGAGGTCCGTTCCAGAGAATTGTTTTGCAAGGCCCCAGCGCTTCTTTGATCTCTTTGATCGAATTGGGACCGATATCCAGACCCATCTGATCAGCTGGAATCTTGTCCACGTCTACGGTTACTGTCGGCGTGTTTTCCTTCAGCTCTTTTGCGCAGACAACGTCGGTCGGAAGAATTAAGCGAACCTTTTTCTCTTTTGCCTTTTTCTCCAGCTCTTTGCAGTATTCGAGACGATCATCTTCAACCAGCGACTTGCCGACATTTAGTCCGCGTGCCTTGAGGAAGGTAAAGGCCATGGCGCCCCCGATGATCAGAATGTCCACTTTCTCTGTGAGATTGTCGAGCACACCGATTTTGGAGGAAACCTTGGATCCGCCGATGATTGTCGCAACTGGTCTTGCCGGGTCATCGAGCGCTTGGGTAAGCATTCTGATTTCTCTGTCCATCAGCATGCCGGCGAGCGCTGGACGAACATGCTTGGCCACGCCTTCGGTGCTCGCGTGAGCGCGGTGTGCCGTACCGAATGCATCATTGACGTATACATCAGCCAGCCTTGCCAGTTGCTTTGTGAACTCTGGGCAGTTGTCTTCTTCGCCTTCATGGAAGCGCACGTTCTCTAGAAGCAAAACTTCGCCCGACTTGAGCTCACTAACCTTGGACTCGACTTCCGGTCCAACCGTTTCGGCAATAAAGTGAACCTTGGTCTTGTTCTTGAGCAATTCCTGGAGGCGCTCTGCCACGGGCTTCAAGGTCAGCTTATCAACACGCTTGCCGTCGGGGCGCCCCAAATGTGATACCAGTACAACTTTGGCATTGTGATCCAGGAGTCGCTCGATTGTAGGCAATGCCGCCTTGATTCGCGAGTCGTCGGTAATCGATCCATCAGATTTGTTTTGCGGTACGTTGAAGTCCACACGAACGAGGACCCGCTTGTTATCGAACACGTCCTTATTTGCGCTGGAAATGCTTTTTTTCATGGACCAATCCCTCAGATTTACTTTCCTAAAGTCAGGGCGAGGCTTTTGCCTTCACAGGCTCGGCCTCGCCCCCGATGTAACGGTCTAGGTCTAGACTTTAGACCTTAACTGCGAGCTTTTTGGCGACCAGCGAGCAGAGCTCTGCGAGACGGTTGCTGTAGCCCCATTCGTTGTCGTACCAGGCCAATACTTTGACCATGTTTTCGCCGACTGCCATGGTCAAGTCGCTGTCGACGATGGAGGAGAGCTGGTTGCCCTCGAAGTCGCAGCTCACTAGTGGAGCTTCGGCAACGCCGAGGTATGCCTTCAGGTCGCCTTGCGCAGCTTTTTTGATTGCGGCATTGACAGCTTCTACAGTCACCGGCTTCTTGGTCGTGACTACCAGGTCGACGACGCTGACGTTAGGCGTAGGCACTCTCATGGCGAAGCCATTCAGTTTGCCTTTCAGGTGGGGCAGCACCAGACCGATCGCTTTGGCAGCGCCGGTAGTCGAAGGAATCATCGACTGTCCGGCAGCTCTTGCGCGTCTGAGATCGCTGTGAGCGGTGTCAAGGAGCTTCTGATCGAGTGTGTAGCTGTGGATAGTGGTCATCAAGCCTTGCTCGATTCCGAATTCGTCATCGATGACTTTGGCTACTGGAGCCAGGCAGTTGGTTGTGCAGCTGGCATTGGAGATGATGTTGTGCTTCTCGGGGTCGTACGACTTTTCGTTGACGCCGAGGACGATGGTGATGTCTTCATTTTTCGCAGGAGCGGAGATGAGGACTTTCTTGGCGCCGGCGGTGATGTGAGCTTTCGCTTTGTCAGCATCTGTGAAAGCGCCGCTGCACTCGAGGACGATGTCGATATTGAGCTTCTTCCAGGGAAGGTTTGCTGGATCTTTTTCAGCCGTGAACGCGATGGTCTTGCCATCAATAAGAAGCGCTTCGTTGTTATGAGAGATTTTGTGGTTCTTCAATTCGCCAAGTACGGAGTCGTACTTGAGAAGGTGAGCCGACTGTTCGAGAGTTTGGAAAGGGTCGTTGATTGCGACAATCTCGAAATCCTTCGGAAGGTTCGCAAGATAGGCGCGGAAGACATTTCGACCGATTCGGCCAAATCCATTAATTGCTACTTTTGCCATTTGGTTGTTGCTCCTTTTAGCTAACGCTTTCGGCAGAGTGGGAAGCGTAATCCGCAATGTGCCGCACAGGCTCACGAAATGCATGCTTTTGGAAACAGGCGCTTTCGTGCGTTCCTACAGGAAGCCTCTGTCCTGGCGGCTAATCGCGTCACTAGCATCGATGCCTCGGCGCCTAACCCAGACTACAGGCTTAAGAAGAGGATAGTACATATGTAAGGAAACATGTGAAGTCTTTATTCTGCGTTAAGACATTTTGTTGTTTTTCCGAAATATTGAAAACTGCGCGATAATAAGATGAGCTATATTCAAGGTGTCCTTAAGTAGACGCCGACTGCTGGTAGAACTTTAAAAGAGGCTCTTTTGTCATGTCAGAACAAGTGAAAGACAGCTTGCACAATCAAGTCGAAGAGGTGCTGGAGACGCTTCGCCCATTCCTGATGCGCGATGGCGGCAATATCGAGCTCGTTGAGGTCAAGGATGGCGAAGTATTCGTTCACCTGGTCGGCGCCTGCGGGATGTGCCCCAGCTCGACGATGACCCTGAAGATGGGCGTCGAAAGAGCCATAAAGGAAAAATTGCCTGAGATCAAACGGGTCATTCAGGTCTAACGTTCCTACAATCAGTGGCTTGATGAGCGCTACCTGACAAGTTCGGCGGCGACTTTTTTCTTCAGCGTCCAACTGATTTTGGCGCCTTTGCTTTCACCAATCCAGCGGGTCCTCAGCCGAATTGTGACAGAGCACGACGAAAGCGGCGTGGAAGATCAATTCTGATTCAAGTAGTCTAAACCCCGGCCTGGGTGGCGGAGATTCGGCGCAGTACGGGGATCAGCTGGGCGGCGGTGCGGTAGCGGTCGACTAACTCCATCTGCGTGCATGACTCCACGAATTCGCAGATTTCGGGAGATAGCTCGGAGCGATTGTCTTTAGGATTGGATGTCGAGAGCGCTTCTGGTTCCTTGCCGGTGAGCATGAAGTACAAAGTGCATCCGAAAGCGTAGATATCGCTTTCGACAACAGCCTTGCCGCGGAATTGCTCTGGGGCTATGTATGCTTGTTTTCCCACCAGTGTGCCGGTTGCTTTTCCAATGAATTCGTTGGCTGCTCCAAAATCAATCACTACTATGCCACCATCTTCGGTGATCACCAGATTGTCGGGAGTAAGGTCTCGGTGGATAATAGGCGGATCTTGCTCGTGAAGGCATTTGATGATGGCTGCGATTTTGATAGCCCAATCGATGACAATGTGCTCTCGCTGTGGTCCATTTTGTCTGATGAATTGCCGCAAGTCCTGACCGTTTAAATACTGCAACATCAGGTAACTTCGACCACCCTCTCCAAAATAGTCGAGCACTTTTACGATACCCGGATGGTCGAGCTTCATCAGAAGCTGTGCCTCGCGCTCGAACATCTCTTTGGCTTTCGCCTTGATGCCCTCGAGAGCGTCTTCTGGTATCACTGCTTCTTTAATGACGACGAGCTCTCCGTCTTCTCGATTGCATAGATACACGGCTGCCAGCCCACCAAGGGCGAGATGCCTTATTACCTTAATAGTACCGTTCCTCAGTGTTCTGCCGGGCTCTAGCGGGACGAAGTTGGTGGGACAATACCGCCTGCGTAGCTCCTCCTCCCACATATCGGTGTATGTCATGCTGTCGCCGCCAGATGCGAGCATTTTTATGTCCGCGCGGAGCGCATCCACGTTTTGACCGATTTCGCAATTCTCGCTCCAAAGCTCGCATGCCAGCAAAATCTGCTCTGTTTCAGTTGGATCCAGACGTCCCAGCTGCAATGCGATTGGAATATTTTTAGAACGTCTGAAAATCATCAGTTCGCGTTCTTTCCAGGAGCTCTTACTAGCGTGCCCGACATCGATCCTGGCTATCTGTGACCAGTTAAGATACTTCATCGACAGGTCTGGCTGTGCCGGAAGGATAGGTAGTCTCATGCCATTTTTGTCGACTATGAGATCTGTTTTTGCAAGTAACCTCGTCAGAGTCAATCCGGTCATGGCAATTCCGCTGCAGCTCAAGAGGAATGCGATCACCTTATATGATTCTGCTGAAGCCAGGGTAATAGGATATGTGCAGGCCGACCAGATTCCACACGCTAAGCCGATGACGGCAACAATGGGACAAAGAATTCCCCATAGTGGAAATGTAAATCGCAATAGCGCTCTGGCACTAGCTACACCTAAGGCTTCATACTTCGCTTTGACTGCTAATTCAGCCATCGACTAGTCTCCCTCCACTTCTAACGCCAGCCCTGTGTCTTGCTTCGAGACGGCCGCTACTTTTTCTTTGTCACCAGATATGGTGATATCAATGAAAGAATCACCGTTGTTAGAATCGATTTGATTTTGAGCTTTTAGAGCCTCTGATAACTCTTCCCTTAACTGGGCGATCGATTGGTATCGTTGTTCTGCCTTAAGGCTCGTGCATTTTCTGATTATCGAGTCGAGGGCGTCGCTCAATTCAGCACGCTCTTCCGTTACTTTCGACTGTGTGATGGGCTCCGGATCGTGACCGGTGAGAAGGTAAAACAGCGTGCATCCCATCGCGTATACATCGCTCTCGTTAACTGGCTTGCCTCGGAACTGTTCCGGTGGCACGTAAGCGTGCTTCCCGACTACTGTGCCTGTCATTCCGGTGGCATGTGTTTGAGCGACGTTAAAATCAATAAGCTTGAGCGTCCCGCTGCGTTCCAGAATCAAATTGTCCGGAGTAAAGTCGCGATGAATCACGCTGCGCTCATGCAGATACTCGAGCATGTCGCACATTTGCAATGCAAGCTCGATGGTCTCTAGTTCAGTGAGCGGATTTGAAGCGGCGTGTTCTCTGAGATTCTGCCCTTCTATTAGTTCGAGAACAAGATATCCTCTGTGGTCTTCTACGAAATAGTCGATTAGTTTGACTATGTGGTCGTGGCTCAATAGATTCAACGTGCGAGCCTCGTGCTCAAATCTCTCCAACGCTTGCTTCCGCACGGATTCTTCGACGAAGATTGGAAAGATTGTCTCTTTGAGAACAACCTCCTGACACAGATTGCGATTAACCGTTGAATTCTCGCGTGAGAGGTAGGCTGCTCCCAGTCCTCCGACACCAAGTTTTACAACGATCTCGTAGCGACCTTCGTTGAGTTGATGCCCAGACTCCAGAGGATCAAGATTGTCTCGCTTTGGCGACCCGGAGAGCGACTGAAGCCATAGTTCGGTGTAGCTGTTGTTCTGCTTTGCCATCATATTTTCGGCCAGGTCAGGCGCGATTCGGCACATTGGTGCGTAATGCTTGAGTCGATCGTAAAGTTCCTGCCGTCCTCTCGCTTCCAGTGCACCAAATTCCAGCTCGTGGAGCACCGAGCCTTCTTTCCGTTTCAATTCGATCTTCCATTTGTCCGGCTGGTTGTCAGTTTTCACGAGATCAGCGTATGCTATCTGCTCCCATGTGATTGACTTGAGGCGATAGCGAATCCAGCGATATCCCTGGTGAAAATTGATGCCGTTCTCGTCGAGAATCAAGAGATTTGGTTGATTCAATTTTCTTATCAGTTTTTGCAGAAGCCACAATGTGACTACCAGACCGACCGCGCCCACCAATGGCTGGGCGGCGAACTCGGCGACACCTGTTGCTGTTCTTTGTACACTCTCGTAAAGGGTTGAAAGGATTGAGGCCGATCCCTTTGCCAACTCTTCGGCGATGTTTTGCGATTTCAATAAATTGTAGTTTTTAAACAGAGTGTATGAGCACCAGGTGAACATTAGCCAAAGCGGAGAGCACATCAGCCAGACCAGCACCGGACCTAGTCGTGACCAACTACCAAGAGTGGCCATAAAACCCTTGAATGTCTCAGATAAAATGCGATGGGAGTGGTATGGAAGCTCTGCCTGAGCGCCCAGCGAATTGCGCGAGATGGGGCTCAATTCCTGGCATCTCGCGAGCGTCCTTAGCGTGTTGTCCACTGCACAATGGGGAAACTTGGTGTCAATCAATCTGACCAGATACTGAATGTCGGCCGCATCCAATCGCGATAGCTCCAGGAGAAGGATGTAGCCGTCCTTGAAGGTGAGTATGATCTCTTTCGGGATGATCTTATCTGTTTCATATCCCACAGACACAGACTGCAATTTGCTCAAATCCAATTTTTTGTAGCCGAAATACAGAATTCCGTCTGCGACTTTTACTTTGCGCTTTAATATGTCTTCGACGAAGTAAGCGATGGCTAGAAAGACGACCACAAGATAGCCGGCTTCAGTCGGCATAGGACCCATACGTGTCAGCAAGAATCCGAGCATACATGCTGGGATTGCGCCCCAGAGAGGAATCAGGAAAACGACTTTCCACCACAGCGCCGCCATCGACGTGTGGTCGCTGTAGCGCATGATGCGGACTTCCTGGTTGGCGTTTTGGGCTTTCATCTCTCAACCGATACTCTCTTCTAAGTATGCCCTCTAAAGGAGGGTGATTCTCCAGGGATTTTCTGGGCCTTCAATTAACTCTTTAGATCGGGTAGGTTATATATATGATTTTGCTTGTCATTTTCATCCTGGTTGTCTTGCTTGCAGTCGCGTTTGTGGCAGGCAAGACCGTGGTCAGACGTGCAATCAAGCTCAACGCCTTCAAAGGCGCAGCCTTTTGGCTTTCCGGTGGGCTGATGGCTGGAATATTCGTGCTGATTGGTTTTATGTGGGGTTGCATCAACCAGCCGGACAAGGAAGTGCCGCGAGCCACCCTTCTGATTGATCAATCGGGATCAATGGATGATTCACCACCTTGCAAAGTTCCTGCGCTACGATAGACCGATCTTTCTCGACGGACTACATATTGCCGAAAGCTGCAAATATTCCTGTTCCTGAGCGCAACTATTTTTGCTTTAGACAGTCTGATACCAGATACAGTGCTGTCTTAGTCACCAAAAAATCGTTTTATACGAGTACGAAAATCGGAAGTGAGATAGCTACTCACGACTACCGTCTCGTGTTGAGGTAACAAGCCGCTGCGAGCACCTTCTGAAGTTGCGCGTCGTACCGATCGCTTCGATTCGATGATTGATGCGTAACCATTTTCAATGATTCTTTTGGCAGTTTTTTCAACGGTGTTCTTCAGGCTGGTGACATCTTCAAGTTTGTTGACGAGCCCGATTTGGTGGGCTTCCTGAGCAGTGATCGTGTCGCCGGTAAAAAGCATCTCTTTGGCGAACGATGGGCCGACAAGGTAAGTTAAACGAGCTATGTTGGCGTCGTCGAGCACTATGCCCAGACGAGCGACCGGAACGCCGAATGTGGCGGTATTGCTTGCGTAACGCATATCACAAGCTATAGACAACAAAAGCCCGCCGCCAATGCATGCTCCGTCGATCATGGCAATTAGTGGCAATTCGAAGGCGTAGACATAGTCGAGCGCTTCACTGAGGGCGTGCCAGAAGTTTTGGGCCCGCGCGTAGTTGTCAATCTGCTCCAGCTCCTCGAGGTCCGCTCCGGATGCAAAATTACTGCCGGCGCCGCAAAACACAACTACTTTTACTCCGGCGTCGTGCATATTGGAGAGCTTCTCCGGGATGGCTCTCCACATATCTTGCGAAATGGCATTTCTATAGCCTGGCCTGTTAAGGGTTAGCCAGCCAATACCATCGACGATCTCAGTATGCACAACATCGAACTTATCTTGCATGTATTTCTCTACTAAAGTGTTTCTATCTGTAAGTTTAGAACTAAAATTCGAATTTGACTGTGTCACCTTCTTTGATACCCGTGCGTTTGCAGTAGCCGGCATTTACCTCGATCACCTCAGTCACCGTCACCTCTTGATCTGAAGGATAGGTCGGGCATTTGCTCGGATCTTCCGATTTGCAGGGCGGGACGTCCTCGCAGATTTTTATGATCTTGCCGTCTTTCACGAAAATCATGTCCAGAGAGATGAGGCAGTTGTACATCCAGAATCTAACGGGGCGCTCCGGGTGAAATAGGAAGACCATACCGGACTCCTTATCCAACGCAGAGCGGAACATCAAGCCCTTCTCGATCTCTTTAGGCGTCTGTGCTACCTCGAGCTTGATTACATTCTTGCCGATCGTGACCGTAGGCATCTTTCCACACGCTTCTAGAAACATTGATTGCATGGTTATCGCCGCAAAGGCAATAGCCAGGATGAGAAACCGAAGGCTACTTCGGGTCTGAGTAGTCATTATATTTACAACCACCACATTTTACTGAAGGGAGTCTTATTGTAGAGAAATTGTATCGTGTTGAGGAGAACTCCTCGTTGCCCAGGCAAAGACATGCCATTGATCATCCCGGTTGGATCGATTACGGCTGAGATGCCAGTGTTGGCTGAGAGGACGAGGAATCTCTCGTTCTCAACAGAGCGCAAGACGCCCGCGGCGAGCAGCTGTCGGTTAAGCGACGCATTGTGGAACCAGGCCAGGTTGGAAACGTTGACCAAGAGCGAAGCGCCGTTGCGAACTTCGTTGGCGATAAGCTTGGGGTAAATTAATTCGATGTACACCGACAGACCGACCTTTCCCCATTGGCTCGATGCCAGTTGAGCCGAATGCGCCGAAATATAACTTTCGCGCGTGGCAGGCACTCTCTCCCTGACGGGAGAGGGGATTTTTTCTAGGAACTGAGGTGCGAACTCGCCAAGAGGAACAAGCCTTTGCTTCAGATATATTTCTCGATTTTTCTTGGCTGGGCTGATCAGCTGTGCCGCGTTAGCGAGACTGTTCTGAAGGGTTTCAATCGATCCGACGATTACCTCTTTCCTTTGCTTATACGAGATGTTCTTCAGAATGCCCAACAGACACCGCGGCTGCATCTGCGCAGAGTTGATTACACCTTCCGGCAAACACAAAATCGATGAGCCCAGGTCGGCTGCCAGCGCGGAATAGCGCTTTGCAATGACGTCAGGCTTGGAGATATTGAGCCTTTCCTCCTCTACGCTGACGTTGCCTTGCACGACAGCAACGGAGACCGGTGGCGTTTGTGAATTAAGAGCCATAGCTGTCGCGGAATCGATGCGCTTGCTGATTGAAGTGATTCGCATGGTGCCCCAGGAGCTAAGAGAAACCACGGCAACTAGAGCAATCGTGAGATCAAACACGCTTCCAAAACGAGTGGAGAGATGATCCGTTCTTGGTCCGAGCCTCCGTGCGCTTCTTGTGAGTTCCAATATGAGATTGGCGACAGTCGCATTGACCAGAACGATCAAGAAATCGATGCTGCCGCTTCCGCCGAATGATGCCATCTGGATGAGCGGAAGCTGCTTATACTGCGAATAGGCAAGCTGATTTATCGGCATTCCGATGAACAGTTCTGATGGCGCAATCATCCATTGCAGAAAGATCCAGATCATTGGGACCGAGATCAGGTACGGGAAGAAAGGTCTTTCAATGTTTGGTAAAAAACCTGATCTGAGCGGCAAGCAGTATATTAAAAGCGAAAAGACGGAGAGTAAAACCGATTGATGGATCACTTCGATGAGCCAGATCAATATGCTCATCTGAGTGCCAAGAAATTCGTGAAACCCTGCCCAGGTTAGTGGCGCAAGACCGAGATACCAGCTTAACGAGACGCCGTGATAGCCGAGTCCGAAGCAGAGCCCGAGAAGGCCTGCCTCAATCTTGGAGTTGAGCCCCCGCAGTAGTACCAATAGTGGTGCTAGTCCAATCCATGCCATCCACCAGAGGTCAAAACCGGCGCTCGAAAGTCCGAGCATGCAGCCGAAAAAGAAAGCCAGCGGCAATTTGTAGGCCACGCCAAGTCGCTGGAGCGCCGTTTGGCGCCCAAATAGCTCTGTGGTCTCTCTAACTACTTGCTTGCTGTACACTTCTGGGCTACTCTCATTACGTGTCAATGGTACACGGTTCTGGACCTTTCGTGGTTGAGACTTATTTGAGGGATATCGATTGTCTGTTCAAAGAATATTGGGGATCGACCCGGGAACAGCCACTGTAGGCTTCGGAATCGTCGATAAGATTGCTCAAGACTCATATCGATATATATCGAGTGGGATCATTCAAACAAAGAAGGATCAAGGCGCCGCGCAACGCCTGGCGATCATCAGACGGGACATGATCACTTTGCTGGAGGAGTACCAACCGGAAGTCGTCGCGGTCGAATCAATTTTCTTTTTCAAAAATGCAAAGACGCTAGTACCGGTGTCCCAGGCTCGGGGAGTGCTTCTGGAAGCGGCGGCGACCTCAGGCTATCTGACCGCGGAGTACACGCCCATGCAGGTCAAGATGTGTCTTACCGGTCATGGACGGGCTGATAAGAGCTTCGTTCAGGAGTCAGTCGCTAAGCTGCTCAATCTGTCGCAGATCATAAAACCTGACGATGCCTCGGATGCTCTCGCGATCGCCGTGTGTCACGCTCGCATGACGCTGCCTGCATATGCTCCGGCGACGTGACTCGAATCCGTCTCTGTTAAGGGGATGGTCGCCAATTTCTTGAAGGTCTAAAACCGACTTTCCCGGTTAGATGCGGTATTAGCAGTTCCATATAATTCGCGGTGGAAAATTATACTCAACTGCTAATAATGGTTCGGAGTATTAGTACTTCGTGATAAAAATAGGGTGCGAATTATCGGCAAGTGCTAATACTGCGGGCGCGCGCCTGGTCGTTCGAAACTCGGCGAATGAAAACGGGCTGGTTCACTCAAACGAACGAGCCGGTTATGTCGGCAAGCCCGGCAGCGCAGTATTTAACTGGCTGGTCGACTTAGACAGGCATGACCACTTCGAAGCGTGGCAGTAGATCTTTGTACTTCGAGAACACGATGTGCGGGTCGTGTGACTGGAGTTCTTTGAAGTCGTAGTAGATGGCGTGCTCGTCCGGGAGGAACAATCCTTTCTCTAGACCGGCATTGGCGGCAGCAAGCATATCGACGGCGGAGTCACCGACGAAGAGGCTGTCTTTCGGCTCTGATTTCAGCTCTGCTAATGCTTTGTACACGGGCTCGGGGTGCGGCTTGAAGTGAGTGATGTCGTCGGCGGTGATGACCGTGCCGAAGTAACCGCGCAACGAATTGTCCTTCAAAAACTTCTCCACGACCTTTTGGGTGGACGATGTGACGATACCAAGTTTGATACCGCGTTCGCGACAGGCCTCGAGAACCGCCGCTACATCGTCGAACAGAAACGCCTCAGGCATGGCTGCTTCCAAGCCTGCGTGTACCTTGACGCCGAACTCTTCGATTGACGGCAATCCGAAATCTGCTACGACATCCTGCCACGGTCGATAAAAGCATCTTCCAATCACATGCTCGGAAGGCAGATCAATGCCGAAGTGCAACAGCGCGGTTTGATACGCACGCATCCACAGCGGTAGAGAGTGGGTCAGTGTACCGTCAAAATCAAACAAAATGGTCGAGTATCGCACAACGAGACTCCTTATTAGCTAAAAGGCAGGGCGAGCTAGTCGACCCTGCCTCTTTATATCAGACTTGGCGAGTATTCTCTACTGATGCGAACTCATGCTGGCACCCAGGTTATCGGAATTTGTAATAAACTGGTGTTATCCCTTCGCACGGATAGACGAATTTGTCGCACGAACAACGAATTCAGGAACTGTTGGAGAATGAGCGACAGGCACTCATGAACTTTCGCGACGGACTAATTCCTCCTCAACTCGTGACCGACGAACCTGACTGGGACGTTCTTGAGTCCACTATTTCCGAGCTCTATGTGTTGGCCGAATTAAGTGCTCCGAAATTCATTCGTGTCGAGAGTCCGTGGCAGTCAGTTGTAACTCCAGTTCTGATGCGCGTAATGATGATCGGAGATGACACCTGGCGCGGTAGTATTAGAGCCAGTCTTAATAGCGAACTCTGGCGTCGATCGTTTGATACTCTTGTGGCGCAAGTAGATTTCTCTGAGATAAAGTCCGCACACGTGAGGAAGGGATTTGTCAATCAGAAGAATCGTATTGAGCTAGACTACAACCACCTTGCTTTACGATGTGATTCAACGTTACGTAGCGCCGTTGGGATTGCTACTTATAGCCAACTTCGCAACGCCCTATACAACGCTCATATCACGGAGACGCAGATAGGCGTCGTTGCAAGCCGTCTTCGCGATGTATTCAGACCAGAAGGGCAGATCGCTAATCACCTTCGTACATTATCGTCCGAATCCAGAGCGTTGATGGGTAGAAGATTTCCTCCCGAGTCCAATTCTGAAGATCTATCGATTCTGCCCGGTTCTAGCACGCTAGAATCAGAATTGATTGAGCAGTTGTCCGATGAAATTTTAGGAAAGCTCTCTCATCGCCTGATGCCGGAATCAAAGCAAAGCCATGTCTCCAAGTCGGTTAATATGGTCTCGCTGTTTTCCAAATTGTTTTCGTCTGTAATTACTGATGCAAGGCAGTCATTCACTCGTGACTATTGGCTTCCCTTGTACGCATTCCCACTTCACTTTCTCGACTCTAAGTTCTACGAGGCTGACCTGAGGCGATTCATAGAGACCTGGAGCAGATTGTTTCAGAACAATGTTGCACATGTTTTTCTCGATGAATACTGCTTTCTCGTGAAACGTCCGACGCAAATCAGTACCACTCAACGAGGACAGTTGCATTCGCTCACGGGACCGGCAATCTCGTATTGTGATGGGTTCAACGTGCATTCGTTCGAGGGTGTGACTGTGCCCGCCTGGGTTATTGAGTCTCCTGATTTGATAACGGCTAATGCAATCGACAAGGAAAATAATGTCGAGATTCGCAGAGTATTGTTGCGATTATTTGGTGAGTCCAAGTATCTGGAAGCAGGCGCTGTCTGCATCCACCAAGACGAACTTGGACAACTCTATCGCAAAGAATTAGCCGGCGACGAGGAAATCGTCATGGTTCGTGTGAAGAATTCGACGCCAAATCAAGATGGGACCTTCGACTACTACTATATTAGAGTGCCACCAGATACCACTACAGTAAAAGCGGCAATCGCGTGGTCCTTCCGCATGGAGCCTGGCGAGTACAACCCGACTCAAGAAACGTAGGTATCATTTGTCGTTGTTCATTTTGTCGGGAGCGAAATCATCACCGAGCCAATCTCTAACGAATTCAAACTCCGGATGTTTGGGTTGTTTCAATACTTCAAGCATCCAGTTGTATCGATGAATGCCACCGGTGTCTTCAGGGGGACATGCTCGCTTACCACCGATGCATTTCGGAGAATCCAACCTTTCATGTTCAAAACTCTCAACTTGAATCTGATGCTCCCAGTTGTCGCCAAAATCGTAAGTGTAGGAGAATTTTTCGAGAGTCGTCAGCACTTCGTCAAGCCTGTACTTGGACTCGTCCCGGTGGGGAAACTCTAGTCCTTTGTTCCCATAGATCTCGTCGTCGATAGTGAATTGATGCAAGTGAGAATTGCCCCAGCCCATCGCGCGTTGAATGAGACTGTGTAGCTTGGCTAATGTGATGTCACCTGGAACTAACAATCTTCGCCAAATCGGTGGCTTAGAGCCTTTCAGCAAGACCTTCAGTTGATAAGTGTGATCACCGCCGCAGTGTAATTCTTTTTTGATCTGACGGCGCGATTTCGTTGTGCTTCGTATTTTGTCGTTGGACCCGCTAACAGTTGTCAAACCTCTGACCTCTTCCATTGCACCATCGAAAATGACTTTCGATTCAGTCAGCCTGGCCCGCATCGACCTGATCTGCATCGTCTGCCCCTTTGATTGAGGAACAGTGATCAAGTAGTCCAAAAGTGAGTCAATATGATTGAGTTCTTTCAGTGATTCGACAAAGGTAGCCGCAAGTCCTAGAAGAGCGTCAGCTCCGGCTTCCGATAAGTTGATTCTCTTTTTCATGGTTTGGTACCGCAATGCCATACCATGGTGAAAATCGATGCCCTCGCTTAGAAAAGAGAGTTCGGCTAGTGTAATGATTTTTTTCGGTTCTTCCCTGCTGGTTGATAACGCCGCTGTTGCCGACGATTTATCTTCAACAACATGAAGGTGTCGCGGTTTCTTTTTCATCGTTGTACCTCGACTCTAATCTGTCATTCTGTTCATAATAAAGTGCTGTTTTTTCTCAGCTTGAGTGGTGGCGATGTAAAAACTGGTTATAGGTTTTTCTGGACTCAATGTAACACTACTTTGAAGGCTCTGTGAGTCTTGATGTGTGAAAAGTTAGCATAGTTCTTATGCGATTTCGGTGCGAAAATTGCAAGTTCTTGTCCCAAGTTCATTTGCTTATAGGGTATAGAAAGGGCTATAAC
>JAIERK010000117.1 GCA_019746975.1 Candidatus Obscuribacterales bacterium
CTGATGTCATGGTAAGATCTTGGATGAGTTAATGAGAGATGTCAGGGTAAGATTTCTCGGTGAGGCAATACGAACACAAGGACATGTGTGGCGGACCAGCCCGTACTGCCGGACAATAGTAGGTCAGGGATGCGCTGAATGTCATCGGGCGAAATTTGCAAGACGTTGCGAGCGAGCAGGAAAATCACGCGACCAAGGGAACGGCTATGTCTAGTTCATCCCAAGGCACTACTAATTATTGTTCTTCGTCCTTTTGAATCAGCTCGAGTTGCGAAGGTTGCCGCACTTCCTCATGAACATAGGCATAGACGCGATGATCAACGACAATGGTCTTACCCACGTCCGGGGCATTGCCCATGCTTCCAAAGCCAAACGTACCTTGCTGTCCGAATATAGGCGACCCCTGCGGGGTTGCAGACTTGGAGGCGCAAGCCTATACCAAGCCATCAAGCCATGTTGGCAGGTACGCATAGACAAATCCCTCACGAGCATAAGAACCATGACAGCTGCTGATCAGCTACAATTCAAATCGTAGGACATGTAGGCAAATCCCCTGAGCTTCGCAAATTTGACGAATCTGGCACGCAGATAGCCACCTTCGCAGTGGCTGTGAATGAGTACCGAGGCAAAGAGAAAGAACAACAAACCACCTGGTATTATGTCAAGACCTGGAATGGTGGTTGTGATCGTGTGATGAAATACATCAGTACAGGCCGAGAGGTCGTGATCACCGGAACTCTCGTTCTCAACACATTCTCGGTAATCTCTGACGGCAAAGAGCGAATCCGTACCGTGCCTGCGATCAAGATGAATGACTTTCATCTTTGCGGCAAGCGCCCTCAAACCGATGAGGAGTCTTCGGACTCCCCATAGAGCTCAATTGGGTGACCGGCTAAGCCGGTCTCCCTCTTTCAGTTTCTTCTAATTCGAGGGGAGCTCGGACGAGGGCGCACTAAATATGGTGCGTCCTCCGACGGACAGATAAACACCACTATGTTTTTCATTAACAAAACTCTGGCCAGTTATCCCAGGTGTACTGCTTGGTGAGCTTGTGTCCATAAGACTGGTCAATCACCTCGTCATGCCTCAGACGCCCAGCAACCAAGCTTGGTGCTATACCAATTTGCTTGGCGAACTTCGCTATCGAGTAATCACTAAAGTTTCCCCCACTAAGAAACTCTGCAAATGAATCTTCAGGTATCAACAAGTCTTGCGCGAGACAATTAGCTTCAATCTCAAGGGGATCCAAAGAACGCGATTGCTCATCTTCCAAGAAAATCTCGTCCTTCTTATGCTCTTTAAGTACATGCATGGCTTCATGGAAAAAGGTGAACCAAAAATGATGATCTGCCTTGTAAAACAAGCTCAGTTGAATCACAGGATTTCCTTTGATCCAGCGACTTGCGCCACTCACTTTCGTTTGCTGTAGCTCTCTGACGAAGAGTATTACTACACCCGCGCTTAAGCATGCATTTACTAGTTTGGGAACGAACTCATCTGGTGGAAGAACAGTGAGACCTCGGATATTTGATAAAACCAGTTGAAACGCTTTGCGGTTGTATTCACAGCAAAACTTGCTTGCTGCCTCTATTTCTCCGCGGCGAAGCCATGCTGCAAGAGCCCAAGGATTGGCTTTATACTTGTCTGATTTTCGGAAAGCGATTTGCTCGACAAGTGGGATTCGGTCTTCACTTGTAACACCGAAGAAAGCTAAAACTTCTTTGAGAAGCTTGGTTTTATCTTTATGATCTTCAATCCATTTGTAGTCCACCATTTGACGTGTGGGAAGCTTTTTCAGCAAATCCAATTGCCCTGAAAGTCTTTCTGTTTCGTCCTCTCGGGCAAGCGACGCTCGATACGAAGCTTCGCGCGCGAGCCAAAAATGAGCTGGAATGTTCAGCACAAGCTCTAATTGCAGTGCTGTCTCAGCAGTTATCGCAGCTTTGCCCATAATAATTTCGTTGATTGTTTTCCGGGGACGGCCCATCCGATCCGCGAGTTCACGCTGAGAAAATCCAAGCTCGTCTAGCTTGTCTTGAAGGGTTTCACCGGGGGGTGTAACAAAGTCTGGTGAATACTGAGTTTTTTGCTTAAGCATGGGTGTCTTCAACTCCGATAACCAAAACTGCCTTCACCTGTTTCCAATCTAATCCACCATCATCTTTTCGTGGAACTGGTTCAGTTGATCTAAAGATCAATCTTTGAGGATGTACTAGGTCTAGAGGAAGCTGCTCTGCTCGATTTCCATGTAACTCATGGCAGCGTCCTGGCGTGTGCCGCAGATCTTCTAGGCATTGTGCAGCGTCCAAATCGTCCAGGCGCCGCCTTATTGCTTTAGCCATTCGATCGCCAAATTTACGCTTCAGCGCGCGGTAATCATTGCAGAGTTGCTGGAAATCGGGATCGTCATAAAATATAAGACGCCCATATAATGGACATTGTCGATCACGCTCAATGCCAGCGAGACGCTGGCGGTCCCAGTGAGAAGTCAGCGGACGGCGGACGTTTTCTCGAGCGCTACACTTCGCCGAATCGGGTGCGACTAGTCGTTAACGCCAATTTCCGTGAAGAGCCATTTGTCTTTTTCTTTGTTAAAAAAGTAAATCGATTCACCACAAAAGACGAAATAACTGCCTCGATCCACCGAAGGCTTGGCTTTGGCAAAGCACTTCACGACGCTCTTCGGAAACAGCGCATCGTATTTTGCAATGAACTGCGCTTTGTTGAGCTGTTTGGAATCAAAAAGGTACGGCAACTTGGTCATCGAAGCAACAACATCCTTGTCTTTTTTGCCAACCGCCGTCTTGAACTTGGCCCAGAATGCATCGAAACCGACATCAGCAAATGCAGGCGAAGCCAAGCCCAGCAAAAGCACTGGCACAAGCAATAAAGCAATCGTTCTCATATCTGACTCATTCTCCTGAAATCTCATGCCATCACTCTGACTGCTATCAATTTAGCAACATTGCAAATAGTCTTCTCTATCAAAAGATAATGTTCAAAACTCCGCCTCAGGTAGCGACTTCATACTATTGACAATGGAGAGCATCGTCTTCTGTTGACATATCTCGATGGCCTTGAAAGGGTGAGTTCTGGTTCAATCGAGTGCAGTCAAGCAAAATTGAGAGACGAAGCGTATTGCGGAATACTCAACGATAGCAGCCCGGACCACACCGTGCGCCGCCCTGTTCCAGCTGGGTTCTCGGTGTCTGCCCACATACGCATTTGTCATTAACACGGCGGTGCATCGAGTCAACATTTACGCAACAATCTTCGCCTACCTTGGAAGTTGCAAGCAAGAAGATAGTCAAATGCTATTTTCAACAATAGACAATGGCGGTCGGGCTTGCCTGTTTCTGTGGGAGTATATTCTATGACAAACCAATTACCAGAGTCCGAATCTACAACAACACTATCAAAAGAAGATCTCGCATCTATTACGGGTGGCGGCTGGTTTTCCGATACCGTCAATGGAGCTGGATTCTTAACAGTAGGCATCATTGGAGAAACCCTTAAGACGGTCGGCGCAACAGAGACAGGGCAGGGCTTAGTTGATTACGCATACAACACCTTCGGACCAAAACCTTAAACCATTGGCTCATCGAAGGGAGCGGGTCCACTTTTTAGGAGCCCCCGCGATGAGCAGTGGTAGTGCCTGAATTACTACCATCGAACCCCAGTGTCACTCTTGCAGAAGTCTTGACGCTAGCGTCTGGTTCGGTGGTAGTCAGGCACATTAATACACTCAATTGAAACCAGCAAGCGGAAATTACGTGCCCATGCCAGCGAAGCTGCGCTCACGCCTTTTAACTGTTTGACAGTGCGTTCGAATTACTATCCGTGTGATGTGGCAAAATGAATGTTTAGAAACACCACCAGGGCAGACGTAGATCTGTCTCAGCCCTATTATTATGGGGTCACAGATTCCGCTGAGACCCTAGATATAAACGATATCTTCTCCAAGTTCGGAACGATTGAACGGTACGAACTCCCGGCACAACTATCGAGTCAGTTGATGGTTTCGCTTTCCGCCATGGTACTAATACTGGTGCTATGGGCAGCACTCACGAAGATTGATGTTGTAGCAGAAGCGAAAGGAGAACTACTACCTTCGAGCAAGATTAAGCTCGTACAACCGGCCGAAGACGGCATCATCGAAAGGTGTCTGGTAAGTGAAGGTCAGAAGGTAAAGCGAGGGGATCTACTGGCCGTGCTCGATGGCACGCATAGCTCGATCGAATACCAAGATCGATCAAAAGAGTACGAATCGTGCTTCGCCGATCTCAAACAACGACAGTATGCAGCATCAATGCTCAAAAGCGTCATTGCCGACCCATCGGTTCTGCCGGAGCAGGCTGTAGATGTAGAAGGTGCATCGGACGTGGCATTAGCAGTCTACACCACATACAACAATCTAGCAGAATCCACACACGATCAATTGATCGAAGAGTCTTATCCACTGGGCGACATGGGCTGCTTGAAGAGAAGATTGAACAGCTTAGGTTCACAACTCAAATCGAGGAGACAACTCCTTAGCGAAAGCAAAAAGCAATCAGCAGAACGAAACGCGGAAATAGCGATCGAGCTCAAATCCAAGCAGCAAGAACTGCTCTACGTCAAAGAGGAGTTGGAAAGCTTTAACTCAATGATCCTCAAATCGAAGAAACAAGCAGATGACTACACCAAAGCCTATCAAGCAGGTGTTATCTCCGCTGTCGATTATCTGCAAAGTCAAAAGCGGCAAGCAGAGGAAGAGCGAGCAATAATCAAGACCAGGGCGCAGCTCAGCAAACTGGAAAGTGAGCTCAAAGTTTTGAAATCAAAACAGATTCAAATGCATTCCCAAGCGATTAGTGATAGCTGTCAGATCGACGCTCAAATAGCAGATTCACGCCAAACGATCGAATCAGTCGGGATGCAAGTACGCGACTGCTCACGCAAGGACAGTGCGGCGAAGACCGCATTTAATGCCGCTCTTTCAAAGGCAAGAGCAGTCCTTGCCAAAGAGTTAGTCGAGATCAAGAAGAATCGAATCAAGCTTGTGCAACTCCACGGAAGTACAAAAAAGGCTAAATACAATCTCAATCAAAATGAGTTGCGCGCCTCTATCGCAGGGATTGTCACAAAGATAAGCCTTCGTGGTGAAAGACAGGTTGTTAAACGAGGAGAGACGCTTTTGACTCTGGTACCAGAGAACGCAAAACTAATTTGTCAGGCGAGATTATCTCCCAGGGATATTGGATTCGTGCGAAAAGGTCAGCCGGCGAAGTTAAAGCTCGACTCTTTCCCCTTCCAAGACTTCGGTGTAATCGACGGGAAGGTCATCGAAATCGAAGCACATACCACTTCAAGTGAAGACAAGGATTCAGAACCATTCTACAAATTGAAAATACAACCGAAACAAAATTGGCTAATGGCTCAGGGTAAGAGGATCGACTTTACAAGTGGCGCTTCATTGACAGCAGAAGTAGTACTGCGTCAAGAAAGCGTACTGGATATTGTCCTCAGCCCAATGAAAAAGGCGGCACAAACAACATGGAAGTAGCAATCAGACAGCTTCTCAATTTCGTTGGCAACCATGTTCAGCACTCCTTGAGTTCAATTTCAGCGGGCGCAAAGCAAAAGCGAAAATATCCATTCATCCGCCAAGATAGTAGGATGGATTGTGGTCCGACGTGTCTTGCCATGCTTTCTCTATATTATGGAAAACGCATCAACATAAATCAGATAAGACAACTGTGTGATGTCGGACAATATGGTACCAGTCTACTGTTATTGGCAGAAACGGCCGAGAAGATCGGCATGACCGCTCGCGGGTTACGCGTTAACTATGCAGGTTTGATGAAGTTAAACATACCTGCGATCTGTCATTGGGGTAACAATCACTTCGTGGTGCTCTACGAAATCTCAGACACGAGCGCAATCATTGCTGATCCAGAAAGAGGCATTCTAACGTTATCGAGAGAAGACTTCGTCCAAGGCTTTTCGGGATTTGCGCTTGAGCTCACTGTAACACCGGAACATGGAAAATCTTTTCAAGCCAAGTCACCATTTTCAATTCTTCTGCCGATCATCGCAACGCACAGAAAAGCTGTGCAAGATATCTTGATTGTTACTGCGGTCGTCCAACTGCTAAGTCTTTCCTTACCTATGTTTACTCAGGTTGTGTTGGATAAAGTCGTTGTCCATCAGAGCGTCTCAATGCTGAATATGCTCCTTGTTGGAATGCTTATCTTGAGTCTATTCCAATCGGCGCTCTCATATCTCCGGTCGTTCGTGCTCGCGTTCGTGAGTTTAAAAATCGATCAGACGCTCCTGACCTGCTTCTATCGACACCTGCTAAGTTTGCCAATTCGCTTTTTCGAAGATAGAACTATCGGCGAGGTCATGACGCGCTTCAAAGAAAATGACAAAATCCGCAATTTACTTTGTGGACCGGCAATTACAATCGTTCTTGATCTCCTGATGGCATTCGTTTTAGTCGCCTTAATCTATTCGTATAATCTATTGTTCGGTGTCTATGTCTGTATCTATCTCCTGCTGCTTGTCGGCGTAGTTGCCTGCTACACGCCAATTCTCAAGTCACTCAGCCGCAAAGTGTTCGATAAACAAGTCGCCACAGATTCTTTCGTAGTCGAGTCAATTCGAGCTATCGAGCGAGTAAAATCATCGGGAGCAGAGCAGCCTACACGCTGGAAGTGGGAAGAGCTTTTTTCAGAAAATCAGAATGCGAAATTCAAGGAAATTACAGCACGAAATATTGCCCAATCAGTTTCCAGACTGATCAACATGCTTGGACAAACGGTTCTGCTGTGGCTCGGTGCTAACTGCGTCATTAATGGACAATTAAGCATCGGGCAGTTCGTAGCGCTCAACATGATGGTCGGCATGGCATCACAGCCGATTCTACGCATAGTAGATGTTTGGGACCAATTTCAAGAAGTGAGTATTGCGTTGGAACGTCTGGGCGATGTGTTCGAGACAATCGTCGAAGAGCCTGATCTCGACAAGAAAATTGCTGTGAGGAAGCTTCACGGTCATATCAAGTTTGACTCCGTTAGTTTTAAATATGCAAGTGTATTGCAAAACAATGCAGTATCAAATGTGTCGTTCGAAGCATCGCCAGGACAGCTAGTCGCCATCGTCGGCGAAAGCGGCTGCGGTAAGACAACGCTCCTCAAACTCGCCCTCGGACTCCACAAGCCAAACAGTGGAAATATCCAGATAGACGACCATGATCTCTCCGTCATTTCACTATCTAGCTATCGAAGAAAAGTTGGCACTGTATCGCAAAATGAGTATCTGTTCAAAGGCACAATAAGAGAAAATCTCTCGTTGCTAAGTAATGACGCGAGCCCGGAAGTCATAGTGGAAGCCGCTAAACTAGCAGGTATTCACGATTTCGTTGCATCACTACCATATGGTTACGAAACCAAATTAAGTGAAGGTGGTCTGAACCTTTCCGGCGGACAGCGTCAACGATTGGCAATTGCCAGATCGATCGCCAACAAGCCAACAATCATGCTACTTGATGAAGCAACAAGCGCGCTGGATAGCGAATCGGAAAAAGTCATACAGAATAGCCTTGAGAGGCTCAGACAAGGGCGAACCATGCTGGTTATCGCACACCGACTGTCTACAATCCGCAATGCCGATCTCATCTTGGTCATGGAGAACGGCACCATCGTCGAGCGCGGCACACACGATGATCTTCTCCAAAAAAGAGGCGTTTACTATCGTCTAGCCAGTCAACAGAGACTGGCCTGATACTCTAACCAATACGGATCTCGTTTTGTGGACGTCATCCAAAAACGTCCCGTACTGGCATGATAAGATCTCCGGTCTGACCACCCTCTGTCACCTTTATAGACTTTGGCTGCAGGTCGCATCCGCCAGCTAATACTAACTACGGTACCATTCGACTTTCGATGTGGGGAGCAGGTGATAGACATTTCTTGTCTTCCCTGAGTGGCATTCAGGAAAAATTGGGTGCCACCCTTGTTAATTTGAGCCAGCGCCTTCTCCGCAGGCTGCGTCACAATCCAACCGGCGCGCGTAAGGGCCGAATTGTAGAAATCGAAAACAGTCTTAGAAGTGTCCTTCGTAATAATCATGGCAACTGCGGTTGGTGGGCCTTTCGTTGAATGTTCAAATGTGGACTGAAGAACATTGCTAGGATACTTAGGCACGGGGAAATTTGACGGCCATGTCTGATCAAACGAAACACCAAAAGACTGTCTAAAAAAATTGGCGCGGTTCTCCGGAGTGCTGAAAGCGGCTTTCATCGCTTCGATTGTTGCAGGATCAGCCTTCGTGTTTTGTCCAATCGCGGGCGCGCAAAGAAGCAAACTTATTGAAATACTAAACAACACCACTCGCAGTCGCATAAGTTCTGACCTCAAAAAATAAATATGATTTTCAAAACATCCGGCAGCGCACAAGCAAACGAATAAACTGAGGTGCCACGTTTTACCCTGAGCTCTCCAAGGCATGAGTTGTAACCAGACCCAGGAGTCCAAAATATATTCTTGGTCCACTTACCCCAGCCGACCGGAGGGACGAGAAAGAATCCCGGCAACGGTTCTGCATCGACAATGTTAAGAAGTGGTGCCATACAGCTGGAATCTACGAGCTGTTTTTCCAGTCCATCGGGCTTATTGTCCTGATAAAGCACCAACCACGGTGCCTTCAGCATTGCGAGATCCTTCGGCATCACTTCCAACTTTTTGCCATCAGGACTGAACAGAATGTACTCGTTCTGATCTCCATAGAGGTAAATTATGGTCATGAAATCGTCCAAGCACGCATGCAGATCGGCAGGAGTGATGACCCTTCCGGGAACTGAAATCATCTCATTGGCACGATTGAGCAAGTAGGTTTCGGAAGTCAGATTACCTTCGCCAGGTGCAGCAAAAATAATGTCATCCAAAGTTTTCCCGAGAACATCGAATCCAACTTCTACGTCATCTCCAGCCTTCACCATGGCACAAAACATGCCACCCAATGGCATTGCTGGACCGGTTTGCGATTTCGGCACGTCTTTGATTTTGTATTCCTGAGGATCACCATACTCCACCGGCTCAGGAGGTATCGGTGGAACGGTCGGGAAGAAAAACCAGTGTGTCTCCATCTTATCGATTTTAATCCGCACAAAGGAGTGCGGCATCGACATTTTGTAGGTCTTACCAGGATTAGCGAGCACCCATGATGTGGCCTTCAATGTTTTGTCGTTTGATTTCGAGCCCCTGACGACCCCTTCACCGGACCAGGCATTTGGAATAGGTTTTTCCCATTCGCCTATCGGTTTTGCACCATTAGTGAAGGCATTAAATTCATTGCCTGACACCATATGTGTCTTCTCGCCGTAGACGAACGGAACTTGCCAGAACGTATGTCCTGTAAGCTCAATCGGAGTAAATCCCGGTAAGAACCACAAGTCTTTTCCTGATTCAGGGACTTGAGTTCGGGTAGATTTGATCAACAAACCTGGAGAGTCGTACTCTGGTGGCAGTCCGTAAGGAGGTGGTGCGACAGTGATGTTACTCTCGCGCCCGCGCTGCATCAACGAGGTCTGCCAATTCTTTCCTGCCATCGCGGTTACATTCGCACTAGCCGACAGCATCCGAACAGAATTTCGAGTCGTCAAATCGTTGAAGTACTTGTGTAAATCATCAACGTCAGTGAGTTTTTTTGCGAGACGATCACTGACTTCTTTGGCGCCTTTGTAAGCTTGTTCTGCATTTTTCGGACCAGTCCCGCCGATTTGGTCCTTCTCCGCAGCGTCTGCATTTATGCCGATAAGCATTGACTTCGCCCAGACGCGGTTGATGCGGCTAAGATTGATAGATGGAAGCGATGTCAGATTTTTTGGACTGATGATGAAAGGACTGCTTTCGTTATCATCCGACGCTACATCAAGAAAAATCAACTCATTTTCAGTTGGCAGCAACGGCACACTGGCAGACTCGAGCACCTTTTTGCCGACATTCAACATGCCGCTATCCACGCGGTCCTTGGTCTCCTTCTGGGCACCCATCAACATGGACAGACCTACGAATAGAAGTCCAACAATGATGATGACGAACAGTAGCCACAAACCAATCGCAGTCGTGGAGCCGCTGTTCTTACGACAGCACTGCCGGTGATATCTGTGGAAAGTTGTCTTCATATTCCTCAATCCGCTGACGCTACTATCGGCTCAGTGTCTTGCCCAACGAACTCATACTCGCTCGCGATCCCAAACACCGGCACCGGTAACTTCACAACCATGCGGGTGTTGCATGTTACTACATCATTGTCCACATAATTCACTTTTTCTAGAACAAGGCGACTGACGTAAGGCGGACATCTCATTGTGCTCAACGCTTTTTTCGCTGCGTCTTTTGCTTTGTCGGAACTCTTCTGATTGGCAGCCGCTCGGGCAGCATTTTTAACGGCAGTATCATTAAGGCTATTAGCCAGAACAAGGAAAATCATATCGACCAAAGCCATCACGACAAGAACGATTACAATGCCCATGCAAATCGACTCGACCAAACCAGAACCTTCATTATCGCGTCGTTTCCTCATCAAAAGTCTTTGGTATACATTGGGGATCTCATCGAGTTACTTCGTCGGTCCAGCATTATCCGGATCTTCCATCTGGCACTCAGAGCTGGCGAAAAATAGCATGGCATCATTCAATCCGGCAATTTTCACTCCAGGAAATGGTATCGAAAGAAACGGAAGACATGACACTGAAGTCTTGACAGTGATTATTTTTTCAGTGTTCTTGTCGTCGATTTGCGCGCCGTCTTTGTATTCGATTTCTGTCTTTACCGGACCGTTGACCTTTAAGAATCGCCCCATTGGACCGTTAAGCCACTGGTCGACGATCCCCTTCCGCACAGCCCCGTTGGGGTCCATCACCTGATCGGAGGGCAATAGTGCTGCTTCGTGGGCTTGATTGTAATTGAGCACCATAACCATGCCGTAGTCAAAACAAAGACTCAACAAATCAAGTAAGGGAAAGAACAGACAGATGAGCAACAACAGCAGCGCTGGACCAAACTCAGCAATCGAGGTTGCACCGCAGTCGCGACGTCGACTTCGATGTATCTTCTGCAATTCTATCGGCTGAGCGCTCAACAGACGCTCCCTCCTGGTCATTTGCCCATGGCAATAACGAACTTGGGCTGTTTGATAGTATCGCATAAAAGTATAATAGGGGATAGCGTTAAGTTTTAAGGGGTTTTATGAGCACCGACAAGGATGAGTCGACGTCAAAACCGGAGCAAAAGGTTCGCGCAAGACGCCTTGCCAGAACGCTTGAGAGCTTCAATCCAGAAAACCTGGCAAAGAAATTGGCGGAAGCAGTAGGTAAAGCGCCCGATAAAAGCAGCACCAAGAGCGGCGCGGATCAATCTTCATCAAGCAGTCAGCTAGAACCAATCGCGAAGACTCTGCTTGAAAGCGAAATGCCGATAGACATGGGCCAGGCATTGTCTCCAAAGCCGCACACGAAATCCTCACCAAAACAACCCTCGATGAAGGCTTCAGAAAAATCAATAAAGAAGCCAATATTCAAGACACCAGAGCAAATATCCTCTAAGAAGACGACCGGCAAGTCGATCAAACGAGTCGCCAAAACAATGCTTGGTACTGGTTCTGACGTCGCACCTCCCGCGAAGAAATCGTCGTCACCAATCAGAAATCCGGATAGTGGCAGCCTGGCAAAACAACGTCCATCCCAACAGTTCGTTGCAAAAACGCTGCTGGACAGGAACATGATTATCGAAGCGAGCGCGCGTTTTAGCGCTAGAAAAATAGAAAGATTAGAAAAAGTGGTTGCACAGCGGCTGTTGGAGCCAACCAAGCAGATTACTCCTGTCACTGCAAAGAAAAAAATTGCCGGGTGTCCTTTTAGTTGGGACGACGATGAAGGCACGGATCGCTTAAAGATATGCACCACATGCCAATCAAATGTCTACGATTTTGAAGATGTCGACGAAGCAGAAGCGAAGACCATCATTTTCAAACGAGAGAATCGCAAAACTTTCGTGTTGTACGAGCGTCAAGACGGAAAGTTCATGACGTCAGCCTGCCCAGTGGCATCAAAACGCAGTAAAAAGAAGGTTATGACTATCGCCGCGACAATCCTCGTGGTGGTAATGATTGGAACATGTTTTGCCTTGATGCCACCACAACAGCAACGTTCGGATTCAGCCTACCAATCTTCGTCGACGGAACCAGATACGGTGCACAGCCCGGCCAAGTATACGGGTACGTCAAGACCAACAACGCCTTCATCTGCGAATTCTAAGAGCGGTCACTCCAAGTACAACACCGAGAAAATTGTCATTGGCAAAGACGCAGCGAAATCCAGCCAAAAGGAAGAGCCAGCTTTCACCGAAGCAGAAGAAAGGGGCGAGTTCTGGCGCTTCTAGATACGTTTCAAAAATTCGCCTCTCGAGAAAACTCGACAAAAAAGTAGAAAGATGGGGGCTCAACCATTCCACCCGTCTTATCTACCTCTATCATCGTCTGCAGGAGTGGGCTTTAAACCCCAAAGGAAAGCCGAACAGCGATTTTGTTATTGCGATGACGAAGAGAGAATTCGAACCGGCACCCTCTGAGTTGCCTCTCCAATTCATATGGAAAGGGATTTATGTAGTGCCCTAGAAACTTTTTTGTATCGGATTCAAACTAGTCGTACGAATATCCGGCAAAGAATATTCGTAAGCCAGTCTCGAAACATTCGGCGCACCACCGCATATGCCATCAAGTTTTAAATCTATCGACGATATACGCGCTAATTCAAAAATGCCGCGCAGTTTAGCCCAGAGATTTGATCAATGCATCGACCTCACTTTCGATCTTAGCCAAAGCAATATCTGGCGAGACGAACTCAATATCGGCTACTTCCCAATATGTGATTTGTTGCATCCAGTCGGGGTGTCGCTCGGTGACCATTGGATGGTGCTCACATTGACTCATAGCGATTATCAAGAATGCGGATTCGAAATCACCGATGGCTACTGGCTTTGGAAACCTTATAGGATCCCCAAGCTCTATGCCTCTCAATCTCAAAGCTTCTATTGCGAAGCGCGAGATGGGACCAATATTTTCAGTACCACGCTCAAGGGCTAGCGCGGCCGAATCGGAGAAATATGGAATGCTCAGTGCAGAAGCCTTGCGATTGAAAATCTCTTCGGCAAATCTGCTGCGGTAGTAGTTACCGGTGCAAAGGAATAGAATTTTCTTGTTCATAGGCTCAAAATAGTTACAATATAAGCATTATATATGCTTCGCTTTCCAGACTGGAAGCTTTTTCGTCCAAGACAGCTTGATGCGCTGAGCCGGCACCAAAACAAGGTATCTCAATAGAGATAGAGAGAGCTGGCGCGCAACTGCTATTAGCCGCCGTGAAATTCCACCAGGTGCTCATCGGAATCGCAGATGGTACCATGGTGCCTGTACTGCGTATCAATGAAACCGATTCCCGGCACAAACTTCCGTATCTGATGATCGGGGCAAGTTCTGAAGGCAACCGTATATTCAGTTGTGCTCTGAGGAAAATGTACACCAGCAATCTCAGTCGACGCAGGCAGCGCGCGCGTCGATTCAACGTACCAGCAGTACATATTGTCTTTTCGACCTGGCGTGCTCTCTTCGTCCCATTTGGTTCCGACCTTGCCCGGAAGGACCATCTGTAGACTGCTCTCTTCGGGTGTGTCGGGACGTTTTCCCGCGGCTACGAGGTTCTTCAGTTTGGACCACGTATCCAGTCGCTCTTCATCAGATAAGTCGTATTCATAATACCGATTGTTATCGAAAACGAGGCGAACGTTATAGCTCACAGGCTCGCGCCCTGACAGATCTCTTCGCTCAATGAGCGAGGTATCAATACCGGGTCTTCGTATGGCATCTATCACAGTAAGTTTTAACTTCGTTGTCACCGTCTGTGGAGCCTTCTCGTCCACCTGCTCGCGCGTGACGCTGTCGTATATCCAGTAGCTACCAATGCGACAAGGGACAATCTCGCCAGGCTCAGACGGGACGAAGGGATGAAACCACAAAAAGCCCATGACGCCCACAGCGGCCGCCACCAGCAACCGGCTAGGAAAGCGAAACGAGATCTTACTTATGGCTGTGGACATGGTTGTCTTCTAAATCTTCGGAATCGAGCGGCTATATATCCCACTATACTCGAATGCTCGACCAATTTAGGAGGGCGGAGCAGGTTTTAACCGCTCTTTTACCAGATGCATCATGACCCTGACCCGCTGCTGACGGAATGTTCGTTTCCAGACCCACGAGCGAATTGCTTTCCGTTCCGAAAAGTCCATGCAACGGTTCTAAAGATGCAACCAGGCGCCAATTTTGGGTGCCACCCCTCACTGAACTGTTTGAGGAGTTCCGCACATCCATCAGCCTTTCTGGAAGCAATTCGAACGAACCTTGCTCTTCGCCGTGTCGGGACCCAGACCCTCCTAGAATGCTTCGTGCAATCGGTTGCACAACGACCATCTTCTTGATTAACAATAAAAACAATAATCGTTCGAGACTCGACGTCTGCGATTTCGTGTCCCGGAGCCATCTAGATAGCAACTTCGTCAAGTCAAGATACGAGACCGTATATAATACCTCCTGCCAAATACGGAAGAATTCAATGTTCTCAAGCAGCCGATTGCAAGAAGTCGCCAAGTTAAAATGCGCCGCCATCTTCATGTGGACGGCAATAGTAATGTTGTTCGTATCGCCCGCCATCGCCGGCGATACCAGCTCGGATCGAGAGGCCATTCCACAGGCTATAGTCAATCTAGACCTGTGCACACTTGCGTATCAGTTTTACCATCAATCAATCTGCTTGCCTCTAGATCCCTGGTACGACATCATGTCCCGCGTCGGCAGCGACCGACGCGACAACATTTGCCGTTTTACACATGAGTACGCCAACAGACTCGGCAGCTTAGCGACGAACGACGATACGCAAGCACAGGGATTTTACAGCGGACCAAACGCCGCCCGTCGCTGGGGAAATAGTAATCTCAATCTCGATCCTATATTGACGAACTACAGGCGTATCGATGCACGAACCCCGACATTCAATCGGGACGGAGAGAGGCTCCTCGCAGTACTCGCCCCTGCTTATATCACCAACAACATAAAAATGATTGAGGGCGTTCGCTATAGATCGAAGCCGACAAGCTTTCCATACAGCGACGTCGAGCGCTTTCAAATTCACCAGTATCCGAGCGGAGAGGATCACCTGATCGTATTCGAAGGTGGGACGGGAATCGCTAGCAACTCTGACCCGTCATGGAGCCTTATGGGTTTCGTCCTGATGCAAAAAACATCTGAAGGTTACGATGCACACATTGTCTTTCGCGGAAGCCGGAGCGGTTCAGCTCTCAGCAAGACGGTTTGGCGAGCGCAAGACATAATCGGAGATGCTAAAGGCAATCCTGACTGGATCACAGATCTTCGTAGCTCAAAGCAGGTTGCGCAACCATTGATCAGCAAAGTTGGCAAAGTAACCGAAGGATTTTCAGAGTCACTACCAACAATGCTCGGACCGATCACCGCTTGCTGCAAGTACCTTGAGCAGAAGTACCCGGCGCCAAAACACATCTACGTGACCGGCCATAGCCTGGGAGCTGGGCTGGCAAGCCAATTCGTCAGCGCATTGAAGCAGGGAAGCTATGGAGATCAATTACGTCAGGAAGTCAGAAGTTGGTCGTGGGACGATACAACGCTGATGGCTTATGCTCAGCCGATTCCCGGCGATCCCACTTGGGCAGCCAACTTTGATAAACTCGCACCGAACTCCGAGCATTATTGGGTGTCCGGGGATAGCGTAGTTGAAGCATCGTCCAACCGCATCGTTGGACTTTTGATTGACAAAGGCGAACACGTCGGCGTGCAGAAGAAGTTGAACGAAGTCGCTGAATGTTCAGACAACGTTCACGAAGTGTTCGTCATTCGAGCCGCCCTGCTCAGAGATTTGTCGGCACGCAATGCCGCCTTATCGCAACAACTCGGCCGCGAAAACTGCTGGGCATACTATAGGAATTTTTCTAAGATGCTCGCGGGTCAACCGGAGAGCTACTTGTATCCAGGCGCGACAACTCCCAGCATCGTGACCGAAGACAATCTGCGAACGATTCTACAAAACTGCAATTTCGGCTCAGAGTTCGATCTTTGGCTGGAGCAAGTTTACGCAAAAATGATTGCTGACAAAAGCAGCTACATTGGTTTCAAACTTCAGAGCACGCTCGATGAGAGGCAAAAGCTGGTCCTCGACATCGTTGAATCGATGAGAAAACCACCGATGAATGATGCAACCCAGGAGCTCGACAGCCTGGGTAACGAGATCAAGCTCATCGACGGAAACCTCGGACTGACCGATGAAGAGCAATGGATTTCCTGCGGCATGATCCTCTCCCGTATCCAAAAATCGAAGCTGACGCTCAACGAACTCCTATCTAGAACAGAGATTAAGGAGTGCCTTGATTCGATTTGAGGGACTTCGACAGGTACCATTGCCGCAAGGCAGTGAGGAGCGTATCAAACGCCTCTTCGACTACTCCAAAATCCACGTCTTACCGACTCACTACCGAGGCTCTTCATGCTTAAAGACTTCACTACTTTCTTGTTCAAAACGAATGCACTTGCTCTTGCAATTGGTGTCATTATTGGTGCCGCAACAAGCAAGGTAGTAACCGCTGTTGTCGACGATCTCCTTATGCCACCTATTGCGCTTGTGATGCCGCCAGGAGACTGGCGACAAGCACAGATCGAGCTATCCAAAGCAACAGATGCAGATGGAAAGGTTACGGTTAACGCAATCAAGTACGGGCATTTCATTGGAGCTATCGTGGACTTCGTGATTATCTCGTTCGTTGTATATGCGATTACAAATAAACTGCTGCCGAAGGAAGCACCTCCTTCAACTAAAGCGTGCGATAGGTGTCTCGAGACTGTACCGACGGGAGCGACAAAGTGCAAGTTCTGCACATCTGACCTCGTCGCATAAATCGATCTGAACGAAACCAATACAAGACACACCAAGCCACCACTAACGCCACTGCAGCTGGTGCCAAGAACTTCGAGCTAGCATCATTGTGTACTAGACAGACGCCTGTGGTAACGATAGACTTTGTCGGGCAATTTATAAACGCCAGACACTACAACTGTTGTCAGGCGAAGCTACGAAGTTCTCTACCTCTAGTCAAGGAGATGTTGACATGAAGATAGTGGTACTCGGCGGTGGCTGAAGACTATAAGAGAAACAGTTACTATCTAGACAGGAAAGTCAAAATGAAAAGAATTGATATTAAATGTGGTGCTCTAGCACTAATCCTCGCGACAACCATAGTGACTGCGACACAAGCAAAGGATAGCCCCAAGGCAAAGAAAGCCCCAGTCAGCAAAGGCTCGTCTGCAACGCTTAGCAGCGATGATACAAAAGTCTCGATCGTGTTCGATCATGCTTTGCCGAACGTACCCGGCAAGACTATGAAAGGTGTTCTGGTGGAGTACGGACCGGGAGGTTTTACACCCTGTCATACGCATCCAAAATCGGCTTTTGTCTATGCGACAGTCCTCGAGGGCGCCATAACAAGCCAAGTAAATGATGGTCCAGTGACCACATACCAGAAAGGGCAAAACTTCTCGGAGATGCCAGGCGATAAGCATGGAGTCAGCAAGAATGCGAGCAAAACGAAGCCGGCAAAGTTGCTAGCGGTGTTTGTGCTCGACACCGATGAGAAAGAACTGACGACCTTGTGCAAAGACTGACGCAATGGTTTAGGCGCAGGCTATAAGCGTTGCACCGTAGATCTTTTATTCCTCAACATGCAACGAATCCGTATTGCCTTGAGTCAATTCTGATTCGAACAGCTTTATCTGCGTTTCGAAGATCGATGATGTGATCATTACATCTCCAGAGAATGGATCGTCATATGCAGACAGAAGGAAAATGTTCAAACAGATGACTATGCTCACGATGCTGACCATGGCGATCTGCATCTCTACTCGCCTAGTGGTGAAAAAGTACGTAAAAACAATCGTGGATATACCACCAATGAACAAGATAACCCAAAGAACAATCGGCATACCATTATGCAAAGCATCGGCCCTGATTCTTCGACTGTCTCCGACCGAACTCATCGCAGCAAGCATGGCAGCTTGAGCATTCGTCTGCTTAGCTGAGACCGGCTCATAGTCAGAGCAGCACTTCCACAACTTGGTATAAACCTGCCACGCCTTGTCGCTGGTCTTTTTCACTTTCAGCTTTGGCCACTCGTCTTCTACAACTACTTTGCAATAATCCAGACACAGCGCTCGAACACTCTTTCTATAGTCCTCAGGAAGGCCTTCAGCCGTGCGAAATACATTGGCAACACCGGATGCCTCTAGCTGAACCGTCTGACGAGCAGCACCAAATCGGCTCATCGCGTCAGCAACCATAAATCCGAGAAGTACAGCAAACAGCATCCCAACAAACTGTGAGTACGGATCAGTTACTTCATGCTGTTCCTTTAGCTCTTCGGCTTCCAGCTTTTTTCTGAACACGAGAAGTCCAGCGATCGAAATGAGCACCGTCAACAGTGTCATTATTAGACTCATCACTAAATTCAATTGCATGACCTCGCCATCCCCTGTTGAAGTACTACTTTCTCAGATATTCGGCTCTTAGTCTCCTGCTGATTGAGAATTCCAAAGCCTATCGCGCTCGAGTCGTGTCTCGAAAACTCTTTAGGTGCTCGCTTCTAGTAGGAAAGTTCTTTCTAAATGTCGGATAAAATTATCCCCCAGAAAAATGTTGCGGAGCAGATCAATAGCTAAAGGTCGTCTGATCTTAAAGGTTTAACTCCGCACAACCGCACACCATTTCCTCACAGTTAGAAGATGTTAGCGTAGCTTGCTTCATCAGAGCTTTCAATAGCCAGAAGCCAAAGCGGCATTCCATCGTCGGTCCCGCATCCAGTCTGCATTATCATCGAACATGGTGCCTTGAAGACGATACACAGCACCACTTGACAATAGCCGTGCTGTAGAAAATTTGGTGGCTATTGAAAACGAATAAGAGCCGGGATAACCCGGCTCTTGCTCTCATCTATCAAACATTGTTCTGCTTGTGATTTAGCTGAAGAAGTTGGCGTCGCGGAGCGAGCTTATCAACCAGGACAATGTGCACGTCACAGTTAAGGCGATCATCAGAGCAGAAGCTCCGGCAATCGTATTCTTCGATTTAGACAAAGCATTTCCGGTAAAGCTCTTGCCCAAGAAGATAGCGGCAACACCAAGGAAGAACCACGTCAGACAAAGACCCATTTGGTTGACGAGCCACTCGGCATTGGCAAGATTGTTTACTCGCACTGTGCCGGCGGAATTGACTCCCATGATCGATGTAGCGTCGGCACCCTGTGGTCCAATTGTGCCGTTGGTAGCCCCCTGAAGCGCTGGTGCGGAGCCAGCGGCGAATTGTTGAGTCTGGCTTCCCGTATAGTTCTGAGCGGTATTAGCCGACACAACTCTATAGAAATTGCGATCGAGTCCATTGTGGTCGTAGTCGCTTTGGCTTTCGAGGACGGTTGCTCCGGTCGCCGCGGTGACGATTCTGTAGGCAGCACCGAGCTGTCCGGCAGTGACTGTGTCACCATTGTCCACGCACTTCTGCGCTTCTTGCATTGCCCAGAGCGTCGAAACGCGGCTCGCCGTGGGGAAATCATATGCAACTTGCACTGTTGGCAAAGCTTGGGTCTTCTCCGTTGTTAGTTCGAGATTACCGGAGTTGGTCTCAATCAGCCTTTCTACGATAAAACTCCTTTCTGCTGAGTGAGTTGCACGGGTGGCGAAGAGCTCGAACGGTCGTGCTCTATGAATCGCGAATTTTGCGTTCTCTTGATCGGAAGACTTCAGGTCCATTGTGAGAATCGACTTAGCGCGCCGGTCTTTGACCTTTTCACCGTCGAGATTCGAGTCTATCTTGGCATTGCTTTCCAATTTGACAGCGCTGACAAGATCTTTGAGCTCGAAGTTAGACGACACTATGTGCGGTGCCATGAGCTCGAAGTCTGTTCGAGATTGCGCTTGTAATGGAGCCGTAATGCCTATGCGAAGCTGCATCGTACCGTGCGCAGGAACAGGATAGGCTTGAACGAAGACTTCGCCTTCTTCTGTTTGAGTTATAAGAAGCGGATCGCGACCCCTCTGTACAATCCACTGGTACGCGCTTTGCACTTTCGAAGTCGCGTCGAATGCCGCTTCTTGTGCGACTCCGTTAACCCACAAGGTAGCGCGCGAGACGGTGGCACCCTCGGGCAATACGAGGCGTGCTCGTGCTTCCTGGGGGCTACCGTTAGTGTTGTTGAAGGTTATGTTCCAGTAGAGAGCCGAGGTTAGGGAGTTGGCGTCGACGTGACCAGTGATCAAGGATTTTTCCAAAGATAACCCTGAGATTTTAGGTCCGACTTCGGTGGTGCCCAAGTGAGCATCTGGAGCGAATGCATCACTGTTGGTATGAGAGAAAGAAAGGTTGGGAAGAGAATTTGAGAGCTGAGGAGTTGAGTTCTTAAGCTTTTCAATCTCCTGAGGAGCAATTGCCGCAACATATCCGACACCGAACACTGCCAGCGTTCCGAGGATTTTGAAAGTGTTGCCTTCAGGCAACCAGGCTTTCAACCCAGACATTCCACGTATTCGCAGCTCCTTGCGTTTAACCACCATGTACAACACGCCCAGCGTCATCAGAAGCGTGGCACAGACGAGCAAGTTGTAACCCTGTGAATAGAAAACAGTGAACGCCGCAAATCCAATTGCTGTCAGAGACAACATTCGAATATACAAAAGCGAGTTGTCCTTTGCACCAGAGTTATTGTTCTGGTCCGCCGCTTGCGATGCCGGTCCATCCAACATGCGTTCAAGCTTCTCGAGTTGTTCTTTATGAAGTGTGTTCATTATTGAAACCTCAATCCGCAGCTCCGGCCGGCAGTAATCATCGCATCGACAAAGCAATGCGAAGACGCGCGCAGATTACCCTTCCAGGTTCTTCCGTTCGGAGCGGTGTGTTAGTAATGTAGTAAGTTCGGGCGTAGACGGACAAAGGTCCGCCTCTGTTACTTTAGTTCGGACGGCCGATCATTTCAAGGAGGGTTTTTCCTAGTTGTTGATGGGAGCTACAACCAGTTTGAATATAGTTGGGTGTTCACCTGGTCAAGCGCTGCTCAACCTCTGCGGCTTCTTTGTTACGCCCGAGCACAGCTATTGCGAATAGCTATTGACCAGAGTCTTCATGTTCTCGTCCCTGACCTGCAGCTCCAAGTTCAGAGCTTTCTTGAAATGCTCCGCAGTCCAATCATCAAAAGCCTTCTTCAAAAGAGCATGATACTCCGTCCGAATCGGCAACGTGGTCATCTATATCCAGAACCAACAAAAATCGTACAAGACGCAGTTTCATACGCGTTCTCACGGAGACCGCGACAAACCTCGCACTTATGCACCACTTAAAGACGCAGTATTGATTACTATTTTGCACGAATTATAATTCTAAAACACAAAAATACAATTTCACTGTTTTAGACACTACCACTGATACCATAACCGCGAGAACAGTCCCTCTGGTAGCCGCTCTCCAACGACTCTCCCTCGGTAGAACACGGAGTGCCATCCATCACGAGTTGTCGTGATTATAGGGTTTTTAGCCTAAAAAAACTGCGATTCCGGAGTTAGACTACATTCTTGGTTCGTATCAAACGGGTGTTGATTGTGAAAACTTCAATAATCAAGATACTACATTTGAATAGACTGCCTGCCATAGCTTTGCTGCTAATTATCTTGCAAGGAGCAAACCAACCTTGTTTCGCAGGAGCGTGTCGGAGACCACCCCTGATTGAGGAGACAAATTTCGACATCGTGTATATAAAGGTCGAACGCCTTCTCGAGAAAGGTGAGCCAGACAAAAACAAACCAATTGTGTATGAAGCGAGAGTGATTGACGTGATACGAGGGGACAGGCAAAAGTACGCTCCTCTAATCACTGTGTCACGCGCTTCTCGCCGACTAGCCGGATATTGTCAGCGCCCTTCATATTCTGTGATGCGCATTCCTCCGATTGGCGAGCAGCTTATTACGGCATTCAGCTGCACCACCAGCGGTGTCTACAGGGAGACCGATGGTGCCTATATCTACACACCGGAATTACTCAGTCAGGTGAAAGAGAGAATCAAAAAGTTATCTAAGGACACCGATTAGCGTCTCGGCTATCATACACTCTCCAGATCAGTACAAGTGGAGTTGAGCAGTGGTCGAGACAACAAAGACATTCCATGAGTTTGAGCATGAAGGGTGGCAGCAAGTCGCCGATGGCTACCACGACTATTTTGGTGCTTTAACAACTCAGTCGATTAAGCCTCTTATTGACGCGCTCCAATTGAAGTCTGGAATGTCCGTACTCGACATTGCCTCGGGTCCAGGTTATGTGGCTCGGGAATTGGCAGATCGCTCAATGAAGGTAACAGCCATCGATTTTTCATCGGTCATGGTTGTGAATGCAAGCCGACTTCATCCCGACATACAATTCCAAGAAGGCGACGCCCACAAATTACAATTCGCAGACGACACATTCGATGCAGCCTGCATGAATTTTGGAATACTCCATCTCGATTCACCAGAAGACGCTATAAAGGAAGCCCACCGAGTCATCAAAAAGAATGCAACCTCCCGCTTTGCTTTCAGCGCATGGACAGACCCAGTCGAATCGGCGGCCTTTGGATTGGTTTTAAACGCAATAAGAGACCATGGCGACGCAAATGTGCCGATTCCTCCCGGTCCTCCCTTCTTTCGCTTCGGAAATTCCACTGAATGTGAGCGCATCCTAAACGAATCTGGCTTCCACAGAATCGAGACACAAAAGGTACACATGACCTGGAGACTCGGCTCAGTCGATGATCTCTTCACCGCTTTTTACGGTGGCGCCCCGAGAACCGGCGGTCTACTTCGCGCTCAAAAATTCGAACACTTCCAAGCGGTGAAGGCTGCCATCACAAAAGCTGCCGAAGAATATTTGGTCGATAGTCATGTAGAAATTCCGATGGCATGTATGGTGGCATCCGGAGCCGCAGCACCATAGACGAGTATCAGGAGTCTTTGCGGAACGCTCCTGACGGCTACACAATGGCTGTCCGGCGTTAAGGGGTCGTCCGACCAGCTCAATTAATATCATTCACACCAAGTACCGCTGCTGTCTCCGAGCGAACCTTTCGACACAGTTGCGGATCATCTGCAAGCGATTTTCCGAATGATGGAATGATGTTGGTTATTCGATTCAACCAACCATTGTTCATTTCTTTCTTGAAGCAGCGCTCAAGAACATCAAGCATTATCCACGCAGCCGTGGAAGCACCAGGAGAAGCCCCGAGTAACGACGCGAGCGAACCATCTGAAGCGTTCACCACTTCGGTACCGAACTGCAATATGCCACCATGGGTTGGGTCTTGTTTCACAATCTGAACACGCTGACCAGCAACTGCAAGCCTCCAGTCCCTGGGGCGAGCATTAGGAAAGTATTCACGAAGAGCCATGAATCTCTCTTCATCGGATTCCAACACCTGCCCGATTAGATATTCAGTTAATGCGACATTATCTCGTCCCACTGCCAGTAGTGGCAATAAGTTATCAGGGTCAATTGAAGTGAAGAGGTCGAGATAAGATCCATGCTTGAGGAACTTGGTAGAAAAACCGGCATACGGACCAAATAGCAGTGAGACGTCACCATCAATATATCGAGTGTCCAGGTGAGGCACCGACATTGGTGGCGATCCTATTGCAGCTTTACCATACACCTTCGCATGATGGCGTGACGTGTGCGCGGGATTGTCGCATCGCAGCCAGAGTCCGCCCACGGGAAACCCGGCGTAGCCTCGGGCTTCCGGTATCGTGGACTTGTGCAATAAATGCAGCGATCCACCGCCGGCACCAATGAAGACGAACTTGGCGATTACGTCCTGGCGTTCACCTGTCTCTTCGTGCCTGAGCTTTACACGCCACTCGTTGCCTTCACGATCCAAATCGTTGACTCGCTGCGAATAGTGGATCGAAAAACCATCCTTCTCAATCAGCGAAGAAAGTAGCAGCCGAGTAAGCGATCCGTAATCGACATCAGTTCCAGTTTCCATCCGAGTCGCAGCTACTACGTCGTTGGGGTTACGACCTTCCATGACAAGCGGAATCCATTCCTCAATTTCCCTACTGTCATTGCTGAATTTCATCCCCTGATAGCAATGATGGGAGGAGAGCGCGTCAAACCTTCTCTTAAGGAAACTGACATCATCGCCACGCACGAAGCTTATATGTGGAACTGGATGAATAAAGGATTTAGGATCCTTGATAGCACCGCTCGCGACTAGGTAAGCCCAAAACTGGCGAGAGACGTCGAATTCTGTGTTCACTTCAAGAGCCTTGCCGATTTGGATGACACCATCCTTCTCCGGGGTGTAGTTCAACTCACAGAGCGCAGCATGGCCGGTACCGGCATTGTTCCACGCGTTAGAACTCTCTTCTGCAGCCAATTCCAACTTCTCAAAAATTTCTATAGTCATGTTAGGCTGCAGTTCTTTGAGAAATACAGCCAGAGTGGCACTCATAATTCCTGCGCCAATAAGTACGGCGTCAACGTGTCTCGCTGGTCGATCGGCATGTAACTTCATTGCTTGCTCCTGACACGAACCATACAGCTCTCGACAACCGAGCTCAACAAGATTCTAACTGGCGAAAACACCACTGGATCTAGAGCGTACGAGAGTGATCAAATCTTACTAGTTCAAGACCAGACAATCGTATTTTTCTTCAATTTCGGTACGTTGCCGTAAACTGAGAGGTCGAGAGATACAGCTGCTAACCAGCCTCCACGACCGCTACAGTTGCTAGAATCGTCACAAAGTTACGGAGAAATAGATCCGGATACCATCAAGAAACAAAGCGCCGCCCCAGACGAATCGCTATCATCGAGAGGTTCCACCAAACCAATTTGCCGACACTCACCATCTTGCACTAATACCGGACATCTCGACGATTTGCCCGCCCAGACGGAGGCGTCGCCGCCAAAAGATTAATAGCTTTTCCGGCAAACGCGGCAATAACCGCTTAAAATGTGGTTCCGTTTGGAAGCAGGCACAGATTTGAGTAGCAAAGTGATGATCAAAAAACTAATTGTCTCGCTTGTGGCACTATCCACAATCACAAGCGCAAATGCAGCACCGAAGCAGGCGGTTAGAAAGAAAGAGCCACCACCGCCGGACTACTACCCTTTGCGAATCAAAGATGCAGAAGGCAAGCCGATTGAGTGGTGGTGGAAGTACACATTCACCACATACAACCTCAACGGAAAACCGATGGACAAAAGACCTGACGATTTCAAAATTCAGGTCATCAGCGCCGAAAAGCAGCCCGATGAGTCCATCCACTGGAAGCTTGATACCACCGGGCCAGCCATGAAGACGATTCACGAATGGTACATCAAGCAAAAAGGAAAAGTTGTCTGGCACCGAGAACAATATGGTGACGATGAAAACATGAAGGTGCAATTCACCCCGGAGCGCGTGTTGCTCACAAATCCGCCAAAGAAAGATGAGACCTGGCCATGGAAAGGCAAGGGCAACATGGGCATCGACATAGACAACGTATCTACAGTCTCTGGACCCGAGGAAGTCGTAACTCCGGCCGGAAAGTTTCAAGCAATGAAGGTGCAAGTCACCGGGACCCAGGGTGGACAGCCAGTTAACATGACCTACTGGTATGCCAATTATATTGGTCTGGTCAAAACCGCAGCAAAAGCCGCGACCATGGAGTCAGAATCCTCTCTTCTGGACTACAGCTTCAAGAAGCCGCCAACAAAATAAATTTGCACATCGACGATCAGCCTGCGCGGTAACTGAAGTCTGATTGTCACGGATCGTTCCTAGCTACTATCAGGAGTTTAGAAATTCATGACTTTCCGAGTGGCATTTCTGTTTTTCATCATCGTCACATTGACCTGCGCAAATCCAGCCAATGCGCAGCGCGACATAGCTATTAGAGCAGGCTCACGTGGACTTCAGGAATATAACAACGGCAACTACCGGATGGCACTCCGCTTCTACCGACAAGCAAATGAAGCTGCCGACAAAGAAGGGAAGTTTTCCCACGACGAACGAGCCGTCGGATATCTCGGACTGGCTGAGTGCTTGCGCTGCCTCGGACGGTTCGATGAAGCCGAAAAAACGTATAATCTCGCTCTCTCGCATAGCGAGAAGCTAAAACGAGACTTCATAACGCCCACAATCCTCAATGACATGGGGACTCTCTACATGGACCGCGGTGACTATTCTAAAGCGCAAACCTATTGGCAAAAGGCTGACGCTCTAGGCGGGTCGACGCCCTATTTACCGGTGAATAATCTCTGTCGGCTCTATTTGGAATGGGGAAAACTTGATGAAGCTCAACCCTATCTTCAAAGAGCCATCGCAATGTCTAAGAACAAGGGTTACAGCAAGACTCTAGCAATTCCATACTGTCGTTTTAATACCGGATTCAATGCCTTATTGAAAGGACAATACGCAGATTCGGAGAACTATTACAAGCAATCAGTGGATACTTGCGCTCGCATATTCGGCAAAAATCATGCGTATTACGCTTTCACACTCATAGCGCTCTCAGACGCTTACTGTAAGCAATCGAAGTATGCCGAAGCCGAAAGAATCCTAAGAGAAGCGCTCGAGGTAATGACTCTCACATTTACCGAGGAGCATCCAGAAGTCGCGAAACTGCAAATTAAACTAGCGAGTGTTCTTTGTGACGAAGGGAAGTATAAAGACGCGGAAGAGGTAGCAGCCAAGGCTATTAAGACCGAAGAGGTTCTATACAACGGACAAGACAACGTCTTCGTAGCGAGGGCCAAAGCCGCTTTAGGAAACATCAAACGGCAAGACGGTCAATACAAAGAAGCGGCTGAGCTACTCGAGAAAGCGTTGGCGACCGCCAGTACCACATTAGGTGCCAATAACCTTGAAGTGGCAGATATAATGCGAAGTCTATCCCGAGTCAAACTGGAACAAGGCGACTACAAAGAATCTGAATCAAGGTTAAAAACTTCGCTCGAGGTGGTTAATAGCTTGACTGGTCCAGACCATCCCGATCGGTCGGTTATCGCGCGTGACCTTGGTTACTTGTACATGCGCGAAGGTAGACTCGATGAGGCAGAACCTCAATTCAAGACAGCTCTGCAACTCGCAGAGCGTGTACTAGGTCAGGATCATGCAGTCACCGCCGACAGTGCCCGAGATCTGGGCGACATCTACCTGAAGCAGAAGCAATTCGATTTAGCAAAGGAATATCTCAATAAAGCACTGTCGATCGACGAAAAACTTTACGGAGACAGCGCACCACAAGTAGCAGCAGACCTGTTCTCACTTGCGAATGTGCTGGACTCTCAAGGTCAAAGCGCTCAGGCGGCCCCGCTGACAGAGCGAGCTAATAACATACGAGCAAAGCTTCCCGGCAGCTCTGTAGTGCAACAACAGGCAGTGCAAATCCCAGTCAGTTTCGATGGCAGCGCGGACCGCCCTATCAAAGACAAATGGGCCCTAGCAATCGGTGTGAGCAACTTCAAAGACCCTTCAATCAATCTCAAATATGCCGCGAAAGACGCGACCGATTTCAGCAATTTCTTGGTTTCTAACCAGCGGTTTAAAGCCGACCACGTCAAGCTACTGACCAACGAGCAAGCGACCCGAGAAGACATAATCGGGATGCTCGGCGATAAGTGGCTGGGCAAGGTCGCGAAAAAAGATGATCTAGTGCTGGTCTACATATCGAGCCACGGAAGCAGTTCTATGGATGCCGCCGGCGGCGTCAATTTCTTGGTCGCGCATGATACCAACAAAAATAGCCTCCTCGGAACGGGAATTCCAATGCAGTGGTTGACCAAGATGATTAAGGAGCAAGTCAAATCCGATCGGGTAATACTAGTGCTGGACGTCTGTCATTCTGGCGCCGCAGCTCAAGGCGGCAAAGCGCTATTCCGAATTGCCGGCATGGCTCCAGAGCAATTGAGCATCGGCAGCGGGCAGATGGTTTTGTGCTCCTCGCTTGCCGAGCAAGTTTCGTGGGAGTCTAAGACTTATGAAAACAGCGTGTTCACCCGCAGATTGATCGAAGCGCTGCAAGTCAATAAAGACAAAACCACAATTATCGAAGCCTATCGACAGCTCAAATTTCTCGTCGAATCAGAGGTCCTGAGAGATCGAGCTAATTTGCAAACGCCTGTATTGTGGAACAAAGATTGGGTCGGGAAGGATCCGATTCTGGCAATCGAGCCTGCGCCATCCGAGCTATAGGCCAGTTTCTTCCACTTTCGGAGCATTCTTAGCGCATCGTGTACCATGGTAGTCATACAAAACGATTCAATTGTTGGTAGGAGGCGAGCTCCATGAACAGAGGCATCACCATGATGGCCATAGCGGGCGCATTTTGGGCGAACGTTGCATTTGCAAAGCCTATGCCTAGCGCTTCAGTGGAAGAAGCAGCACGATCCCCACATGTGGTGCTTGCTTCGTACCAGGACTTTCAACCTGCTACCGGTCGATCGGATGAGGACATTTACTTCTCTGGTATCACAGCAACTTACAAGATCGAATCGATACTGAAGCAACCTCCGAAAGGCAGCAAGGATGCCGCAATCCTCATTGAAGCGGGAAAGAAAGCAGATGTAAAATACATCATGCACGATTTGTCTCCGTGTTTGGTTGATGAGACTTTCCACTTCTCTGAGCGTCTGATGCCGAAAAAAGGATCGAAGTGGATTCTGTTTTTGCAAATGAAAGATACCAACAACGACTGGCACACATACCGCGGTGAGGTTGGGCGGATGGAAGCTACAGAAGCAAACATCAAGCGAGTCAAAGCATTGGTCAACTAGCTTTCGCAGATATGCCTTTGACGACATATTTTCGGGCTATTTTTCATACATTCAAAAGCTTATGCTCTTAGAGTAGTTTGAGGGAAGTAGATACTTGTCTGAAAACTGGTGACGGACCGAAAGCGCGTCCATACAAACCCAAGTCTCCATGCGAACAGAGAAGTGCCTGCTCAGTGCTCCAAGCAATTGACGCTCGAACATCTTTTTCGATTTGAATCGAACATCTTCGTCAAACTTTCCCCAGTTATGCCTGTTTAGTTACTCGATTTACTTGACTCGCGTTTGAACTCCGATGTCGCACTCCATTGCGGCATTTCCTCTCCATTGGCAACATCAAATCCAGCTTGAAATAGGAGCTGCGCGTCTTCCACCGTACCTGACAGGTCCCAATCCGACTTTACTTCGTCGGTCACTTTGTGATAATCGTCTCGTACATATGCCAACCGCTTCTTCGTGCCGTAGTCGGCTGGTTTGCCTATATACGAAGCTCCCGGATGGAGGAAAAACATTGCAGGCACACCTCGGCGGATGAACTCGAGGTGATCTGAGCGATAGAAATAACCCTTCTCAGGCTCTGGGTCTGATATGACCGATCTTTCCTGCAGCGCCGCGTATTTGAGAAGAACATTATCGAGAGTCGAATGCCCCTTCGCAATACTCACGACCTCCTTGGTTCTTCCCCACAGATTCATGACGTCGACATTGATGACAGCCAACGTCTTTTCGAGCGGGACGGGTGGCGACTCTACATAATGAAGACTTCCCAGCAGTCCGCGCTCCTCGAGCGTGGTGAAGAGAAAATAGACGGAACGCTTCGGACGATGCTCAAGCTTGCTGTAGGCGCGAGCAATCTCTAGTATCGTAGCAACACCGGAGCCATTATCTAGGGCACCGCGGAAGATACCAACGGATCCGTCTTTGTTCTGCTTGGTCCCAAAATGGTCCCAATGTGCGCTGTATACGAGGCATTCCTTCTTTAACTCTGGATCGCTGCCAGGAAGCATTGCAACAACGTTGCTGGTTTCAAACTTTCGAACAGTAGATTTTACATTGGCATTCATCTTTGCACCAAAAGTTACCGGTGAAAAATCATTCAATTGAGCTTTTCTCTTCACCTCGTCAAAGGAGATACCGCCCATGTTAAAGAGCTTACGCGCCGATGCAGACGACAACCACCCTTCCACTTTTACGCGCTCGGTGTTAGTGCCCAGATCAAAGTTTTCCTGTCCCCAGCTTGCGGTAACCACATCGTAGCCGTAACCAGCCGGTTCTGTCTCGTGTACGATCAATACGGCTGCGGCCCCAAGCTTTGATGCAATCTCGTACTTATAGGTCCAGCGACCGTAATAGGTAAGCGCCTTTCCACGGAAGAAGCTGTCGTCCGACTTGGATGGATCTTTCGGATTAGGTCGCGATGGATCGCCTATCAACATGACCAAAGTCTTGCCGCGCACATCCAGACCTTTATAGTCGTCCCAGCCATACTCGGGGGCGATAATGCCATGTCCGACAAAGACAACTTCCGAGTTAGCAATGGCAGTACTGCCCTTCAAATTGCGCGACATCGCCACGAAATCATCCGGAAATGAAAGCTTGAGCTCTTTGTCACCACCAGCGAATGCCAGCTCAGGCTGTGCCTTCAGACCGTAAACAGGAACCTTCTGAAAAAAACCACCCCGCCCGTTGCCAGGCGATAAACCAAACAATTCACACTGTTTTTTCAAATAATCGACGGTTCGCTCCTCTCCCACAGAGCCAGGGAGACGCCCTGCGAATTCGTCCGATGCGAGCACTTTAATGTGATTCAACAATGAGTCAGCTTCGATGCTATGCGAAGCAGCTTCCACGACTGGTTCCATCGACAACACCTCGGCGGGATAAGCGAGCAACAGCAGGGCAACGAGCAAAAAAAGATAATGGGATTTTGGGAAGCGAATTTGCATGTGTATGGCTAACGACAATCAAGTTTGGTTTTACACATTAGAGTTTAGTACATCAGCACGAACATTGACAAAGCGATTCACCACACGCAATGGGATCGCGATAGATGCCACGGCGATTCACTGCATGAGGTTGTAGCAACTTCTCTCCGATGTTGTCATCGCAGCGCAACGGAATACGTCCCCGTTTCAGCTGCGATGCCGATTGACCTAGTTGCGGCAAAAACTAATAGGAAAACAGCATACTTTGAACGCAAACAGTGCCACCGATAGAGGTGCTTAAACCGTCAACTAATGAAGCTGCTTCTACGCAAAGCGTCATAGAAAGACCAGAGATTGGCACAAGCCCAACGAATAACCCGGTCTGCCAAGCCGTCTCCGACTGGTTCACTCCTTTTTTTCAAACAACAGTTATTTCGGTACCGTTATGTGGGAACTGATGTACAGTCCTCAACGGTACTTTAGAAGAGAATAGGAGAGATATGTTGGATTAGAATCGCCCGAGGAATCGCCCGAAACGCATTCCACCACCACAGCCACCGCCACCAAAGAGACCTCTCAGCAGTCCGCCACGGCCGAATCTTGATAACAGTCCACGCAAGAATCCGCCGGGTCCGCAACCACCGCCTGGGTCACAGCCACCACCATCATCATCAGGATAATAGTCATCGCCGCCATCGCCATCACTTGGGTCATAGCCGTCGCCAATGTCATCATCGCCATCGCTATACGCATACTGATTTCTACTTGCGAAGAATTGACTCCGGTTCCATCCGGTCGCTACATACTCGGAGCATCCGCAACCACTGCAGCCTTGACTTCGGAACATACCGTCAGGCGAGCCAATGCTACCATTGGTGATATCATAAATTCCATTACGCGCGTCCGGCGCGGTCGCTATAACTCGACCTCCAGCGTCTGTAATTGCAAACGGCTGGGTTTGGCTTGGATCGTACAACCCAACGTTGTTCAAATCGGTAGTCGTGGTCCGATTTTCAGGAATCAACGGAAACTCTTTAAGAGCGCTCGGAGCGGCACTTTCCAACGCATTGAACGGAGAGGTTCTGCCCTCGGGGGCAACTTCGAATAGATTATCAGTGCTCATTGTTAGACTTCTTACTAGAGAGGTATCGCCGTGTAACACAAACCTGCAGTAGCGCACGTATCGTAGTTGAAACTGCAGCAGAGTTGGTAACTTTCACAGTACATTCTGGTTGTGAACATTTTGGTTCTAAAAAACTATAGATATTGAATTTCGTGCGGTTTTCCGCACTGAAGTCTCGTGATTGTCCCCCCACCGCGGTTCCATGTTATAGACTGGGCGAGCACTTGGAAACGCGCCGACTGGAGATCATCCTCGTCCGGTTTCCGTCACAAATCTGACTTAGATTACTGGTATGAGTTTGATTGATGGAGTGTTTCGCAGCAATCAGATTCAGATTTCGCTTTGGTTTCATTGCAAATGGGTACCTACTTGATCAATTGGCGTAAGGCTTGGAAAGGAGAGACAGAATGGCGTTAGTGATGGAACAGCTTTACCAACTAAATACGGAAGTCGGAGCATTTTTCTTTTTCGATGGTGCGCAGCTAAAAGACAGAGAAAGTGACTCTGGAAATTGGAGCATGACCGATTTTCATAAAGAGTTTGAAGCCGGTACACTGTTTGCGTTTCAAACTGCCACTAAAGGAAACTTCACGCTCAAATTCGTACAGCGACCGTTGAGTGACGCAGAGAAAAAAGCGCTGGTGGCACAGCATACTTTCTTTTACAAAGTGCACCACGGGCGGTTATATTGGGACAACGGTGAGCACTTACCATGCGCCGAAGGATGGGACGAAGCTGATGACGATCCTGAAGGATGGCTGACGATTGCGAATGGCGAATATAAGGTAACTGTCTACTCGCAAGACTGGTTCACAATGCCAGAAGGCGAGCGCGAAGCGGCTGGAGACATCTCGCATTATGTAGTTCAGTTCGAACAATTCAAAGGTAAATCAGCTCCGGCAGTCCCACAGTTTTTGCCATGGCTACCGCCAAGCACAAGCTGGTACAACTATCGAAGAAACGAGAGCCCCCAACTAATCAGTCTGTTCAATCAACATATCTGCATGAGTTTCGACAAACAGATGCGCCTTGCAGAATGGCTCGAAGTCTCTGAAAAGAAAGCTGGTGGTGGAAAAAAAGGACTACTTGGTGGCAAAAAGGGAAGTAAAGCAAATAGCTGGAACTACACAATTTCAACAGCAACTCTAGAGCTAGGATCGGCAAAATTCACAGCTCTTTCGCTTGGAACTTTTGCATTCCCTGATACCACCTGGTTTTGGACATGGCATAATCCTAGTAGCCAAAAATTGACCCCAGAGAACTTGCAGCTCAGAAAATCGATTGAATCAATCGGAACAAAGTATGGTATTAGCGCTTTCTCCATTCCGGCTTACTTCAAAGTTGATCCATTTCTTGGATTTGCAATCAATGAAGCAGCCGCAGATATCTTTGCTGCCATCACAGTAGGCGAGCTAGGTTTCGATGCGTATTACAAACTTCCGTTTGAGCATGGCGCTGGTATCGCTGTAATTCGTGATGAAAGACTAGCGTTTACTGAAAAAAAGCCAGTTCGGCGCATGCTCGAAATTATCCCGAAGACTTTCATGGCAATCACGGTACCCAACCACAAAGAAGCATGCATCAGCTATGCACGTGCCTATGGTCTGAAATGCCAGGAGGAAGGCGACACCATCAAGGTGAACGCCAATGGCGAAGAGCTAGCAGCGACATTCGATCAACTAAATCGATTGATCGATCTCAAGGCGAGCATCGGAACACCCGCCTAGATTCGCCAAGGCTTCACATTTAGACAAAGCTGCACATTCAGACGACCGATTGCTAATTCCGCACCATCCTCGCCGGAGTGTCGGGTCCGTGAAACGGAGCGCAAGTGTTTCGCATGCGCTGAATGTCGAGCTATAGACGAAATTGGTGAACTTCTAGCGACTGCTAAAGCAACTCTTGCGGTGGCGGCTAATTACAATTTCGAAACATTGCCACCATGATTATCATTTCGGCCGCCACTATTGCTGAAGAGTGCCGGGTGTTGCAGACAACGCCGAGATTGAACTCACAAGATTGTTGGTAAATTCTGGTGGATAAGTAGAGCGAATCACCTTCGCGCTAATGGTAATATTTCATGGTAACTAACTCATGTGAGATGGCTGTGAATTGCGATGTGCGCACGTCGACTGCAGCGAAGTGCATTTGGCATTCAGATGTGTTTCACGATAATATAGCGTCCCACCTACCGGTTGCCGAGTTGTATGGAAGACAATATAAATAGCGATCGCACAGAGATTAGTGGCGGAGTTATCCGTGGTGAGACGCTCGAATTGGGCACTCACGATACGCCGAATATCATTCACAATCGCGCCTTTTTTCAAAATTGTGTTGTAAACATATGGAGCACTAACTTTAGTATCATCGATGCTAACTTCTTGAACTGTCGAATCAACGCACAGAAAGAAGTTTCAAACATGCGGTTTCTCGAAGCTGTGTTCGAGCGGTGTTTATTCGAGGGCTCCTACGTCGGCTGCAGCTTCGGGCATGTCCGAGGCGAATCGCAGACACCCAACGCCTATTACCGCAACTGCGATTTCTCTAAGGCCACGCTCGATCTGTGCGAGTTTTTCGAAGGAGACCTCGATTCGGTAGTTTGGCCTGCTTGGCCGAACTTCGTCGTTCTCAATCCCAGACAAAACAAACAGGATTGGCTGAGTATCCAATTTCCGGAGCAATTGAAACACATGCAGTCTGTTATCGCCGGTCAATCGCCGGCGATCGGAGGGAGCGTTTCGCAGATGGCACCGAAAGCGGTGGCAGTCAATCTGGCCAACTACGAAGCAGTAGATTCGCATTCGATCAGGTCTCTCATCGATACAAAGCCTTACATGATTGCGACGACATATCCAAGCGACAGAACAGTATTTTGATGGACGAGTTGATATCGGCCATGCGATGACACGATAGCCTGCTTTCGAAAGTAGCTCGAAACATGCTCCAAACCGGTCCCGCTTGATTAGATAGGATACCCAGGTGGCGATCCGAGGCGCAGTTGGCTATTTGCAGGTTCTTCAAAGTCGTTCGCGGCTCCAGATCTGATATGATTCCAGTCCAATGGACAGACGGCCCCAGCAAATTCGTCCATTCTGTGACTAATTGTGGGAATCGTCGGGAATACATATGTAATGTCCAACGACTCAGCCTCCGCAAGCCACGAACAACAGCTACCTCCGGCAGTGATAGTCGAAGGACTGGTCAAATCGTATTACTTTGGGCGAATAAAGGCTCTGGACGGCGTCGATCTCAGGGTAGAGGACGGCGACGTCTTCGCACTTATCGGACCTAATGGTGCAGGAAAAACCACGTTGATGGGATGTATGCTTGCTCTCTTGAGAACCAATCGCGGTCGCATCAGGATTTTCGGCAAGGCGCCGGACCATATTGATGTTCGAAAAGTAACCGGTTTTCTACCCGAGAGACCAAGTTTCGAATCGTGGATGAATGCAACGCAGTTTCTCAAATTTCATCAGATGTTGGCAGGCAGATCGAATGATGCTACGGCTGAAGCGGACATCAAGCACGCGCTCGAGTCAGTCGAACTCGAAAATGTCAGCAAAAGACAAATCTCTAAGTACTCTCGCGGTATGCTGCAAAGACTGGGTCTTGCTCAAGTGATAATCGGCAAACCAAGGATTTGTTTTCTCGACGAACCAACATCAGGAATGGATCCGCCTGGCATGGATATGGTGCGAAATGTTCTGACGCAATTTCGCAAACAGAAGGTAACAGTAATAGTTAACTCGCACCACCTCGACGAAATTGAACGCGTCTGCACTAGATTCGCCTTCATTCGCAAAGGCAAGATGGAGACGCAAGAAAGTATAAGCAACATCCACAGCAAAATGATGATCGCCCGATGGGCAAACGGACTTACACCTGATGCGGATGTTCTCAAAACTGCAATGGAAGAGTGCGGAGTCACTCTCGCCGATGTTACCGACGAGCACTGCAAGATTGTGCTGAATGGTCGACAGAATGCGTCTAACGTAATTCAAAGCCTGGTCAGGAACAATATTTCAATCGAAGAAATTTTCTTCGACCGTCGAGGATTGTCCGACCTTTTCAAGGTAGCGAAAACAAATGACGCCCGCAGAGTAGAAGACACGATGGATGATGAGAAGAGATGAATAAAGCCATATTTCTCTTCACAATGAAACGCTATCTCCACTGGGTAAATTTGCTGGTGGGTGGTGTTGCACTCACCATCTCCGTTTTGCTATGGGGTCTAGCGCTGTGCGTCGATTCGGCAGTGACTAAAGAGCTTGTTCGCTCCTGCCTTTTCGGTCCTATGGTAGCTATTGTAGTATCGTATACAGTGATAAGTCCACAAGTTGCCAACTCGCAACGGCGCAAGGATGGAGAGTATCTGTCCTTGATTTTCTCGCGCCCCATTTCTCGTTGGTCCTATGTGGTCACGAAATGGTTGACCGGATCAGTGTTCGTATTAGCGATTATGGCGCTGCAAACAACGCTCTCCTTAGCCGCCGCCTATATTCTTTCGGTAATGTGGCGTGGTCACCCGCAAAACATTGTGGATGGGTACGCTATCACCGACGCAATTCTCAACGCGTTTGGAGTTACCGCCCTTGTCGTTTTCATTGCGTCAATGCCCCAGAGAATCGCGGTGTTTGTATTTATCCTCTATGCGTACGCTGTCTTATTTTTGACACTCCTCGTCGGTACTGCATCGTTCGTCTCACTGTCACTCGACCATGTGTCGAAAACGGTAACAGCCTTCGGACAAATGCTCTACAGCATTTTTATCGTCGGCATGGATTCCTATCACGTCATCAACGCATCGGATTTTCCTGTCGCAAGCGCAGTTATTTACCTATCAAACATAGCTTTGTATCTAACCTTGGCCACGCTCATTATGTCATATAGAGAATTTTTCTATGCTAACGATTGAACGAGGCCGTACCAATGTCGTCCCCCCTGTGCTTCTCACTGTGTGCGTCGTCCTCTTATTCATGCGTGGAGTTTCCATCTTTTACGCGACGTTTTATCACAAAGCTCCAGAGAGAATAGTGGCATGGCAACAACCGAAGGCACTGGACAAATCGCGTAGAGACTTGCTCTCACGCCCCAGCCTCTACTTTTTTTGTGATAACAGCAATCAGTTCAACTCGATAATGACTCAACTGTACGATAATATGCTGTTTCAAAATCGCGAAATCGTCTCGATGATCAACGAATCTGTTGTTCCAATCAGGGTGGTGCTCAACGGAGAGAAGAGTGATGCGTTGGCAAAGTCACTAAAGAACTCACTGCGAGTTACCAATACCCCATCGGCCTGCTTAGCGCTTCCCAATGGTGCTTATGTCGAAAGCACAGCCTGGCAATCTGACAGAATGTTCGTCGCCTTTCTCCATGATGCGATGGAGCACTCCGTACGAACGGCCGGATTCGAAGCCATGCGAAATACTGATTGGGACACTGCCTGCAAAGCATTCCAACTTGATTTCGAAAATAAGCCATCGGATGAACTCGTGGATTACTACGGAACAATGTACTGGTCGATTGCTTTACGGCACAACCATAACGAAGCCAGAGCGCGAGAAGTACTTCAAGACGCGCTCAAGAGAAATACGAAGGCTATTTATTTCGACAAAGATGACCGTTGGCCTGAGCCTTGCGTCCATTTCTTACTTGGAGAAATCAGTTGGGATGAGCTAAAGAAAAGGGCATCTGAGTATAAGAAGAAGCACAAGTACCAGGCGGAAACAGCACAATATGTTTACGCCGCCAACCTATTGCTGGAAGGTAAGACTGAGCAAGCAAAAAAAGAATTGCGAGAAGTAGCGGAGAATAAGGATACTCGCTACTACTATTCAGGAAAATTCGCGCGGGCAGAACTCAGAGGGCTCGGCGAGACCTATCCCAAGGAAGAAGAAGACAATGACACAGAATCATACGATTAGTAGATGAAGTGCGTGATTTGGCGCCAACAATATCCCAATTTCTATCGACGAAGAAGTCTACGAGTCAGCAACCGTCAGTAATTTGACAAGTAAGGGTTTGTATTCGGTCTGTGTGCAAAAATCGTTGAGTTTCGGCAAATCTTGCAACCACTGGTACAATTAGAAATACGAAGGCGTAGAGCATTATTGATGAACGCAGCATTCAATGTCATTTTGATACTAATCGCTGGATACCTGGTGACAACCATGCTTTATAGAGACACGTCCATAGCAAAGTTGCCTGAGCAGGGCGGACTGCAAAAAGCCACACTCGCGGCTGGCTGATTCTGGGGTGTTGAGGCGGCGCTTCAACGAATTGAAGGTGTCAAGCACGCGACTTCCGGCTACACCGGCGGGACGACCAAGGATCCAACTTATGGAGATGTCTGCGGAGGACGAACAGGGCACGCAGAAGCAGTCCAGGTGCTATTCGACCCACAAAAGCTTGCCTACAAAGACCTGATCCGCAAATATCTGAAAGACTTCAGACCCCGCCGATACCCGGGAGACAAGACCTCCCAGTACAGGTCGGCTATTTTCTACGAAGGAGATCAACAAAAGCGCGACGCTACCGAGGTGCTCAAAGAGTTGGGCTTCGATAAAGCATCGAGTGAAGGATTACTCGAACCCGCATCCACCTTTTTCGCGGCTGAAGTGTACCATCAAAATTATTACGAGAAGATGTCGGTCGGTGTACCTAAGAATAAGTAGCAGAGACTCAAACCAGAGTATAAAACTGGCGCCAACACCTTTTTTTCAATAAGTTGGATTTGATAACCGGTGCATCCATGCGGCGGTTAGATGTTCTCCTAACCAGTGGTGCCTTTAGATCTCTAGCGCAGGGTCAAAGGTTTGAGTGGATTGCGAATCCGACCAACAAGACTAGTGATGACGAGTGAAAAAGCATTTACTGAACTCATGCCATTATCCAAGATGGTCGCTCCGCAAATGTTTTCAACTGAGCAATTCAACACTAGGCAAACATTAGAAAACTCGGTTTCACCTCATATTTAAGGATCGAATCTAAGCGATGTCACGCTCGTTCAACAATCCGATCCTACTGTGGGGTAACGCTAGGAGTATCAATTTTATGACAAGCAGACCGTACCCGACAGAGTCAGAATTACTTGGCAGTAGCTTCAACGGAAAGGAGGAACAGAAATCAGATCAGCTGTGCCTATTGTCATTCAGCGACAAAGGCCCGATGAAGGAAAACGCAGGGCGTAAAGAAGACCATTCCGAGCAACAAGAAGAGAGTCAGCCGTACTGGGGACCGGACTTCTTCAAGTGCCTGGCAACAAATCCCGCCGACAAATCTGGGCTGTTACCCACGGATAAAACAGGGCGAGCAGATGACAAACCTGCACCGGCAAAACCGGGCGCACCCACCGATAGAGCTTTCGATCCGAAGGAAGCCGAGTTGCTACTTGCCGACAGTATAAAGGATCTGCAGTTAACCAAAGATGGTAGCTTGCCGAGATTGGCTAGGTTTGAACCCAAAGTCGCGCTGAAAGAAGCGACTACGGTGAAAAAACTCGCGGAAGAAAAACTCGGTCCCAAGGCGAGTGAGGCACAAATCGAGCTCTTTGTCAGAGAATTTGGCAAAGAGAATCCAGACTTGGACATCGAGTCTGGAGACGACGAGGTGGAAGCAGGGTCTGAAGTGACCATCCCTGGTCAAGACCGCACAGGTGGAATTTACGTTGAAGAGAACGGTCGCAGATCCACGAACTGGGCTAATGGTTCTTCAAGAGAAGAAACAGCCGATGGAATCCTCATCAACGCTAAAAGCTCAGAACGAGAAATTCGCTTCTTCGTTAGTGATGACGGAAATCCGCCTTCAAGTAAAACTGTCATCAAAGGAAAGATGGTGCACCAGATTCGCCAAGATGGAACCCAGATCGTAAGCAGACTAGCCGATGACGATACTGCTAAAGTCGAGCTGATCACAAGACCTGATAAAAGCCATTTTGCTTTTTCGTACAACGAAGACGACACGGAGCCCCACACCGTAACTCAAAGAAAACGGGGCTCTGCACCTATCATTTATAAGAAAAACGACCATGGCGAGTTCGTTTCGAAAGATGGTAAGAAAGGCTTAGCTATCGGAGAAAGCTCTGCATCCGTCCTTCCGTACGACCGCGAGGTGAAAGATGGTTCGGTCACTCGCACCTTTGAAGACAAGGAGCAGGTCAAATTCGACAAAGATGGAAAGGTCACCTCCACTCTTTCAAGAGCGGGTGATGGACTGACGGTCGAACATCACTTCAAACCGCCCGAGGAAGAACCTGACCGTGTAGTGGTCCAACATGATGAACTCAACAAGCTGCTTGGTCGAAAGGGGCCGCTCGAGCTAACAAAAACAGATGCCGGACGATTCATCGCAACAGTGAAAGGTCCAGATGGTCGCACAAAGCTAGGTACCGTCGAGATTTCCAAGGACCTTACAGTTACGTATCGCAGAACAAAACCCCTCGCCACCATAGAGTGGAGCAACCCATCTGCGCAACCCGAGAACAGGAGAACCATCACAACAACGGAAACGGGCGATCATGACGTTCGCACAGATATAGAGTACGGAGATGGTGCCAAGGTCAGTCGTTTGCACGATCGATTTGGTATCAAGAAGTCGGAAACTTACACCGATCTGTCGGGAGTAAAATGGAGTCGCGAGCTTAATTCGCAAGGCAAACCGGATTCGCTTAAGGTTGTCGACGGCGCGCAGACAGTCGAATTGAAATATGACAGATCGATGCAAATGTTGAAAGGCACCGTAAAAGACGGAGCGACAACAAGAGAAGCCACGCTATGCCGTGACACGCTTTTCATCCGAGGCAAAGATGGGAAACTAGAGGCTCGGTCTCTGGATTGGGACGGCGATTCGCGTCCCAAATTCCAGTCGGGCAAGTTCGACATAGACAAAGGCACTTTCACTGGAGAGACAACATCAAATGGACGAAAGATTCCAATCCGCGAGTCTATTATTCCAGGCATAGCTGACAAACTTCGAGGAGGCACCGTCGACGGCATCATGAGTAATGGTGTCAAAGCAAGCACTAACTTCATGGGTGAGGCCCTGGTAGAACGACCTGAAGGTAATGCGGTAAAACTAGGACCCGATAATCTCGTCGACATTTGGGACGAGACTGGCGCCAACTCTGTCCGAGGCGAATCACTCTCCCGTCAAGCGATCGATTATCTCAAGAAGTACCCTGAGACGGATCGCCGCTTGATCGCCGAAATTCACCGACGCTTCCGATCCGATGAAGACAGCCGAGCCAAGAGCGACAACATGTTCAAGAAGCTGACCGAAGTCGACGGAATAAAAGGATTGAGCACAGAGCAAAAACAAGCATTACGGCATAGCGTTCTCAATCATGTAGCATTTCCCGAAGCGATAACGCAGGGCGATCCAACTTTCGTCTGCGGTGGAGCCACTATGCAACGACAACTCGCTATCAACCATCCAGAAAAGTATGTATCGACTCTGATTGCAGGGCTATCTGGTTCACCGTTGAAAAACATCGGAGGAAAAGACGTTAAGTTCGATCAGGCAAACCTGCTAATGCATGACACCACCGGTAGAGACATCGCATCGAGAGTGTTTCAAACTATGGCTATGAGCCTGGCTCATAGTAAGCTCAAATTCGAGAACACAAGTACCGGCGTAGGAAGTCTTACTGACGGAGAAGGCAACCGTCGGAGCTTCAATGGACTCGGATTGGATAGAATGGCGATGGTGCTTTCAAATTTAACAGACTCACCCAAAGCGGTGGTAATGGTTAACTCCGAGAGCGATCTGATCAAGCTGTTTTCAGATAATAAAGAGAAGTCCATGCCCCTCAGGTGCCAGCCTAAAGGAAGCGCATTAGCGCACGTGTACAATCTTGTCGGGATTGAGCAAGGACCTCCTCTCAAGCTGCGCATACAGGATCACGGTGGTTTGACCGGCGACATGTCGGATACCAAAACCGCTCTTAAGGATCTCTCAGAAGTCTTTGGTGACAGAGGTGAAGCAACGGTAATATTCGGTGGCAAAGAACCGCTCGATCCAAAGAAAATCTACAAAATGGAAGACGGCAGCATAGCTGTTGATGAACAGGGCACCAAAGAATTTCTGGAGCGAAGAGAACGCGACGAGGATTGATTGTAATCTAAAACGAGTTGAACGCTGACTAGAATAAAACAGTTCGCGCGGTCGGGAGCAAGAGTAATCCTGCTCACCAACGCCTGATACTGGCGGGATTCTTTATATCATTAGGCTTAGCGACCGGTGAAACAAAAGGCGCATGATTCTTCTTATGCTCCAGTTTGTACCAACGCGCGGTAGTGACTCGCCCGTCATTAGCGCGCTGCATTCTGAGCAGCCACGTATCGAAAGAGTCCACATCGACTGCGCAAATTTTTTCCTTGTTGGTTACGAGCAAAACTTTCCGAATACCTGAAGCAAGGTCGGGAAGAATTACATCGAAAAGGTAAGAACGACCATTTACGTTAGCCCTGAAAGTAGGATGACCAGAACCATTCATAGAAAATGCGGCAGACTTTCCTTGCACCATGAGCGGGAACCAACGATCTTCTGCATTGGTCACATTAGAGCCTATCTCGGCAGTCTCGAGGCACGACATTTCGGAAAAACACTCTTTGACAATTTTTGGAAGCACAGTTCTGTCATTGACTTCAAGCAAGGCGCCACGATTATTATCGTTGACGACAAGAAGCGCATCGGGATCGATTGCAAACCTCCCTCTTTGAGACACGAGCGGGACATGCTTTTTTTGGATGCCCGCCAACAACTTGGTCTGATCGATGCCCGCCTGCAGGCTGACTTGCTGAACACCCTCTTGCGCCTTCAGCTTCTTCAATTCCGAGTACTGGTGCCAAGCTTTGTTTTTTAACGGGTTCTGAGCATCAAATTTTTCAAAGAGCTCAAATGCCTTTCTATACGTATCGACCGCCGCGTTCATCCTGTTCAACAGCTGATGGCAGCCTGCTTCGAGATATGTACACTCGGCGAGATATGGCTCGTAGCCTTCTTCCGCTAACTGGGCATTCAAGTCTTTCAAGTAAAAGACCGCACGTCCATAGTCTTCTTCATTAATGGACTTTAGCGCCTGTTTGTACAACGGAACTTCATCAAGAATTATCTCAGTAACCTCCGTGCCGCCCTGTAAAGGCGGTGTCGATGATCCGCTCGAGTTCGCCTCAGGCTGGACAATCGGCGTTACAACCGACCCTTTATCCGGCGACTCCAGCGCCTTATCCGACGGCTTCTCTGCCTTGTCTGACGGCTCTGCCGACCTGTCCGAAGGTTCAGCCGGCTTGCCTACCGAACGAAGGAAAGATGGCACTGCTGAAGACTGCTCTACTGGCGGCTCTATTGGCGGCTCTATTGGCGGCTCCGATGAGGGCTCCGATGATTTCTTCGGTACACGCTTCGAAGATCGCTTTGACGAGCGTTCACCTGGTCGTGTCGTCGCCCCCTCTTCGGATCGTTCCTCTGAAGACCGCTCAGGTGAGTTAGCCGGCGCTCGCTTCTCAGACGGCTCCGCCGCTCCGTCGTACAAATCGTCGGACTTTTTTCTCGATTTCTTAGTCGGTTTCTTTGGTATGTACACTTCTTCCAGAGATGGAGGAGGTTCCTTGATGCGCCTCTTCTTGCTAGTTTCGCGTTCATCAAAATCGAAGTCCAGTTCTGACCTCTGCGCCAGCAACAATGGCGACGTCGCCCTGGTCGATGAACTGTCGAACTGGACGTCCAGGCGCTGCCAATCTGCCGCCAAAGCGTTTTGAACACCTGAAACCATCATGCACAGCGTGACAGTAAGCATTCTGCGAAGTTTAATTTTCGAATCCCGCATAAACATCCAGAAGATTGAGCCGCTTTGCCGCTACAACGCCCATACGTATCTGATTGAACCACTGAAGCTCATACAAATCAACAGTTAGCAATTACTTGCCATTCTAATGAAGCAATAAAACTGCTTAGCATCATATCTCGCGGTTTCGCGAACCTGACAATAAGTGCTGAAATTTAAAGCCCTTATAGCGTTATCGAAAAGAGCAAGGGACCGCTCTCAATTGCCCTGCCCATGACGCAAGCGCTCTCACGAGGCCTCTCCACGACAACAAAATCGTTGTGCACGTATACCTGCGCTAATCAGGACTCGACATCGATTACACAGTGCCTAAAGATTCAAGCTACTCGGATGCAATGCGATCGAGAACCTTCAGGCATCGATCGATTTCGTCATATGTGTTGTAGTGAACAGCACCAACGCGCACTAACCCGCCAAGCTCTTCCAAACCAAGGAGCTCTGTCAATTGAAGAGCATAGAAGTTGCCGTTCCATACAAAGATACCGTCTTTTGCCAACTGTTCTGCTACTTTCAACGGCGAATGTGCCTTCACGACCAATCCGAAGGTCGGTGTGCGCCAGTTGAGCCGCGTCGACTCCAATTCGGAAATTCCAAAGAGTTTGATTCCAGAGATGTTCTTCACACCAGCGATCATCCGCTCTGAGAGCGATTTTTCGTAGTTCTTAATCAGCTCCATGGCAGTCAATAGTTGGTGCCTTCGGCTCTCGCCCTTGCTTGAACTTGCAGCAGCACCGATGCTCGCAAGATAATCGATACCTGCAACCAGCCCCGCTATTGATTCGAAACTCTGGGTGCCTGTTTCCCAACAGAAGGGATGATTCGAGTCTGCCGGTCTGACCTTGTACGGAAGCAAGCGACTGAGCAATTCTTTCTTACCATATACGACTCCCAGATGGGGCGCGAAGAACTTATAAGGAGAACAGGCGAGAAAATCGCAGTCCAACTCGCGCACATCGATCGGACCGTGGGGAGCATAGTGCACCGCATCGATGTAAACGATCGCACCAACCTCGTGAGCCATCGCAACTATTCGCTTAACGTCGTTGATTGTGCCAACCGCATTTGACGCATAACCGACCGCGACAATCTTGGTGCGCTTATTCAGCTTTGTCGCAAACTCGTCCATATCAAGGGTGCAATCCGACTCCCGAATTCCGATGGCATGAACCACCGCGCCTCGCTCCTCAAGCGCTTTCCAGGGAGCAACGTTGGCGTCATGATCCAACACTGTTGTTATCACTTCGTCACCAGGTTGCAGATCCCTCCCCAGGGCTCGGCTAAAGGAAAACGTCAATGACGTCATGTTTGCGCCGAAGACGATTTCCGCAGAAGAGCAGCCCAGGAGGTCAGCCATCGCTTTGCGACCTTGCTCGATAATCTCATCGGTTTCTTGACTCGTGACGAAGCAGCCGCCGGTGTTGGCGTTGCTGGCACTGTAATAGCTAGACACCGCGTCGATAACTTGCTGCGGTACTTGAGTGCCGCCGGGCCCATCAAGGAAGGCAGCCGGCAGGCCGTTGACGCTTCTTGTCAGCGCAGGGAAATGCTTGCGAACGGCTAACTTTTGTAATACTTCCATTGCGGTGCTCTTTGTCGATGCTGTTGCTGACATGGCGAATTCCTTTATCAGTCGATAAACGGTCAGTGCACAAGGATAGTGGATAAGCACTTGTCTGACATTCAACTAATAAACTTATTAGGCAACATTTGCGTGATCGCCAGCAACGACTGTAGAAATGCGAATAGACAGACAGATTTTGAAGTTCTCTCGGACCTGAAGGACGAGGCTTTTCGGTGCATTCGGTAATCAACAGTTGTCAGACTCTGCCTGCCCGCCGTTGTTCTGCTTTCTTAGAGGGTGCTCTGTTGATTACAGTCAAGTGCCACCATAATCAACACCATAATCGGCACCACTGGCGGTGATTCACATGGAAGACTGCATCGATTACTCACAAGTTTGCGTTCCAACAGATAGTCCACGGCTGCGTTTACTGGCACCATATCGGTAATCGCACGGAGGATAACTAAATGAGCGAATCGACTGCAAGGAATGTAGAGTTTATAAATAATTGGAATGGAGCCGCACCGACAGATATAACGAATAAATTTTTCGAGGACATCATGGACGATTTCGACATGGAGACATCGAGCGACGATGACTCTGCAATAGCACTTCATGATGAGACAGAATCCGACGAGCAGTTCACATGTCTCGATGACGGCGGAAAACTCAAAGAAATGAAGGAAAAAGTCAAACCACCGCTCACTCGCCTGGAAGCGCACGTATTGCGAGGGCTTGCGCACGCATTGTCAGCCGCGGATGGCGAGAAGGTAGAAGAGATGCTTGGTATTCTAGCGGAGCACCCAGGCAGCATTAGACGAGTACTCGAGGAGCTGAAGCACATCAAAGAGGCGTCTGATGACCTGAAGACACTGAACGTCAGCTGGGAACAGGGAACCGATCGAAACAATCAACAATTCGTTCGACTAATCATGCGCAGAAACGAGTCAAAGAGCAGCAATGTCCAAGTGGTCATCGGAAGCGACGGACGAAATCAGGCTGTTCGTATCCAGTCCGGTGGCAATCCAGAAAATTTGTCTATGTCGACCGGACTGGAGGCAGTTAGACCAATTGAAGCTATGAGGCAGCTCAGCGTAAAGCAAGAACTCCTTCGCGAAGCAACAGAACGTGGACGTCGTCCGTAAGCAAAAGCACCTCAGAATTAGATCAGTAGTGAGAGAACCAATTATGTTAACTGCACATGGTTTGTTAAACATAGAAAAAGCACCGGTATCATCACTGGTTGACGCAATCAATTCAGGCGTGTTCGACAGCGAATCACCAGGTTTTATCCCCTTCCAGAAAGATAGCTGGGAGGGGTGGTGCATCAATGGATCTCGCTTGTCGCATTTTGAACAAGATGCTCCTGTATACGATTTAGAATCGGGGAACTGCGACGATGTAATGTCTTTTCCCGAAGTTACTCGAATTGTTGAAGCGATATATGGGGAGATCTGCGCGATTCGACTCCTACGGCTTGCGCCGGACGGCTTCGTCGACTTGCACATCGACGATTATGAGAAGTTCGGCAAGCACGATTGGCAATACATGCGGAAAGTGCATGTACCGATCATTACGAATGAGTACTGCAGAAATTTCGACAAGAACAACGATGGATTCTCTTCATATTGGATGCAGCCCGGACAATATTGGTTTTTGGATGGTACAAAGTTTCACGGTGCGTGCAACTTCGGTGATACCGATCGATGGCACCTTGTAATAGAAGTACTGCCTCACGAGAATTTGCTGGAGCTGGTTGCTCCCACGAAATCAACAGACGACTGCAAAAGTGTCAGCGCACTACTAAGTAAACTCACACCGGTCGGTCTGTTCAAATAACAGCGTGAAGTGAAACGATTCATCATTCTGATAGACGGGAGCCGGAACTGGAATCTATAGCAACGGAATCCTTGTCGCAAAATAATCCTTGCAGCAACAGGAACTTGTAGCAAAAGAATCCTGCAGCAACAGATCCTCGCAGCAACAGATCCTTGCAGCAGCAGATCCTTGCAGCAGCAGATCCTTGCAGCAGCAGATCCTTGCAGCAACAGATCCTTGTAGTAACCGGCTAGAGGAAACAGCTCGCGCCTACTTCTCAGTGGCGTTCGATGAATCTTCACAGTTTTATTAACGAGACTTGACTAAATGATCCTCTGGTTATAAAGTGTAAGCAGTTACGTAAGTACTTACGTAAATCCTTACATATTCAGAGGGAGATGCGTCATGGATGATTATCTTGACCGCTTAGGAAGCCTGGCTCTAGGCAGCCGGTTAAAGAGAATGTCAGAGCGCTTGGGGCAAGAAGTAGCTCAAATCTATACAAAAGCCGGTATTGATTTTGAGCCGAAATGGTTTCCTGTTTTTCGCTTACTTGCTGAACATCAGGTCGCATCGGTTACAGATGTAGCTTCGTTAGTCGGCATTACGCACCCTGCAGTCAATCAGGTAGCGCAAGAGCTTTCGAAAGCCGGTTTAATCACGTCCGCCTCAGACAAGGCCGACGGACGCAAGCGTCTTCTCTCATTGTCGCCGAAAGGGATGCGGCTCGCGGCGCAGTTGGAGCCGGTCTGGCAAGCAGTCCACTGCGCAATTTCGGACTTGTTCGAAGAGGCTGATATGAGTCTCTTAAATGCTGTCGCCACCGCAGAGAGTGCTATGGATCGAAAAGGTCTACTCGCTCGGTATGACGAGATGTCTTCAGTGTTGAAAAGCTCCAAGCCGGAAGTCATCGAGTTCTTACCGGAGTATTCAAGTCATTTTGTGAGGCTCAATCGCGCTTGGATTGAAAAAATCTTTCGAGTGGAAGAGTCAGACCTGAAGTTGTTCTCCAACCCGCAACTAATCGTTGACAATGGCGGATTCATCTTCTTTGTCCGAATTGGTTCAAAAATCGTCGGCACGTGTGCCCTTATCAAAGTAGACGACAGCACTTTTGAGTTGGCAAAAATGGCTGTGGACGAAGCATATAGAGGAATGAGCCTGGGAAACCTGCTTCTTGAAGCGTCTGTAGCACGCGCCGAAAAAGTCGGAGCGAAATCGGTCATCCTCGAGACAAATAGAAAACTCAAGGCAGCAGTAAAGCTCTATAACAAGTTTGGCTTTAAACTTGTGGAGACTGCTCATTCGACTTATGAGCGCGTTGACCTGACAATGAAGCTGGATCTGACTCAACGTACATTGGTCAAGCCATCGCAATCACCAATCACACAGGCATAATCAGAGGAGTTCATCATGTCAATTTTTCTTGTCGATGCATTCACCAATGAGCGATTCGCCGGCAATCGCGCGGGTGTAGTCCTCGATCCCGAAGGCTACTCGAAAGACACCAAGCAAAAAATCGCCGCAGAGCTTAATGCGCCAGAAACAGTCTTTGCCTACAAGATAGGTATAGATCTGTACCGCGCCGAATACTTTACACCGAGCACCGAAATTGAATTTTGCGGTCATGCCACCATCGCATTGTTTTACACACTCGCAAAGCTAGGAAAGATTGGAAGCAGTAGCAACGGCACCAGTCACGCCACCATCGAAACAAAAGCCGGTACATTTCCTATCACCGTTTCGAAAGGCGATGACGACGACTTCATCGTCACGATGAGACAGACAACCTCAGAGTTCGCTACACCGCCCTGCACCGTCGAGCAAGCCGCCTCCGCACTGCGCTTGCCCAAGGCTGCAATTGACCCGAAATATCCCATCGGTCTCGCCCGGACGGGCAACTGGCACCTGATCATCTGCTTGAAAAACCAGGATTTTCTGCACGAAATTGATTATGATTCCGCCGCACTTTCCGAGATTCTAGAGGCTGCTAATGCAGTTACCGCCCACGTCTTCTGTGCAGGAAATGCAGGAACCTATCATGCCCGTAACTTCGGGCCGACAATCGGCATTCCGGAAGATCCCGCTACTGGCTCTGCGGCAGGAGCATTCGCAGCTTATCTTGTCCGTGAGGGACTTATCCCTGATGGTGACCATAAAATCGAGATTGTCCAGGGTGAGAAGATGGGAAGGGTAAGTCATATCTGGCTTCGCATCGTCTGTGCCGACCGGGTCTTACAACAAGTTGAAATTAGTGGTTCTGCCGTCATCAGTTTCCAACTCATTTCCGCGCCCGTTCTGGTTGCAGCACCTTAAGACCGTGCAAATAGGCTGGCGAACGACCCCACACTGCTCCATTGTCGATTCGGTGCCACGGCGCTAGCATCGTATCAAGGGAGAACACCAATGAGATACATCCTCTTATCGATAGCCGCAATTGTCATAGTCACGATCCTGACGATTATTCTCGTACCTATGGCTTCGCTTTTAACCTTCTATTATTGGGACGACCTACGCCTTGGCTTTAAGCCTTCTATTCTTAGGTCGGTATCGCGATCGCGGCTTATGATTTGAGGATGGTCTTTGACTCTGCGGCTGATTGCCACTCTCCGAGCTCGCGCTCCCCGCCTCTTTTTCTGAGTTAACCGCCACGAGGCGTTTTCCAGTCACCTTTTCAATATCACGCACTAGATAACGCTGATCCGCACTGACAAAGGACAGTGCTGTACCAGTTCGACCGGCTCGTCCGGTTCTACCGATTCTATGGACGTAGTCCTGCGCAGAGAGCGGTAAATCGTAGTTGACGACGTGACTAATAGTGGGAATATCCAGTCCCCGTGCTGCGACATCAGTCGCGACGAGTACGTTGAAGGCTCCCTTTCTATATCTGGCTATGGTTTCTTCCCGCTTATTTTGCGAAACGTCGCCGTGAAGATCTTCTGCCATCACATTTGATGCACGCAGCTGTTTCTTAAGTCTCTTTACACGACTCCTGGTTCTGGCAAAGACAATAACGGAGCCCATGTCCGGTTGATCTTTGATTAGATCGAGGAGTAAATCTTTTTTGCCTTCTTCTGCGACATGATAGATCCTCTGATCGATGCAAACCGGCTCAACTTGCCTTGTATTGACGGCAACGCGCACAGGGTCTTTCAAGAATACTCTCGCCGCAGCTTCAATCGACTTATCAATTGTGGCTGAAAACAATAATGTCTGTTGCCTGCTGCTGAGCAATGCAACGATCTTACGAACCGCCGGCATAAAGCCCATATCCAACATACGGTCAGCCTCGTCAAGGACGAGCGTCCGGACTCTGGAGAGGTCCACATTATTTCTCGCGATATGATCGACTAGACGCCCAGGGGTAGCTACGACAACGTCAACTCCCCGCTGTAAGAGCCGTGTTTGTTTGTCATATCCGGTGCCACCATAAACAGTTACACCACGCATTCCACAATTATTGGCGAATCTCTCGAACTCACTAAATACTTGAATGGCCAACTCGCGCGTTGGGACCAAAACCAGGACACGAGGGAGCTTCTCCGAAGTCCCCTTGATACCTTGAATAACCGGGAGGGCATATGCTGCCGTCTTCCCAGAGCCAGTTTCTGCAGACGCCATCAAATCGCGTCCGGCTAGAATCTCGGGAATCGACTTAGTCTGGATCTCTGTCGGCTGAACAAGACCCAAACTCTCCAAGGCGATTACCGTTCGCTTGGACAACCCAAGTTCACTAAAACTCATCAAATGATTCCTCTGAATTCGCCGACTGGTGCGCATTTCACCGAAATGCTCCTCGTCCAAGGTATAATCAGCCAGCTTAGACACCGGGGAATTGTCGCATAAACATCTCCATTAATATACAGAATGTGAAGTTACAGCTCTTTACTCCGATCATCTTCCCACCAAATTCGAACAGACGCCTGCACGACAGAGGAATGAAACTTGCCATCGTATGCGGTGCTTGATCGGATGAAGACCCTGTATTCATCCGAATTAACAGCAGCAATGGAAGCTAGAAATCGGCAGCGATCGTGCGCTTGCGCCCATCTCTCAGAAATTGCCGGTAACCTCTATCGCAGGCATCCAGGGCCTCAGACAGAGACTCGAATAGCTCGGACTGAGGGTCTAAGAAAAGCAAGGTATTAAGCAGATTGGTCAGGCCCTGCCTGTTCAATTCAGAAACGACCACTTTCGTGATTATCCGCTGATCGATAACTTTGCACATAGGTTCGCCCGACGTGTATGCAAGCCCGCGCAGGTCTAGAATGAGTGTTGCCGGGCTGCAAGCCGCGTAACCCGTGCCGATCATCGAATGTATGTAGGAATATCCAGCTGAGTAGGGATCGGAATTGTCGATGCCCCCCGAGAAAGAGACCACGAGGCAAGTCTCTGCAGGCATGGACGGCAACGTGCAACACGCAAGCCGGGTCTTTATCGATGGCTTGTTATCAGAGGAGATGTGCCTGAGCTCGATTTCTTCCGCCATGCTTCGAACTCACGCTTTCTTACGATCGCAATACGCAGCGTACAAACTCTCAAATATCAATCGAGCAGGCAACAGAAAAGGAATTGCAAGTACGAAGACCATCACTACATCTAAAGCTCCATTCAAATATTCATACTGAAATTTAATAAGTGGCTCAGCTGGTCAGCTTTGAGTAAAAAACAGTACGTGCACAGTGTGAATACAAAAATCAAATAGATTCCATAGGTTATCTTCATCGGTTTGTTAAGCTTGAGACTGTCGTCAAATACCGTGAACTTTTTCTTCTTTTCCATGACGTCAATAACAAGTCATTCTTCAAAATTGCCAGGTGAATTTAATTCAGTATAGCAAAGCGGTTTGCACAGAAAAAAAATCTGGAAGACTGCAGCAACAAGAAATATATTGCATGGTTGAAGTTCATCAGATTTAACATAATCTGCTGCTCCGTCCACAGATTCAACCGTGAAAACGTTTCTAAAGTCTAATCACCTTCCGCAAGACGCCTATAACGCTCGTCTAGGGGACGAGCCCTAAGCTATCGCAGGAGGCTGATCTTCGCAGACTTTAGCGACATGCTGTTCGGTCCTATGGAGACTACAAACTCGCCGGGCTCAGCTACATATGCTAAATCCGAGTTGTAGAACGAAACATCGGTTTTGTTGATCGAGAACTCGACCTTCTTCGATTCTCCAGGTCTAAGCTCGACCTGTTTGAACGCTTTAAGCTCATTGACCGGTCGCGTGATACTACCTACAAGGTCACGAATATAGAGCTGAACTGTTTCAGTTCCGGCTCGCTTACCGACATTAGACACCGTAGCCGATACCGTTAAGTTACCGGTGGGTGTCATTACCGGTGAACTGGTAATTACGTCAGCGTAAGTAAAATTTGTGTAGCTGAGCCCAAAGCCAAACGGATAAAGCGGAGCATTCGAGACATCTAGATATCGGCTCCGATACTTCTCATCGGCATCAAAGGGACGTCCAGTCGACTTGGCACTGTAGTAAATCGGAATCTGTCCCTCATTCACAGGGAAGCTCATCGTCAGCTTTCCTGATGGGTTTGCTTCGCCAAAGAGAACATCCGCGACAGCTGCACCGTGCATGGTACCACCAAACCATGTTTCTAAAATCGCATCCAAATTCTCGTCTTCCCATTTCAACGTCAGGGGACGACCATTCAACAACACCAGGACAATTGGTTTTCCCGCAGACTTAAGCGCTTTCAATAGTGCAACCTGGTTGTCGAACAGTCCGATCATGCTGCGACTTGCAGCCTCACCACTCATGCCGAAAGGCTCACCGAGCACCGCAACGACAACATCAGCTTTCCTGGCTGTACTCACGGCCTCGGCAATGAGGGACTCCGCCGATATTTCCTCCCTGGTCAACATGCCACCATCGCGATTCAATCTTTCGATCAATTCCTTGTCTTCGAGCAGATTGCAGCCTTTTGCATAGAAAAATTGGTTGGCACCGTACTTCGTCTTAACTCCTTCCCATAGACTGATCGCCTGTTTCCAATCACCCGCCGCACTCCAAGAGCCGATCAAATTTCTTTTGTCTTTTACCAGCGGACCGATGAAAGCAACCTTCTGCTGTCGTTGTAGAGGCAACACATCGTTGGCATTCTTGAGCAATACTATGCTCTTTACCGCAGCCTTCTTGCTTAGCTCGAGCTTCTCCGGTGTCAGCATCTCGCTATTGCTTTTCTCATCGTTTGCGAACCGATAGGGATCGTCGAACAGCCCGAGGTCATACTTAGCCTGTAAAATCCGGCGACAAGCGTCATCGATAGTTTTCTCAGATATCTTTTTATCATTTACAAGTTGCGAACCATATTTGGTGAACAACTCGCCCACCATATCCATATCGATACCCGCATTGAGAGCCAGCTCCGTGACCTCCTTTTCATCGCCGCTCCCATGACGCACCATTTCATTTACGCCCGTGTAATCACTGCAGACGAAGCCATGAAACTTCCACTTGTTTCGCAAAAGTTCTGTATGCAACCACTTATTGCCTGTTGCAGGAAGTCCATTGATTTCATTGAAGGAACTCATGAGTGATGCGACACCCGCATCGACAGCGGCTTTATACGGTGGCAAATACTCATTGAACATCCTCACAGGGCTCATGTCTACAGTGTTGTAATCGCGCCCGCCTTCTGCCGCGCCGTAGAGCGCGAAATGTTTTGCACACGCCATGACATTGTTTGCTTGTTCGTACCCGTCACCCTGGTAGCCACGGACCATAGCTTTTGCAATACAACTGCCGAGATAAGGATCTTCTCCCGAACCCTCGCATACTCTACCCCACCGCGGATCCCTGGCGATGTCAACCATAGGTGAGAACACCCAGTTAAGTCCGTCGGCACTTGCTTCCGCGGCGGCCACGCGCGCTGTTTTCTCTATCAAATCCAGGTCCCAAGAAGCCGAAAGTGCAAGGGGTACCGGAAAGATGGTCCTATGTCCGTGAATCACATCGTATCCGAACAAGAGCGGGATCTTGTGCGTGGATTGTTCTACGGCGAGCTTTTGCAGCTTGCGAACAGCGGACGGAGTGAAGGTGTTGAACACCCCTCCGACTTTGCCGCTCCTTATCTTCGACTCCACGTCTGCGTTGACGATCGGACCGGTGACGTCGAACCCGACGGAAAGGAGATTCATCTGACCAATCTTATCTTCCAGAGTCATTTGGCTCAGCAGGTTAGAGACAAACTTATCTCTGTTGTTAGTTAGCGAAGCAGCGGCTACGGACCCTTTTCGGGTGTTAACTCGGGAGGTCGTGTGCCTCACGGATACGGCCATTGAGTCGGTCTCGCACACGGTTGCTGAGCGTTCATGGCCAGACGCAGCGAGTTGGGGCAGCAGTGCCAGCGCGAGCAGTGGCAACCAGTTACTTTTCATTTGCGATCTCCGAATTTCGCGCATTCTTTGGTCTCGATCGGCATGTGAAGACCTGTCGGGTTTTACTCCATCAAACGGACATTTTCGACCATTGCCCTGATTTTGTCTAAATTCAAAACTAGTATGGCTATTGCTGGCAGAGGCGGCAAACCCGACATTATTAAACGACGGTTAATACCGCGGCAAGTTGACAAGAAGAACCCTATACTCTCAACATGGTCGATTTGGTACCGTCCATCTATTAAATACAATGAACAGCCCATAACCCTTAGTAAATGCAGTGAACTTCTCTTACCCGGAACGTAAACTTAGTCCGGCAGAGAGTCTAGTCCCGTAAACAGATCACTCGAGAATACCCAGTCCCGTGGAAGCAAATCAGGCGTCCACGAACGGTATTACCTTCATACAGCGGCAGTATGTCCACTATTAAAAGTGGTTTGGAGGAACTTATGTCCATAAGGTCTAACAGTTCAAAGGTGTTACTAGCACTGACCTGTTTGCTATCAACACAGATAGTGCAAATGCCCGCATTTGCGCAGCCTAGCTCTCTCGCTCCCGAATCATTCGAATCGCTTACTGGAAAAGGCGAAACTTTAAGGTCCACTGGAGACCTCAAACAAGCGGGGAAGGCCCTGAATCTGGCATACCAGCAAGCGAGGAACTTCGCCGCTGACGACGTTCGCAGAATGAAAGCGACCGAAAATCTGGCGCGCGTTCTCGAAATCGAAGGACGATACGCGACGGCTGAATCTTTGTTCCGCGAGGCTCTTGACCTACGACAAGACGCGTACGGAGAAAGTTCGCGAACAAGCAAGTCTTATTACAACATTGGTCGTGTGCAATTGCTCGCAGGAAATTATCCTGCGGCTCGCAATAATCTGGAAAAAGCGCTCGAGCTACGAGAGTCGGTGTCAGTTAGCGAAGATATGCCGCTCGGTTTTATTCACTACAGCCTGGGTGTCCTCGAGAGCGAAAACGGCAACTTCGACAAAGCGGTTGAGCACCTTAACCACAGTCAAGCAATTGCACAGCACAACTCACGACACAAAGAGTCGGCCAGAATTCTGTCAGAATTAGCTATGGTAAGCCTTGCCCAGGGCGATTTTCCAAAGGCCCGAAACCAAGCCACCACGGCGTTCGGCCTTGCAGAACAGTACGCCAAAGACGACGTAGTAGTGCGATCACAGGCACTGGATGCAGTGGCGAAAGTGCAATTGGTGAGCGGGGAGCCAAAACAGGCAATCATTGCGTGCAGTGAAGCCTGGCGTCTGCGAAGAACCGTACTCGGCGCCGATCACCCCATCACAGCAGACAGTCTTCTGACTTCTGGACTAATAAAGATATCTGATGGACAGTATGAGGACGCACAGCACGACTTCGATGAAGCGCTGGGGGTGTTCAACCAGACGCGTAACAAACAGCACCTCTGCTTTGCCAGGGCAATGATGGGGCGCTCATTTGCTCATCTGAGACAACGAGATCGCTCAGCGTCGGAAAAAGATTTCGCGCAGGCCATCAACCTGTACAAAGGATCTGGTGTCAGTCATGTACACGGATACTACAGAGATCTCTTCGTAAAAAATCTCGGTGCACATTACAACTTGCTTGAACTAGCCATGGAAAAGGTAAATTCACCATCGCTTATCGGCGGAAAACTCGACAGCTTTGGTCAGATGCTAACGGCCTCGCTGAGTGCCAAACAACCAGAAGATATGTTTTACTTTTTCTCTTTTAAAGATGTCTTCTCTGTTCTTGGCGTTACTTTCATACTCCTGGTGTTACTAGCAATGGCAGTCATGATACCTAATTCGCTCGCCTGCTTCTTCTCCACCGGCAACAACGGTAGTGACTATGACGAGCCGGACATAAATGGTCCGACAACCAGACGGCGAAGACAAAGCACAGAAACGGTGCCAAGACCGACAAGGACCGCGCCAACACCAAATGAAAAACCAACACCAAGTCGCTCGAAGGTCGAAGCAGACAAAATGCAGGTGCAGGTATGGCGTGACCGCCTGTCCACGATGGAGATGGAAAACCCTGATTTAACACGAACTACAGCGGACTCGCAATTCGCAGCATCGAGCGGCAACTATGAGCGTTTTGACTTCAATCCACAGATGCCGCCGGCACCGACGGAACCGCAGCAACCACCTGCCCGGCCGACAACGCAGTCAGACAAGCTCCGTGATGTCTGGGCACCGCTCCCGCAAAAGCCTGCTCAAGACTCATCAACAAACGATCAAGAATTTAAATGGTGATCGGACTAATCGTTGATACACGATTAATAGAATGCGAAGAAAACACTCATATGCTGCTGACAATGCCAGAATAGAGAGGTTCATTTCGTTACTAACTCGTCCCGATACTTTCCCTTAGCCGAACACGCGGAACGGAGCCACGTCTATTGTTCGGAACGTGCGACATTACCGAATTCTCTTCAGCGCAGGTTTAATCCATGAAAAAAATTGCAATTGTTTCGCTAACCGTCATTGCTGTTTTAGTTGGAGTCCTCATCGTACTGCCTATAGCCGTCACGGTAGCCGTCACTTCCAGAATGAGCGCAGAGCAAGCAGAAATTGACAAGAAAAACGGCGCGACCGAAGCAGATAAAGAGGCAAGGAGACTGAGTCTAAAACAAGAGGTCGAACAAAGGAAGGCAGAGCTCTTGAAGGAATGGGAAGAAAAAGAGAAATCGAAAAAGTGATCGAACCAAGCAAGTCCGCTCCGTTCCCGCCGGAGATACTCGGGAGCGTGAAACGGAGCGCCGGCGTCTCGCCCACACCAAGCGAGTTCGCGCGTTACCGCCGGAATTCGGCTTGCGCAACTCGTGAATCACGAAACTATTTCGGTAAAGAGAACCAAAAAACGGATCCATCGGCAGCACTATCAGCTCCGATAGCTCCGCCGTGCAATTCGACCAATAACTTGCAGATAAATAGACCCAACCCGCTGCCACCAGACGTCGTTCCGTCTAATTGCGAGAATCGCTGAAATAGCTTCGCTAAATCCTCGCTAGCTATGCCCTTTCCGGCGTCCTCGATTGAGATCACATGGCCGTCATTGATCGGTCTGCAATCAATTTTCACTTCGGAACCGTTCGGTGAAAACTTCACCGCATTCGATAGCAGATTAACTAAGACCTGGACAATACGATCTCTGTCGACATTGACGGTGACCGGCGCTTCAATCGCAGTTATAAGCGATATCTGTTTCGCCTGAGCTAGTGCGCTTACAGCATCTAGTGCCGCTTGCACCAAATCGTTCAAGTCGACTATTTCTCTGTTCAACTTCAACGATCCAGCGTCCAGCTGCTCCAGGTCAAGAAAGGAAGATGCCAATCGCATCAACCGATCGATCTCGGCATTGACCTTGCGAAGTTTGATTTGCGCCTTTTCTGGCAGCACGCCTTCACTGACTTGCTCAACATAGGACAGAGAAAGTCCAGCGGAAGTCAGTGGCGAACGTAAGTCATGACTGATCATCGCATACATTGATCGCTGCTTTTGATCGGCTTCTGTTCTCGCAATTGCCATGGTTCGAAACTCTTGATCAAGCTCTGTCAATTCGTCAGCACCACCAACTGGCTCGAGTTCTGTCCTACCTTTTGAGAACTCCGATATGTTTGTCATCAAAGTGTGCATGCGTCGAAGCGTGATACGCCCGAAGTAAGCAAACAAGAGCACCACAACAACTGCATCGGTAATTGCAAAGACTATAACGGAATCTCGCAGCTTCCTTCTTTCTGCCAGTGCCAGTGGTTGAAATTTTTCCTGGAGTGGTGCGTACTTACTGATTAATCCATCCTCGATTTCAACCGACCGGGACAGCGTTGTCGCGAGATCCTCCAGCGCTTCTCCTTCCGACAAGAAGCGAGCAAAAGCCGGCTTCTCCTCCTCTTGCTCGTAGGCACCCATGATGTCCACAAAGAGTTTCTGCAGATACCCAACAGTACTGGCGTAATCCTCAACCTTCGCGGCAGAGTCTTTGTCACCCCGCGTCGCATCTCGCAATTCGCCCAAATTAAAATCGGCAATTTTCTTTAGCCTTTCCAACTTGGCTTTGGAGTTTGCCACGCCATCCAATCGCTCCACAGCGATCAACATGTTGTATCGAGCTACGCAAGAACGCACCTCTTGACAAGAAGCGATCGCTTTCTTGGCCCTAGCCTCTTCAATGGCCGCCTCGTCGAGCTGCTGTAAATTCGAGACAAGAATTTGCGCAAAGGCAAGCTGGCAAAGCAAAGGTATCCCAAGTAGAATGGCGGCTTGGTACCTCAGTTTCACGGCAGTTGAAATCCTCTGCTTGAGAGCATAACTAAGCATACATCAATAGATGCTGGAATACGCAACGAGTTTGTTCAATGGGAGGCGTGTGGCGCGCGAGAGGCCAGCGCGAACGCTGCTACTCTGCCTGCTGACCACCCTCACCATAGCCGCCGCCCAGGCAGCGGAGACGCAGTGGATAGTGCATGCGCGTGCGGGAAATCGCGAACTGGCAAAGAATCACTCGGGGCAAGCAGAGAAAGAACTGAGTAAGGCACTTTCGTATCTTGAGAAAACAGCAGATGTCGAAGCGCGTCTCGATGTATCGATGAACTTAGCCGTCGCACTCAGCAATCAGCATCGCTTCGATGAGGCTCTGGAACTACTCCAGAAGATCAAAAAAGAATTAGACTTTGTTGAGATCAATAAAAAGCAATTGACCTTGAGACTTCATCGACGCACTCGAGATGTCTACGCGGCAGCAGGCCGACTGGACTCCGCCATCGAGGAGCAAAAGCTCGCGATTGACGCGATGAACAAAACATTCGCGCTGGAGAGCATGCCATACATCGATGAGCTCCAAAATCTGCAAGTGCTATACCTGCAACGAGGCCGAATCGAAGAAGCGAATCAAGTTTGGCAAGAACTAGAGAAATGCGGTCTGTCAGTCACCCCTCAGTTGCGAGGAAAACTTCACACGATAACGTCTGTGCGGAAAAATCTGTTGCGACAGCGATCGAATGACATAGCCTTACTATTCTGGAAACGAGTGAAGCTAGGGCAATTGGATGGTATCACTCGGGACTTGGGACTTCAGTTCCTCACGTATACAGGATCACCGGAAGACTCGCCAAAAATTGTCGAGCGAATTCAGATAGCGTCGACCACCTCACGAATCGAATGCAAACTTGGAAATCTAGAACATGCTCAGCGCCTCTTAGCGCAGTATGAACCGCCGGTCAACAGACTTTCAACAACTTTTGACCTCGATGGAATTGTTCAGGCTCGATACGAATTAGCACGTTCGTATCAAAGGAGGAATCAGATTGAAGCAGCAAAGCAGCAGCTAACTGCGTTAAAAAAAACGCTATCAAGACAGTCAAAGATAAAGGATCATTCTCAGACGACCGGTGCCTGGACAAAGTATTTTTCCGAAGAGTTGGGATTGCCGGTCGAGCGAGAAAAGACCGATCAGCCATCCACTTCCTATTAAGAAAACTCACGTGTCAAATATGGGGCACGCCCGGGAGAAGTGGGTATATGACGAAGGGTATTGGATAAAAACCGATGGCAAAGATTCTAGTAATCGAAGACGATCCAGCGCTCGCAGAATCACTAACTGACATTCTGGAGCTGCAAGGACACCGGATCGAAGTCATTCAAAATGGAGAAGACGGGCTCGCCTGCCTGAAGTCTTTCGGCTACGATCTGGCAATCATCGATTGGCAACTGCCGGGGCTCTGCGGTGACGACATCTGCCGGCGTTATCGCGGTGGCGGCGGCAAGATTCCAATCATGATGCTGACAACGAAATCCGCAGACAAGGATAAAGTCATCGGCTTGGATGCCGGAGCTGACGATTATCTCCCCAAGCCATTCAATGCGCCTGAATTGGAAGCCCGAGTAAGAGCACTGCTTCGTCGCTCCACCGGATTTTTTGGGGGCACGGTGGCTACCGGGCAAGCCACACTCGATACAGCGGCATGCACCGTAACAATCAAAGGTCGTACGGTAAAGCTTCAACCTATCGAATATGCTTTATTCGAATTCCTCATGCGACATCCGAACAATTACTTCACGACGGATCAATTACTAAGCCACGTTTGGCATGACAATGCCGAAGTCAGTGCCGAAGCACTTCGAACCTGCGTGAAAAGACTGCGGAGCAAGCTCGATGTACCGGGAGAAACTTCCGTGATCGAAACTCACAAAGGATGGGGTTACAAACTGTCGGAGACGGTATTAAAGCCGGTGCCGACTTCCGATGCCGAGACGCAAAATTAATCGTCATCTTTGTTACAATCTCCACAGACGTAGAGAGTTTTAGCTATCGTTAGTACTATTTACGGTACTGGAGATGGTATTAGTTCAGGCATTACATACAATACTAAATACGGCATCACTGTCGGTGCCGTTGACCTAAAGAACCGCTACCAGAGACGGATCAAGTTTTGCGAGACGGGTAGACCTTTGACTTGGACTCCGCAGTCGCACCTTGCGCATCCCGACCGGAAGGTCAAGGTTTACGGTGCATTCAGTAACATGCATGTTTCGCATAGCATGACTCGAGAGGGGTGTGACATGCTATGCGAAGACAAGCTATCAGGTGATGAAAAACTCTATTTTGCCTTAGCTCTGGATTCGATCCGCTGCATCAGAGCCGTATTTTTTCCGGCAAATGCTTGACACTGATTCAGCACGGATGAACGCTCCAAACGACTGGTTGCATTTCGTAACTCATTGGCGAAGTATTCAACTCCATCATCCAATTTGTTTTGGTCTTTGAAAAACCGAGCTGCGAGTGAAAGAATGCTCGTGTAATCACTCGAGATTCGACCAGTCTTAACGATCGCTGCTCGGGTTGCTTGATCAAGCGCAGCTCTTGCGGTTTGCTGCGCAACTGCGCGTTGATCGGGTTCAGCTAGAACTATCCCAAACCAGTCTTTTCTGAAAGTATCTCGATGAAAGTTGAAACTATCTTTACTTGGATACTGCTGCAGTACTTTGTCGAGACCTCCATGAATCGTGCGAAGACTTTTTAATTGATCGCCTGAGGGATTGGGCTTGTATAGCACCTGCAATCGACTTTCTTGGGTGTCAAAGAGAGTAAGGTTTAACGCATCCGCATTCGCGCCTGCCTGAGCTTTCGTAAATTCGGTACGAGCTACTTCGAAGTATCGCTGTGCGTCTTCAAGGTAGTTCCCGCGCCTCCAGCGTTCTACCTTTGACGATTTCGCAACCTCTTGAAAGATTCGGCCCACCTGCTGCAGATTTTCAGCACGCGACAACGTCCCGTCAGGGAAGTGCGACAACGTCAGATTTTCCATGAGACCGGCGCTGCCTATTGCAGTGTAACTACGGTCCAAAATGCCCATTTCTAACAGGCGAATCGATATACTGCTAAGTGAATCAAGTGCGAGCACAAGTGCTGGCAATGACCCTGTGTAGTCGTGTTCTTCTCTCAATCGAAGCGTGAGGGCGTCAAGCTCCTTTGTTCTGTTACGAGTGGAATCGAAGGTTCCGCTGGCGACACGCCTCCTTAATGTACCTATGTCTGCCTTTTGCACTCCTAGTGCGGCAAGTCCGCTTCGAATGTTCATTTCTGCTTCTCCAAGGTCACCACCATCAGTGCGAAGTTCCATTTCTCCGGCCACGACAAGAGCTTCACCGTAATGATGAAGAATATTGAGCGCATCTACTGCCTTCTGTTTAGTAGCTGGCTTGTCTATACGTTGTGCAATAAACTGGCGCGCAGCAGCGACAAATTCAGATGGCTCTTTGCTCAGCCAGGTCTCATCCGTCCGATTTCCTGTCATGCATTCAACCAGTTGTGTGCGAATTTGCGTCAAGGCAAGCCATGGGGAGGCATCGGGCGGACGGAGATATTTAAGAAGGAGCGCTGCATCATATCTGGTGGCTGGATTTGTTGAGTTAGTTACAAGCTCGAGCGCAACCTGCGATGCTGTTTCTTTTAATGCGTTTTCAGGACTCACAGCCAAGGCGAAGCAAGCAGCCATACGAACTCGATCGTCGTAAATGGGATTAGTTAGATGCGCTATCTTCTCGGTACGCGGATCATCGCCATCTAGCAACAAAGCACGCCCTTTGACAGAACTCAAAATACCTTGCACCGCATCATGAACAATCTCAGATCTGCCGTCCGTTTTGGACAACGATTCCTTAAGTAACTGAGAGGGAGCCTTCGGCAGCCGGCGCTCGCGGTCTGCTAGCGATCCCGTGGATGGTGGTAGTCGGTGATACTCGGACCGTACGCTTTCCCATCGTCTCGCCAGTATTTCCTGAGCTCGCGATCTGCAATCGAGCGGCATCCCAACCTTGTCAACAACATGAGACTTCAGAGCCACACGAAACAGCGACATCGATCCGCTGTATTTCTCAAAACCACCATTCTTCTCAACGTGCTTATCCAGCAATTCCATCGTTTTAACCATTGAGGCAGACAGACCCGCGCTCTCGACGCCCTTCACACCTTCGATTGATTCGCGTAGACCGTTGAGCAAACGCTGCTTCTCGGAGATGCTCAGTTCGGGTTTCACAAATAGTGATTCAATGCCTTCGAGAACAATAATTCGAGCCTTATCACTAGCCGCTGATTGGAGACTGCGATTGCCTAGAATTTTCAAGAACTGATCGCCAAGAATGCTCGCATGTTCTCGATTACGTCCCGTAACGGCGAGACTAACCAACTTACGCGCGATGTCCGGTTCAACATCATTCCACGGGTCCGCGTCAAATGGGCGCGGACGCACGCCCTCTAAGCTAGGAAATGGCCAGGCGTAGTTACTGCGGTAATTCTGCTCCCATTCTGAATATGGCACCAGAACGATCGCGGTGTCGTCGCTTTTCGCTCGAGCATAGCAGTTCGTTTTGTCAGCCACACATTTACCGGTATTGATAGAAACAGCAATCTCGTTTGAATAGGCGGCTCTCCGGTGTTGATAGAAAGGAGCTCCCATTTGACTACCATCGCGGATAAGCAGCGCTAAAGCCAACATCGATTCTTTCGAGTGCTCCTTTCCGGACAATGCAGTTTGATAAAGTTTGTCGACTTCTCGAACGTAGGTCCTGTGAGCATAGTACTGAGCACACATCTCCAAGCATAGGTCATCTTCTAAAGAATACCGCTTAGGCGTCTCACCGCTTTTGCGCTGATTTCTGATCTCTGAATCGGCGGATGCACGCGCGACAACCACGCTGTGACGAGTCTGCTGAATTGCGTCGCCTGGATCAAAGTAATTCCAAATATCTTGTTTTCCAGCTCCACGGAACATCACTTTGATTCGTTGAGCAGCTAGCCAAGCCTTTGTGCTCGCATCTGCTGGATCTTCTCTGCTACGCTCACCCTGCAGATCCGATGCCCTCTGATTGAATGTCTGTGAATCACCATCCGCGAGAAGACCACTCGGTCTATAATGAGGCATGAGCGCATCTACTACGGCTCGGTCATCCTCTTTCAAAATGAGCGGAGACAGAATGGACTTTCGCTCACGATTGGTGCCGACAAGAGCATTTAACGCTTTGACTGCTTCTAGTCTTATACGAGCGTCAGGTTCGGTTTCAACAGTTGCAAGTTTCTTGATACTATTGACAGTGCTGGAATCGTTCAAACTAAGTTTGACGAGGCTCTTAATTACCGCAATTCGTACATCAAGAACACCTTCGGTATGGCTGGGAAGCATTCGCAGCAATTCAGCTCCCAATACTCCTTTCTCAACGTCCCTGCGAGACCGATTTAGAGCCAGATCAGTCACCAATTCTACTGCATCAATGCGAAGCGACGCCGCATTTGCCCTCACAAGTGATGGCAGAGTCTTATCGTCAGTCAAACGACCGACTACCTTGACGGCATCAAGGAAAACATCACTTCCTAGATCCGCTCCAGAAGCCGCGGGCGAGGACTTCTGCAACTGCTCAATAATGTTCTGACCAGCGTCAGTGTTGAGAAATCGCAGAGCTTCGAGTGCCACTACAGGTGACTGCTGTTGCCGCAGGCAATCGACTATGGTATTCGCCACTTGCAGCTGTCGCAGGTCTGTCTCCTTGAACTGCAAAAGTGTCACCGCGGCATTCAATCTTCGATCCCAGCCGGCGTCGTCAGTCGGACGAGAATCTAGATCCTGTCTAAGCTGTACAAGGTAGTCTCTCCGAAGAGTTGGGCTAAGCTCCTTCGCAGACGCGTCAGCTATACGGTAGATATCGGTGCCATCAAGCTTGGTGCGATTGAGAGTCGACCAGGCGAATAAAATGCCGGCTTGCAAATTGGGATCAGAACACGATTGGGCAGCAGACAGCAGTCGATCTCTATTGTCGATGGATGCCAGTCCCAGATTGGCACCATTAACTTGCGCTTTCTCTTTAACCGTAAGCCGTTGGTCTCGAATCTGCTCTTCAAGAGATTGCCTGGAAATCAAACGAGCAACATCAGTCAGCGCTTTATACTTATCTTCATTGGATGCAGGTGTCCATCCCTCAATCTGGCGCATCTTAAGATCTATCAAGTGCTCGGTACTGCACAGACCGAACGCATTCAATGCTTCCGCCTTCTTCGTTCGCTCTGCACCGCTTACAGAATTGAGATCAGCATGAACCAACTTCGCCAGATCACGAGATAAGAGTTGCTGTTTGTACGTATTCGAACCGTCAATGAACTGCCGTTCTCCAGCGACCTTAGACAATTGCCCGTCTTCAGAACGCGACAGAGCCAATATAGCCAGGGCCGCAAATATCTTCACCTCAGGGCTGTACAATTCCCTATCAGTCAGCGCTTCGCTAGCAAGATCTTCTTCAGATCTATTATCACCTCTTCGACTTTCAATGAAGTAGTCTCGATCGTAGCAGAGATACTTCATCAGCTCTTTGACACAGTCATTATTCGACCGAATTCGTTTTTCTTGACTCTGCTCAGTGGAACTTAACCTGAGCACGGTCTTTCGTTGAATCTCATCAATATCTTTGTTTTGTTCTTCAGATAACTGCCCCAAGGATTGCTTATAGAGCGTCATCATCTGTTCAACGGCGACTTCAGGTCGAGCACATAGTAGACTCAATGGTTCTACCAAAGTCGGGTCTTCCAGCTTCTTGCCTTTCAGAACCTCAAGTTGTTTCAATCCTTCGGCGACCTTCTCTTTATTCCTGAAATTATCAACTACTCTAGATGCATCGAAAGCAAGCATGGTAAGAAAGCCAATCTCGCTGGTCTTCAAAGCGACTCTGGTCGCAACTTGACCGAATTTGAACGCGGGACCGATGGCCAGGGTGGCACCCACACTAACAAATCGACTGGCTTCAGAAAAATCCTTGAATGACTTAGCACCGCTTGCAAATGACGAGGCGAGTCCAGGATTTGCTTTTTCAAGCATGCCAGGGATCAGCTTCTGAACTTTCAGCATTGACCCTACCGACATAAGTGAATGACCAAGCATTGCATAGTGTAAAACTTCTCCCGTGGTTTTCATGTCGGGTCGCTCTTTGGCATAAGCACTCTCCGTCGCAAGCCTCAAGCCGCCGACAACTCCGGAAGTACCGGCCTTAATGCTTTCGTATACGGGTATTAGATTCGAAAATTTCGATGGCATTGTCGACAACTCTTGCGCGCCATTCTTGGTAGCAAGATGTAGGTATCCCTTTTTCCCAGCCTGCTCGAGTCCCATCTGAAGACTCTTTCTCACAGCAGCGCCACCAAATCCGGCGCCGATAATCAGTGCACCATCCATAGTAGCGGAAATTGTTTTTCCGCCAAAGTAATTTAACTCTCGCTTGATTAACCAAGTATTCAAGTCTTTCGCCTGAACTGCCTTAACTTTGAAATCACCTTCATAGACAGGAACCCAGGCATCTGGCTCTAGATCTTTCGTGTGCGGAGGCGTTAAGAGTTTCGAATCACCAACCAGATTAAGGTAGCCATAAACTGGAACGGCGATGTATTCGCGCGTAGTGCTAGCGCGGATCTTGCCATTTATGTTCGCAGAGATCGTGGCTCTATAACGGACTAGATTGTAATCCTGCCATCCGTCTGCTTTCAATTGCTCGATTTCCGCGGAATTAGTCACATTTACTCTGCTCTCAGGCGGATTTGTGTTCGGCTTAAGAAAGGCCTTCGGTTCGTCTCTTTCTCCAAAACCGAGGATGTGCTCCTCTTTCATATCTTTGGAAAAACCATCTGCCACCTTTCCATAGTTTTCGCACCACTCGGAAAGTTTGAAAGCAATGGGCATATTGTCCGAACTCTGGATGACCAGGTCTTTCATCATAAGTGCCCCGAAATCTAGCGATTCAATGTCGTCAGTTATTGGATGCCGTCTGACTTTCACGCCGGCATCGGTGAGCATTTTTAGCGTGGTTTCAACCCTAAAATGTTGGTCGACTTTCTTAAGTGCATCCAGCCGCTTAGCTATGCGAGTCGTCTCAGAATAGAGATCCATAGCTTTTTCTACAGCATCACACCAGTCAGCCTTGTTCATTCCCTTCTGCCGACGCCATGTTTCCGGATAGACCTTTCTTGCAATCCCAGCCTCGAGCTCCTTGGACAATAGTTTTTCCAGGCGATCTGTGACTGTTGAGTCGACTCGCTTCGATGTGTCCAAAATCCATGACATCGTGTCTTTGAGTTTGGCTGTATCCTCGAGGCAGTTGGGATCGATTTCTAACGTCGTCTCACCATTCACTATCAAGCTACGCCAGCTTTCGGCAGACAGCACCACGCCCTTCTGCAGCGTAACTGCTTTCAAAGGACACTTTGGTGTCATAGGCAATTGCAAATCACTCAAGGTCAAAATTTGTTCAGGAAGGACAGCGTGCTGAAGAAAGAAAGTCAGTTTTTTAAAACCAGCTTTAGTGGCATCACCAAACTCCGGTAGTCTTTCAAATGCATCAGCTCCGCCGTCGCTGGATGGTCTTCCAAGCTCTTTGCCGAGAGCGATTTGAAAGGCTTCACGTTCTTTCACTGAATCGAACGGGAGGCGGTCTTGGAAATCGCGAAGGTACCGCTGAAGTTGAATCGTGTGTGCTATGCGAGTTTGTTCTGCAGTTGAAAGGTCTCGAACGCGTGTGACCTTATCCGTAGTAGCATTTCGCGATTCCAACCAAAAGAATGGAATCTCGACCTTGTCTGCAGCAGGCTGTGCTGCAGGAATCGGTAGCTTATCGGTTGGTGCGTTCTTCTCAGGACATGGTTGTTCGTTGTTTGGCTCGCTCGCCTCAGAGTATGAAAAAAACACAAGTTCCGGTAGTAAAGATTTTGAGGACGTCGACGGTCGGCTCACCAAGAGATTGTCGGCAAATGAATCAATTTGTGCAAACACTCCATCCGATGAAAAAATTGGATCGATATTTTGATTCTCTGGTTTCCGTGGACCTAGGTCGTAATTTTCCATCGCATTGTTCTCCCCCAGTGCTGCATTCAGCATTAAATGTCAACGTGGCGTGATCGTGACCGTCAGTCCAATGCGCACGAAATTCAATTAATCAGAAGAATGGCGGCGATCGGCCGGTCGCAAAAGACACGGGATGAGAGACTGCTTTTACAGCTCAGCTCGCTTACTTAAGACTATCCAGAGCAAATGCTCCAAGCGCCCCTATTGCACCCGCTCGTCCTTTGGCCTCACCGAACAAGCCCGATTTGCCACGGGCCCTAAAGTGTTCATTTACGATTTTCCTTGCCTCGTGTTGAATCTCTTGTTTGCCGCAATTCAGATCTTCGCCAGCTTTTGTGCGCGAGCTTTCGACATGCCAGCCTCGGTTAGCATCGCAATAACATTCGACTCACTTGTGGTTTCTGTTGTAACTCTCGCCCGCTGATCCGGAGAGAGGGCTCTTTGCTGCAAGTCTGCTTTCGTAACTTGCTCGCCTGCACCCGGCTTGTTAGTTCCACCATTTAAGAGCTTCTCCGGTTTAACTGCAGGTGAGCTTCCGAGTGCTTCGTTTATCGCATGAATGGCGAAGGGCTTGCCATCAGCATAGTCTTTGCACAACGCTGGGCGTTTCGGGGATTTAAACAACAGGACGAGTCCAACTCGGCATAGCTTATTGCGATCGCGCAAAAGCAAGTCGAATGCTCGGCCGTGTCCAAACACCTCAAATCAAACTGGTATCAAATATGGGGCATCAGGGGTGAGCAAATTTGTTTTACTTTCCAAGATATTCGAATCGATTCCAATTAAAAGCGAAAGTTTCGCACCGTTTCTCATATAAATGATGCGAAAATAGTATTTCGTCGAGAAAAACGCGCTCCGGTAGCAACAAACTGCGAACAACTCACCTGACAACTCCGAAGTTGACTATCTTTCGCATTTCCTTTAGAATGAGTATAAAGTTAGACTAGTTCTAACCACTTGTCCGTAAAAACCAGGAGACGTCATGATTCTGACCAATTACTTCGCTCGTTTTATGGCGAGCTCCTTGATGCTCTGCATCGCAACCTCCGTTTTATCACCCAGCGCACAAGCAGCGGATGAAAGCTCAGACAGTGGCAAGTGTCCGGTCATGGGACAGCGCAATCCGACCCTGAAATGCACTGCAGAAGGCACATTCGGCAATGGCGACTGGTGGCCGAATCAGTTAAACCTAAAAATTCTCCATCAGAATTCGTCGCTGAGCAATCCGATGGGCACCGACTTCGACTACGCAAAAGAGTTCAACAAGGTCGATCTGGTTGCTCTTAAGAAAGACATCAACGATTTGATGCTCACTTCACAAGAATGGTGGCCGGCAGACTTCGGTCACTATGGTCCACTATTCATCCGTATGGCGTGGCACAGCGCAGGAACATATCGTATATCAGATGGTCGTGGCGGCGCCTCGTATGGCACACAGCGATTCGCCCCCCTCAATAGTTGGCCTGACAACGCCAACCTCGACAAGGCGCGTCGGCTACTGTGGCCAATCAAGCAGAAATATGGCGATAAAATTTCGTGGGCTGACTTGATGGTCTTCACGGGTAACTGTGCGCTTGAATCTATGGGGATGAAACCGATTGGATTCGCCGGTGGGCGCGCTGATGTTTGGGAGCCACAGGACGATATTTACTGGGGACCTGAAAGCACCTGGCTCGGCGATAAGCGTTACACAGGAAATCGGCAACTCGAGAATCCTCTCGCGGCAGTGCAGATGGGCTTGATCTATGTCAATCCAGAAGGACCTGACGGTAAGCCGGATCCAGCTGCGGCGGCTAAGGACATTAGAGAAACATTCAGTCGAATGGCAATGGATGATGAGGAGACGGTCGCCCTGATCGCAGGCGGACACACTCTTGGAAAGGCGCATGGCGCCGCTGCTGCCAGCAAGTATGTCGGACGAGAGCCCGAAGCGTGCGGTATCGAAGATCAAGGACTTGGCTGGATGAATTCCTTCGGAACCGGCAATGGTGTCAGCACCATCACTAGTGGCTTGGAGGGTGCATGGACTTCGACTCCAACCAAATGGTCCAACGGCTACTTCAATCACTTGCTAGGTAAAGAATGGAAATTGACGAAAGGTCCAGGTGGTGCAAATCAATGGACACCGGCGGACGGTAAAGATTCGGTGCCAGATGCCCAAGATGCATCTAAGAAGCATCCGGCGATGATGTTCACCACAGACATCGCGCTGAAGACGGATCCTGCCTATGCAGCCATCTCCAAGCGCTACCATGAAAACCCGGAAGCTTTCAGAGAAGCATTCGCAAAAGCATGGTACAAACTGACGCACCGCGATATGGGTCCAGTTTCACGGTGTCTCGGTCCGCAAGTGGCACCACCACAACTGTTCCAAGATCCGGTGCCCGCCGCCGATTACAAAATGATCGATGAGCAAGACGTGGCGAGCCTAAAAGGCAAGTTACTCTCGTCCGGATTAACGATACCGCAACTGGTATCAACGGCTTGGGCTTCGGCGTCAACCTTCCGTGGTACCGACAAGCGTGGTGGCGCCAATGGTGCACGTATCAGATTCGCTCCGCAGAAAGACTGGGAGGTCAACAATCCCACAGAATTGGCGAAAGCTCTGGACACTCTCGAGGGCATCCAGAAGGACTTTAACAAGACTCAGTCAGGCGGCAAGAAAGTTTCACTTGCTGACGTAATCGTACTCGGTGGTTGCGCAGGCGTGGAATCAGCTGCGAAAAATGCCGGCTACGACGTGAAAGTACCTTTCTCACCTGGGCGCACAGATGCGCTTTTGGAACAAACGGATGTGCCTTCATTCGCGGTGCTCGAGCCGACGACAGATGCATTCCGCAACTTCCGAGGGAAAAAACTCGATCGACCTGTGGAACAACTTCTAATCGATCGCTCGCAAAAGCTCACGCTCACGGCTCCGCAGATGACTGTTCTTCTCGCTGGCATGCGGGTTTTGAATACGAACGCAGATCACTCCAAGACTGGCGTGTTTACCGATAGACCGGAGAAGTTGACCAACGATTTCTTCGTCAACCTGCTCGACATGAACACGGAGTGGAAGAAATCATCAACTGATGAGAATCTGTTCGAGGGTCGCGATCGCAAGACCGGAAAAGTCAAATGGACGGGGACGGCCGTGGATCTTGTTTTTGGCTCTAACTCACAACTAAGAGCGATTTCAGAAGTCTATGCCAGCGACGACGCCAAGAATAAGTTCGTCAACGATTTCGTAGCCGTATGGACGAAAGTCATGAACCTGGATCGTTTTGACCTCAAACAAAAGGTCGCAATCAGCAGCGCAAACACGGAAAGACCGTCCGAATAGGTCCGGTAGAGCCATCAAAAATCCTTAAGTAGCCGGAATTCAGATGCCGGCTACTTTTTGTTACAAGAGCAATACGCACATACATTCCAGTGCTCAGCGGTCAGTCATGTCAGGAGCCGGCAATTCCAGATCCAGTCGAGATTTTCCGAATAGAATACAATGACGAACTCCAATGCTCGAACATATCATGACCCGACTAAAACTACTGATTGTCGTATTAATTCTGTTAACGCTCCAAGCGTTTGTCCCGTCGCTCGCGGAAGATTCCAGTCAGAGAGACCAAGCGCTGGATTATATAGACGCCAACGAGTTCGAAAAAGCAGAGACGATCTTAAAGGACCTGGCCCGCTCTGGCGATTGCGATGCACTCATGGACCATGCTGCATGCCACTTTAGACGCGACGCCTATGTGGAAGCCCGGGAAATTTGCCAACAGGCAATGAAAAAAGCGCCAGGACAACACTACACGAAATCTATGGTGCGACTTGGGTCAGCAGAGTGTTATTACAAGCAAAGCCTTTTCAAAGACGCCGAAAGAGAGTTCGAAGAGTCACTCTCGGCACTTACTAAGAATGACGCGCCGATAATACCGATTCTTGCGCTAGAGGGCTTGGGCGGCTGCTATGAAGCACAACAACGCTACCAGGAGGCTGTAAAGACATTCGAGGAACTAGTGCTCTTGAATCGGGCGGTATACGGCTCTGAAGACATCGGGTACGGATGGGCGCTCCTTCAACTAGGCGATGCCTATAGAAAAGCCGGCGAGAATGAGAAAGCTCGAGCCATCAACGAAAAGTCCGTGTGGATTTTTCGACAAAATAATTTCATTCGACTTAGCGAAGAATGCAAAGCGGCGGGACAAGACTCCTCTAAGCTCCGAAAATACATCTTCGGTCTCGGAGACAACGATAAATGCCGAAATAGTGATTCGATAGTATCCGGTGACAGCAAGTACCGCACCATCGTCAGCAGCGACGTACGCCTGCCTCGCTGCGCTTGGGTAAAGCAGCTGCGACAGGTCGATGCGCCAGGTTGGGCATGGGTAGATCCTGGCGTGCCACTAAATACGGTTCTTGTTTGTATTCATGGACTGGGTCTACATCACCGCTCTTACGAATCATTCGCTAAGAGAATCGCTCCGGAAGGAATTGCCACCGTATCGCTCGACGTGCGAGGATTCGGAACATATCTCGCCTCCAAAGGACAAGACGCACTCAATATCGCGGATTGCGTGGCAGACATGAAGATGGTGCTGTCCATAATTCGCCGAGACAATCCAGATGTACCGTTGTTTCTGCTTGGCGAATCGATGGGCGGCGCTATCGCCCTGCGCGTTGGTGCGGAATCGCCGGAATTAATCGACGGCGTCATTTGCTCGGTGCCTTCAGGCAGCCGGTATAAGGGAACGGCAACAGCGTTGAGTGTTGGTCTTCACTATCTGAGCGGGAAGAACAAACCAATCAATATCGGAGAACAGGTCATCAAGCAAGCGACGACTGAGACAGCGCTGCGCGAGAGCTGGTCAAGCGATCCGTCCGCACGACTGAAGCTTACTCCGAAAGAGCTTGTACACTTTAATAATTTTATGGATCAGAACATAGACGCGGCCAAGAAGCTTTGTAAGCTACCCGTTATCTTCTTCCAGGGAGACGATGACAAACTCGTCAAGAAAACCGGGACTTACGATCTTTTTGAAGCGCTCGCGACCAACGAAAAGACTCTTGTCCTCCTGGGTCACACACAACACCTGATTTTCGAAGCCGGACAATTTAGAGACGACGTCACTTTAGGGGTGATCGGTTGGATGAACGCTCATGGACGCAATCCAAGCAAAAAATCAATCGACTAGCTCTGTTTTTTTACTGTAGGCTAGAAGTAAAGAAACAATTCCCCATTCGTCGACAGCACACAACCAGCCCATTTCACATCAGAATTCGCTCCGCACCTGTGTAGATGTTGAATCTTGTCTCTCGGACGAAACCCAACAGGGTCATGCCGGAATCCCCGGCCAGTTCGACAGCTAGACTGGATGGCGCACCCACTGCGGCGACTATCGGTATTCCGGCGCCGGCAGCCTTCTGGATCAATTCAAAACTAGCTCTCCCACTCAGCAAGAGAATGTTCTCGCTTAACGGCAACTTGCCGCCAAGAAATTGAGATCCAATCAGCTTGTCCAGTGCATTGTGACGTCCGACGTCCTCGCGAAGTGCGAGAAGCGTTCCATCAAAGTCAAATAACGCCGAGGCGTGAATGCCACCAGTCGTCTCGAAGTCCGGCTGTCGCATTCGGAGCGCTCCCGGCAAACCAGAGATGATATCGCGAGTTACAGCAGCATTGCTATTCAGGTGGAACCTGCGATTCCCGACGATCGAAGATACTGATTTCTTTCCGCAGACACCACAACTAGAGTTTACAAACGAATGTCTCTCCACGAGACTGGTATCAATTTTAATACCACCTGCAAGTACCACGTTTACGAAATTGCAATCTTTAGTATTGACACCTTTCACATCATTTCGTTCAAAAATGATGCCTTCACTAAAGAGAAAACCGAGCGCCAGGTCGGAATCATGTCCTGGGGTTCGCATAGTAACTGAAATCGTTCGACTTAACGACGCTCCGCCGCATTCGACTTCGACATGAATCTCGAGAGGCTCTTCGACAGAGAGAAAATCGACCGCATGCTCTGGCGGTCCTCCGTTAACTCGGACTGTGTCAACAGCAACAATGTTCCGTTTGTCACTCTTGCAAATCATCAGCTTGCCGACCGTTTTACTTCTATGATTATTTGTTTCATCAGCGGCTGATCGCTTTGCGAACTGAAGTCACCGATAGGACAAAGCGCGTTGCATTCGGGCATATATCCGGCGGCACTACCCTTGGGAATGTTATATTTCACCGCGCGAAATTGTTGAACCGTACGCTGTGTTCCATCCTTCGCGAAGCTGGTTATGTCGATCAGATCAAACTCTTCCAGTCCCTTCTCCCGCATGTCTTCGATGTTCATGAAGAGTAGAGTGCGTAGATTCTTCACTCCACGGTATCGATCGTTGTCGGAGTAGACCGTCGTGTTGAACTGATCATGCGAGCGCAAGGTGCACATCATAAGCTTGCCCGCTGGAGGCAGAGCATCTTGAAGTGGTGCCGCTGAGAAATTGGCCCGTCCGGTAGATGTATGGAACTCCAACTCGCGAGCGGGTTGCGCCAGGCGAAAGCCCAATGGCTTCTGGACACGAAAATTGAAGTCTTCAAATCCTACGATGGCCTCGGACATCTTGTCACGAATCAAGTCGTAGTTGCCGACGTATGCTTCCCAGGGAGTCTTCGAATCCTTCAATGTTGCACGCGCGATACCGCCAATAATGGCACATTCGGACAGCAACCAGCTCGAAGCAGGGGTCTTCATTCCTTTAGAAAGATGCACCATACTCATGCTATCTTCGACGGTGACCTGTTGTTGACCAGCGCTTTGCTCATCAATCTCAGTTCTGCCAAGACAGGGGAGAATCAATGCCTCTTTACCATGCACCACATGGCTGCGGTTGAGCTTGGTGCTCACATGTACTGTCAGCCCGCAGCGACGCAACGCTTCGAAGGTGTAATCGGGGTCAGGAGTGGCAGCCGCGAAATTGCCACCCATACCTATAAATACATTGACTTCACCGTTGTACATACCGTCGATGGTGCGTACAGTATCAAGCCCAAGTGTTCGCGGCGAAGTAATACCACATGCTGCGTCGAGCCGAACCAACCAATCCTCGGACGGTCGGTGATCTATTCCGCAGGTGCGATTGCCCTGCACATTGCTGTGTCCACGAATTGGACAGACACCAGCGCCTCTTCTTCCGAGGTTGCCTCTGAGCAGAAGCAAGTTTACTATCTCGCGAACGGTATCAACCGCATGCTCGTGCTGGGTAATGCCAAGGCACCAGCTCATGATGGCAGCATCAGCCTGTCTGTAAATCTCTGCGGCTTTGACGATTTCGTCCCTGGAGACTCCCGATTGACGCTCTAACTCAGCCCACGGGGTCTGCGCGCAAATCTCTCGATAAGCCTCGAATCCGGACGTATACTTCTCGATGAATCCGGAATTTATTGCTTCTTTGTCAGTATCAGCCAGCTCAAGCAAATGCTTAGCAATACCGCGCAGCAAAGCCATGTCACCGCCGATTCGAGGTTGAAGATTTAGAGAGCTGGTTCGCGTTGCTCTAAACAGCAACATGTCCATGACTTCGTGCGGTGTAATTGCCTCTGTTGCGGCGACCTCGATTAATGGGTTGATATGGACGATCTTCATGTCACGTTCGTTGACGCCATCGCCAAGTGCGGTTAACATTCGCGGAGCGTTGGTGGCAACGTTGACACCAATAACAAAAATAGCGTCAGCACTTTGCCAATCAACCAGATCGACTGTTCCCTTGCCAGTTCCGATTGAAGCCATCAAAGCTCGTCCACTGGCTTCGTGACACATGTTGGAGCAGTCTGGTAAATTGTTTGTTCCCAACTCACGCGCAAAGAGCTGATATAAGAAGGTGGCCTCGTTCGACAGTCTTCCGGAAGTGTAGAAGCTGGCAGCGTCCGGAGATGGTAAAGCGCGCACATGCTTTGCAATCAGTGCAAAAGCGGACTCCCAGCTCGTCGGCTCGTACCGATCAGTGCTCGGGTTGTACACCATGGGATTGGTGAGGCGACCGGCATTTTCGAGTTCAAAATCACTCCAGGACAAAAGCTCGCTCACGGTGTGTTGAGCGAAAAATTCCGGATCCACCCGCTTCTTCGTCATTTCCCAGGTGACATGCTTTATCCCGTTTTCACATATGTCCATCCGGAGTCCTTTTCGATCGTCAGGCCAAGCGCAGCCAGGACAATCAAAGCCCCCATTCTCGTGATTCATTATGAAAATCGATTTTATTCCGTCAACGATCTCGCCCTGCTCGAGCAGAATTCGTCCGACGCTGAAAGCCGCTCCCCATGCCGCAGCAGGATGTTTGTAATCCTTCTGTGAGAATTTACGTGCTTTCTTCTTAGAACGACCTTGGGAGTTCTTCCTCAAGGGCGATGCGCTACCGTCCGATGAACTCGTTGAATTCATTGAATTCGTTGAATTCGTCTTCGCATCCGGTGCCTTTTCGTCGTTCACTTGGTTGGCCTCCGGATTGAAGAGTCGAAATCATCAGTAGTCGTTTGCTTATCGGTAGCACCATTGGTGATGCGCTACTTATTGGAAGAGTCCGGTTGACTGAAGAGCTTAGGAGCTTTTCTGAGCGCATCGATGATCTTTGGTGCGACGCTGAAGTTGGTTTCTAACAACCGTTGTGGGGTCTTTGCCAACCACTCTGCTAGCGAAATCTCCTGGTATGTACCAGAGTTGAACACAGCCAGAATCTCACACTCCGAATCTCCAACTGTCTCCAGGTAATGACCACAGCCCATAGGTACATAGCCAACATCACCTGGTCCGTACTCACGCGTAATGCTGCGTCCCTGAGATCCAAATACTGTCATACGAGCGCGCCCTTTTATGTAGTACTGCCATTCATCGGCATTCGGGTGCCAATGCAATTGGCGCATCGCATATGGTTTCATCTTCAAAAGAGCACCAGACATAGTAGTCGAAATTGGAAACTGTCTTTGATCGACCATATTGAAGCTACCGCCCGCGTCGACGACCGGAATCTTCGATGCAAGTCGAAAACGGTGAGTTAGCGGCGGCGGATTATCGCTCTCCGGCTCAGGATCCTGAGGAAGGGGCGGTGGAACTGGACCTTGACTTATGTATACTTCCTTCTTAGGGAAGTTAGAAAACATGGTGGCAGGAATTCCAAAATTCTTACCTAAAACATTAGGCGGTGTCTGCGCGATCCAATCACTAGCACTAAAAGTAGCAAACTCAGAGAAATAGCCGCTATCGAAAACCAGCAAGAAATGGCATTCTTCATCGCCAATGCCCTGGATCGAATGTCCATGACCGCGCGGAAAATACCAGACATCGCCAGGACCGAAGTCCTTAATCTCACTATGCCCTTCAGGATCAATCACTGTGATTCGGCAATGTCCTTTGATTACATAAGCCCATTCCGCGGCGTTGGCATGCCAATGAAGCTCCCGCAATGCGCCTGGCTTCAAGAACATAGAGACGCCCGCCATACCCTTGGAAATCGGGAAATTTCTCGCTGTAGCCTCGTTGGATGCACCGCCCGGGTGCTCCTTAAGTGGTTGCTTGCCAAGTTCGTATTTGATCTCAGGCATGCCATCGGATGTTTCTGCGCTCTCGGAAGCTGCAGAGGATTTATTCGAGGCATAGCCATCCTCTGCCAGTACGGCAACGGAAGACAGGTTAAATAGACATGCTAACGCAATAGTAAGTGAATACAGTTTTTTACTTTCAATCATGACCATCGTTTTCAAAAGGTGCAATGATTGTAGCCTATTGACAAAAGGGTGCTTCGACTTGGATTCAACAAAGTCGAGAGTCTCAACCGTGTTCGGGAGTTTCAGCCTTGTTTCAGAGTCTCAACCGGTCAATGGGTGTTTTTGTCGGCCGAACATAATTGACTATCGTTCGAACAAGTTAAATCACTGCAATTCTAGTTAGCCGGATTCTCTGGAATTGGTGAAGTCGGAGTTGTCGGCACCACTGGAGTCGCCGGCGCAGTCGAAGTTGTCGTGGGAACAACACGAGCCGTCGCGTCTGGTGTAGCCGGTGTTGTCGGAACAGCTGAAGTGCCTGGATTGGAGGGCGCTGACGGTGTCGTCGAAAGATCTGGAGTTGAGGGAGTCACTGGAGCAGGCGCGGAGTCAGCTGATTCCACATCGTCGATTTTCAAAGCTTCGTTCTGCGCGATAGTCCGTTTCGTCCTCTTTCCTATGAAACTACTACGCAAGGCAGATTCATCAGAATTGAGTTGCAATTGCTCACTGGTCACAACGGTCCCAGCAGGGATCTCAACCTTGGTCCGAACATCAGACACGTTGCTTTTCGCTGCATTAGCCATGATAGCTTGCGATCCTTCATTCCATGTCTTATAACCAAACATGACGGAAAGCCCGAAGAGCAGAGGAATCGCGATAAGTGCGATTTTGCAATTCTCGATAGCCGATTCTCGTGCCTTTTCATACTGCGGCTCAGGCGCAGGCGTGAAGTACATGAATACAAGAGCCGCGAAGGCGGTGAGCTCGAGGAGAATTGGCAGAAGATTCCAAAAAATAAAAAGTTGTTCTTGTGACATTTCAGAGTTTCGATGACTGGGCAACATAGTTGCCTGTTAAAGATTAAACCAGCAACTATTCCAATGTACCCAGTCATCGTCTGAATTACCAAACGCACCGAAAAGCCTCGCCCGTCAAGGCGGAGAGCCTCAGATCAAGGTCCGGTCAAACTTCTGGAGGACGAAAGATTCGACCCCCTCCCCTGTGCTGGAGAGGTTGCTTGAAGAGAAAAATCAAGTTGGTTCAAAGTGTTGAAATTTGCGTCATCGGGGACAGAACCGACATCGCTTTTGAATTTTGGATCAACCATTGTGTCGGATAACGCCATCGTATTTCCGGTCACTCGAAATTGCGTAGTGTCGGTAGCATACCTTTGGTCTGGACGTAGATACACTTCTCCACCATAAAATATACTGTTCTCCATTGCGGCTGTTATGACGCCAGGACCGCCTGTAGGAGCCGATTGTGCGCCAACACAGTAGTGAGAGTAATTCCTGACCGAAGACCGATTAGTCATAAACGAAGTCACATTCTTTGCTTTGAATCGATGTGGAAACAGAGGTGAATTTCCGGTTGCTTTATTAAAGACACCAATGTTCACGTCTGTCGCGTTTATCAACAGCGAGTTCAAAATGTAGACATAATCGTTAACCTCAACGCCGGTAGAAAGCCCTGGTCCGATGACGCAACGATTAATGTTGAGCGTGCTGGACTTCCCCGAAGCCGACTGAATTCCGCGTGAAGGCATAGAGCTTGTCGCCCCTGGAGTCGTATTGTAAATCCAACTGCTTGTCAACGAAACCGTTTCGGATGATCCACAGCCTTCGGTAGAAAAATTTCTGTCTGTATTATCGTGCGAGATTATTTGATCGAAACGACTATTGTTACCAGCGACAACAGCACCGAGTCTATTGTTTCGAAGCTCTACGTTTCGCACGAGGACGTTGGTATAGTTCGCACCGGTGGTCAATCCAACCCCGCAGTTGCGAACTGATATACCACGCCAACCCAGCCCTTCCAGCCTGACACCCATTGCCATGATAGCGATTCCCATAGGAAGTGGTGCTCCATAGCGACCCCCGCCCTCTAGAATAACTAAACCGTTATGCCCTGGTTCACTTGTCCGCGTTACGACGATGTTCGGAATTGGAATTTTGAGACAGGAATAGTAGGTCATGCTCGAATTTCCATTGCCACCATCGAGAACAATCGTATCTCTCGCGGATACTTTGTTCCAATTGATCTGATCGAATTCCTTCCACGCCGACGCCCATGTTTTTCCATCCTGATTACTCCCTTTTACCGAAACATAGTAAGTCGCCGCGTCAGCAGATGAAGCAGATGCGCACAGCGATGTCAAAGCAATTCCTGCCGCCACCAACGAATACCTTAGCAGGGAACAAGACTTATTTTTCTTCACGCCACCAAACAAAATCTTTCGCATAGCCGAACCTCCAAATAGAATCTGCACCAGCAGCGCAGGTGCCATTAACTAGCCGTGCCATCAATGTAAGTTCGGCTCGTGACATAATCGTGATCATGCGTGACATTGGCGTGACAGGAGAAAACCTCGACTATCTAACACCGGGATTAATGTCCACAAAACGGCGTGGGAAACCAGAGATCAGTGCCACCATTAATAGTATCGCCAGCCACTATCACACCTCTAATACACCCAAGTGAAGACCGGGTGAAGATTGCAAATGTTTACAATAAAAACGACCGAAAGCAATTGTCGCCCAGGATAAAATCGCCTCAAGGCAGGCACCAGAATGGCTTTCAAGCTCTGGAGCGAAGAATCGACAAGGGTAGTTTCACAGCTGATTAAAGGGATAGCCTTTAACCGGACTACGAACCCTGGTAGTATCCACAGCCACAGAGACGTGTGCGATTGCGAAGTCACGGTGGCTTTATGAACACACATTCCAGTAGTTCCGATCAGCGCGAGGCATTAGTACCAGCGTATGGTGCACGTTCTGACTCGCCCTCAGGGACCTTTCGCATGTCCATAGGAGCGCTACTCTTCCTTTCAGCTCTGATGTACTTCCCGGCACTTGGCGCACCTGGAATACTGAACACCACAGACTCGTACTATGCGGAAGCAGCTCGTGAGATGTTAAACCGCGGAGACTTCATCACTCCGTATCTCAACTTTGCTCCTTACTATTTCAAGCCGATTCTCACGTACTGGCTCATCATCGCTTCGTACCTGGCGTTTGGCATCAATACGTTCGCATCGCGATTGCCATCTGCGTTAAGCTGTATCGCGACAGTCATTGCGCTCTATGCACTGACACGCAAATACATTGGACAGAAGCCCGCGCTGCTTTCGGCTCTCGCTCTCGTCTCGATGCCGCTATTCGCTGTCGTCGGGCACATTTCACTTCCTGACACACAACTAGTTTTACTCGTAACAATAACCAACCTACTGTTGCTTGGCACCCTGATTGGCGGCTCCTCAAGAGGTTTGATACCAGCCTACGTCTGCCTAGGACTGGCAGTGTTATGTAAAGGACCTCTGGCAATCGCATTCGTCGCAACATGCGTGGGGGGCTTTCTCCTGGTCAGCAGCGCATCGTTCAATGACTTCAAGCAACGCTTCTTCCTGCTCAAACCCTGGCTCGGTCTGGCGATACTATTCGCGGTGGCACTACCCTGGTTCGTCGCCATTCACATAGTCTCGAATGGTGTATTCACACAATTCTTTTTCATCCAACAAAACTTCGGACGACTGTCCGGTCAGTTCCAGTCGCACAATTTACCCGTCTGGTTTTACGTCCCTTATCTGGTAGGTGGCTTTCTGCCATGGCTTCCTATCCTGCTCAGCGCTCCTGCGGTGCTCCGCCCAGACAAGGAAAAACGGACCTCGAAAAACCCGCGTGTGCAACTCACCATCGCATCCTGTTGCTGGCTATTCGGCACACTGGCACTGTTAACGGTCTCGTCGTCTAAGGTCGCTCACTACCTTCTTCCCATCGCGCCTCCTATAGCTATTCTTACCGGACTGTACTTAGAGACGGTTCTAAAGCTCGGACGCAGAAGATTTATCCTCTGGGTCGCTCCGGCAATGGCAATCGGAGGAGTTGCCTGTCTGTTTGTGCTTGCAAAAGTATTCGATAGCTCACCGGACCTTCGGGTCATCGCCTTGACTTTTGTCGCGATGCAAATCGCAGGGTACATCGCATATGGTGCCTTCGTATACCTGTCACGGTTAAAGACGGGTGTCATTCTTCTATACGCGTGGAGTATCCTCGCTACCGGACTGATGGTACCAGTGGCACTTCAACAAACATACCGTGAAGGGAATGAGGGCTTTCAATTCCTGGTAAAAAAAGCTACTCAACTCGATTCCGGATCCCTTGCAGTTCGCTCCAATGAGTGCCCAGCGGCGGTCTACTACGGAGGCAAAAAAGTCTACGAGGTTGAGTCACCGCAAGACTGTTACCAGTTTTTGGCCACTACAAAGGGACCACACTACTTTATCTTTGATTCAAAAACAGTGGAGCTGTTAAGGCCTGTGTTGCCGGGCTATCAACGTGTTATTAAAAGCGAAGGCAAATGGAATCTACTCATGGTCGACGGTCCGACCGAACAAACAAAATGAAGCTTGACCTGATACGCTCGGAGTGAATTAGCATTCTCGTGACGACTACCAAGGTTGCAACCTTGAGCTAGCACCCGCAGCTGCCATTCTTGAACCAAACTGAGTTCAGACGCGTGAAATGTACGTGTGAATGTGAAGAGACCGCTAATTCGAATGCGCAAAGAACATTCGGGCGAGCCATACTAGCCAGTAGAGATCTTAGGTCGAACGCAGGTTAAGCCCAGGACTCTCCCATTCATCAGCACAGAGGCAAAATCAAACATCCTCGGAATACTCTCGCTCCTGCATCAGTTCGCTCAAAGCGATCAGTACGATGAGCTGTACGAATCCTCTGTATCCTGGTTGCCAGCTAATATTTCCACCGACGAACTCACCACGATTTGCTATCACTTCGTCAGCAATCTCGGTGAGCACAGACACATCGACCGGGCAGCTCAACGTGATTTCCTGCCTAGCAAGATCATCGCTATAGTCCCACGTGACCGGAATTTCCCTCATCGACATCGCATCAACTAGTCCTTCGAGCGGCAAACTCGACGAAAGACTCATGTGTAACACCAACTGTTGTTCAAAGTCAGGAGTTGCTGGAGCAGAAGTTTTCTGACTAACCGCAGTACGTTCGCCAGCGTGTTGACCGACGACATTGTCACCACCAACAATACCTTCCTTTGTCGTCGAAATTGCTGATACCATGCCTGCCGAACCGAAATCTTTTTTCAGATGGTATCGCACCACTAGATCGGCAAATCCTTTCTGTGGCGCGATGAATTTGTCGGAATCCGGTCGGCGACTTTCGATCTGCCGCATAATTTGCTCTTCCGTATATCCTCGCTCCGCCTGATCTCGATGGAGCTTCCAGCGGGCATTGAGCGAATAGTCAGTATCCATGAAGATCTTGAAGTCGATAAGCTTCCTCATCTTCGGCAAATAGAACGTATGAAGTCCAGAAATAATCACGAATTCATTCGGTTCAACAAGTTGAGGACTGGTAAATTGTCCCGTGGAATGGTCATACTCCACTCGATTTGCAGGGCGTCCGTGCTTAAGGCTGAGAATTGTCTCCGCTTGCCGATGAAGGAAATTTGCTTTCGGATCGAGGTGGGTGAATTCTTGCCAGTGCTCATCCCCACGCTCCCACTTATGGTCGGCATCGCCTTCGAGCTCTACAACTCGATCTGATAGCAAAGATTTGACGTCACCCAGGAGCGTGCTCTTCCCGGCACCACTATCGCCACCAATGCCAATCACGACTGCGCGGACACGTTTGTAGATCGAATTGCTGCGAACGCCAGCGCGATAGCACAGCACGATAATGCTCAGCAAGCCGACCTCCAGTACAGTGTAGGCAAATCCTCGCAAGATTTCCGAGTGAGATTTGAGCTGCACAGGCTGATCGAGGAAGACCAGATCGACGTACTCGAGACGGTCGAATAAAATGAAGAAGACGAGGTAGAAAAAATTGACCCACAAGAATGGCAGAACAAGCTGTTTATTCTTATGGTAATACTTAGTCAAGAACAGACCGACGAACGGCACCATCCACACGTACCAGCCAGGAGCAGGTACTATGAGCATAACCAAAAGGCAAAAGACAAGCACTAAAAACGCATCGAGTAAATCGGCGTTAATCTTCGGATAAAGCGCAAATCGTCCATATGCCATGAACGTAGCTAGAATCGGAAGATACAACTTCAAGTCTCCAATCGGCACGTTGAGTTCAAGCAATTTTCCTTGTTTAGGGTTGGCCATTACCAGATGCTGAAAGCCACCACTGTTTATGTATGGTGCGACGAAAAACGCATAGACAGCGAGCGAAACAAGTCCGAATTTAATCACTTGTTCGAATTTCTTGTTCCGATAGAGATAGATGACTATAAGTGGAAACGCAGCTAAGACGTGGAGCTTGGTGGACAAAGCTAGCCCGTAGAGAATGTATGACTTGAGAAACTTGTTTTCTTTTAGGTAGAAAAATGAAGCAAACAAAAATGCAGTTGGGATCAAGTCGAGCTGCGAGTGCATGTAACAAGCATAGAGAATGATCAATGAACCGAAGTAGAACCAGACGACATACCGCCATGGCTCTGGGCGCATGCGGAAGAGATACCACGCCACCGCACAGTCCGCTAACAACGTCGGCATTTTGAACAGGAAATTGCGAAGCATCACATTGTCCCAGGCACCGAGAAATTTGAGCGGCGCGCAGAAAAAAGCAACAATGTAGAGCATTAAAGGCTGATAGGGAAATTCGTCACCGCGTGCGCTGTGTGTGAAAAAATACTGCCACGGATTATCAAAATTCTCGAGATAGTGTCGAACAAATGGCAAAAACAACTCATTCTCGAATCCAGACGAGAATAATGTCATTGCAAACACTTTCAAAAAGACGCAACCACCGACGAGCAGTGCTAGTCTACTATTGAACGCCTGGTGCGAGCCTACCGGGTTGGAATCTTTCGCGACTAGTGTCAAATCCTGACTCACTCGCCTGGCTCCCTTCTGGTCGATGTTTAGCTCTCTACGAGCCCCCTTGAGTCCCGTGTCGAGCGTCGACTCGACCTGCTGTCTTGTTTCAAGATATTCCCGTAGTAGTAGAAGCGCCCCGCTCAGACCGGTTTATCAGTCAGGTTTCTTTCTACCTATAGAAGCCAGAATTGAAGCTCGACGGTACTTTCCGCTTCTTTTTTGCATATCTTAGCACCGATAACAGCCCAGACCTTTATGGACGCAAAACATCCAGGCGACACTTTGAATCCCACTGGTGCAGGGAAGACCATTCCGGCCCGCACCACTCGCAGTGCTAATTTGGCAAATCAAACCACGTATATATCCTCGGCAGCTAATCAGTGATCGTTCCGCCGACATTGGTTATGCACTGCTCCAAACCTTTCACCTTCACTACTTGATCGTGTGTGTGTTCCAGCAGCCAGTTACCTAGCGCATCAACCGTTGCAGCACGCATGAAGCTTGTCTCCAGCTGCAGATGCCCGAACTTGCCGCGCCAGGCCAGAGTCTGATCGTCCGACGGCATTGAATTCATCAGATCAGTAACATGCTTGGGCGAAACGCAGCCATCGGCACTGCCTTGCAGAATCAGCACAGCCAAATCCTTGCTTGTACTTTTACCCCAAAGTGCTGTCTTCGCAACGAATTCGTCGGTAGCAATCAGTGATCCGAGAGTCAGTTTCTTTCGAATCAGTGGATCATCCATCATTTCGTTTTGAACGTTAAGCCGTTGAGAACACAGTTCTGCAAAGAATCCGCGCATGTCCAGTTCGTGATGAATGCTGATGACAGCCTTCAACCCCTGTTCGATCTGACCCTTTCCAAAATACATGTCCTTATTGACATGAACTGCTGGTGCGGAAAGAACAACTCCGCTCACCAAATCCGGATACTCTGAAGCAAGGCGAACACAAAATGTGCATCCAAGACTCTCGCCGAGAGCAATCAAGTCAACATCCGGATATTGTTGCTTAATCAGCTTCAAGAGTGCCACAATCTCATCGTAACTCTTATGGTGATCGACTTTGGTTCTATCATTGTCCGGCGTGCTAAATCGTTTTTGCTCATCGACAAAAGAACGGCCGAAACCTCTCATGTCCATAGTGATGAAACCAGCACCGTTGACCGCCATTGTCCGCGCCAGAACTCGGAATCGACGTCCATGCAAGGTCAAACCATGGATGCCCAGGAAGATCACCCTTGGTTTTGCATTGACCGGCATCCACTGGTAGGTCGGAATTTTAAGCGCATCAGTGTACGCGCCGTCTTCGACATACTCGTATTTCTGCGCCAAGAGCGGATTCACGGAATCGACGTATTGACTCGGCATAGTTGTCTCACCGGCCAGACCCGGGGATGAAAAAAGCAGGCTAATCGCCGCCAGAGCTACGCAAAAATACTTCCTCAGTCGCATGAAACACACCTGATGATGCCAAGACTGGCAAGAAAGTTACACGAAATCAGCGATTCTTACCAGGGAAAACCTTTCAGAGTTGAAGCTTCTAGAACAATTTCAAGATAGTAAGCGGCACTTGTCAAAGTGGGCAAATTCACCTGTCTGTGCACCCAGTTGCCTCACAAGACAGGGACATGCATCCTCAGGGAACAATAAAAGTGATAAACCGGGCCCGGCAACCCTACTTAACGAACAACAACAGGACTCAGGGGTGTTACCGCATGGACAAGCACGGAGCAACGAATCCGCAGGAGGAGATCAACACACAATCGCGGAGCTTGACACCACTGCAGCGAGCCTGCGCGCACAATAAAATCGAGCCTGCAAGCGTACCGGGTTCATTTCGATGGGCAAACACCAACGTAAGCATGCGCAATTCGAACCCTGCAAATGCCAATACACAACCAGCGATGTTACTCGCCTTCGTGCCCTTTTGTCACAGAGTGCATTCGCGAAAAGAGCGAATATGATTGTACCGTTCAGATAACTGGAAAGCAGATACAACGGACTAAGCGCGCAATCGTCTATCACCACCAGTAGTGCACGCTTACCGCAACAGCGGCTAAAGTTTAGGAATTTCTATGATCGTCAAGCCCGTCGTAGAAGAAACTCCATCAATTCTCCAATACCTGGACTCTGGGATCAATCGGTATTTGGTGGACACGCCTTTCCACTTTCCATCATACAGATTCTTCCCCTCTAGCCAAACTACAGCCTCTCCGTCTTTGATAGTCTCGACTATCTTTGCCTGCTTCTCGTCGCCGAGCGGATACGCGTATGCGGACTTCAGTGACGTGAGCTCTTCCTGCGGAGAGTTCAGGCTATTACGACCGGTATATCGCTGCTTATAACCTTCGCTGAAGTAAGGCAGAAGCTCGTTAAAGGTCTTGGCTCTATACACTGCAGACTGGAATGCCCGAACGCACTGACCAGGACTCTGTGTGGTTTGGCCGGCCGAAGCTACACGCGCAGATTTTTCGGCATTCTGCTTTTGGTAGTACTCCAGCCGATGCTGAGCCGCGCGTTTTTCAAAATCCTGAAAGTGAGGGTCCGACTTCATTTGCTCGTTTAACCGTGCATGTGTAGCCTGTGTGGATGGGTCATGGAGACGACGGCGTAGCTCCTGATGCACAGGGTCGGATTGAAAACGTGCTCGGGCTGCTGCGGTACGCGCTTTAGCATCAGCCACCCAATCGGCTCTGGCAGGCGGACTCGCGATCGAGAGGCTCAAGACAAACAGCAATGTCAGACGATTGAAATAGCGTTGTGTCATAGTGTCTGAGAACAGAACTTTGAGTTACTTAATCGCTATGCCACAGTAACGCCAAAAGCAAAACGTTGGGAAGAGGGTCCGTCCGAGACATCGCAAATCACGTTGAACCTGAGGCAACTGGCACAGCGATGCAGCTTTAACCAACCAACGTTTCTACTGTGGTCGCCTTACCTTCATTGCTAAGCAGCTGGGCAAAAACATCAAGATGTTTCCTAGCAACTTCGGCTAGTTCACCAGTGCTTGGCGCATAGATAACCCCAACGACGCTGGTCGTTTTATCTTTAATCTTACCTGCGATCGAATCCTTGACAGGATTGCCTAACGGTGTATTACTTTCGCCGCAGCAGGCACAAATAAGTCCTTCCAAATCGATGTCCTGACCGGAAGTGTTGAAGACATAGCGCTCGCCGGATCGTCCGTAGCGCAGCAACAAGGTACCGCCAATCGCCTCGGCATCGAGCAAGCTGATCGGAAGTCCGGTACTGAGAGATATGAAGTTATTGATGTCCACAAGATTATTGATGGTGGGAAAACGCTCTTCTCGAGCAGCTTGCGCCAAATACTCACTGGCCGGTTTGTTGCGACCGCTGGGCTTAAATCCACCTGTCTTGAGCAGGTTGCGCACTGCATCTTTGACGCTCGTTGGAAACTCCTGCGATTTGCGCTCACCAACAAGCTGATCCAATAACGCTTTCAAACCATCACTTGTCCCTTCTACGACGACGCCGTGCGCAACCGCCACAGCAGCCATTATTCCTCGCTCTTGCAATTCGTTGTTCAGTTTCATCAGATCCACACAGAGAGGTCGCATAGATTTTACCAGCAGTTCGAATCAGCTGACGTTTTTGAAGTGCCGTCGAACTTCAATCATTCGATGAGATGTTAAAGGTGACAGTGGAGCTGCCAAGATACAAAATTGTAGAACTCATCGCAACGAGTGGAATTCGTGTCATCATAGACACAAAGCTCGCTCTCGCAGACCGATCCAAATCAAACTAGACTTGAGTCGTCAAATGAAGAAGAAGAAGAAGAAGAAGAAGAAGAAGAAAAACACTGAAGCTCACAAAGAATTGAACTCCGCCGAGTTTACGGTCCTTCACATTACAGCTTTTCTCCGCGAAGCGTGATTCATTATGACTACCCTCATTCTGGAGAATACTCCGACGAGCGTCGATGTTCTTGATGTCGACCTTGCAGGCCGTTAATAATTGCGCCCGTGTTCAAACGTGTATAGTTATATCCACTCATGAACTGCTGGAGGTATCAGGTGTCTAGCAAACTCACTTCAACAATTGCTGCCATCATCTTGTTTTCACTTTGCTCCGGCGCGTCCGTAGCGCAGACACCTGGAAGTGGCGCGACCTGGTACAACAACCCGAAGCATAAATTCAAAGTCCTTTTCAAAGGCAACCCTAAAGTCAGTTCGCAGGCTGGCCCGCAGGGCACCGTCACTGACACTTTTACTTATTCAGACAAAAATGGCGCCACCATGGTTGGTATTACAGTCCTGCCGGCTGTACCGCAAGGTGACTCAATGATCAACCGCAGCCTCGAGGGCGCATGCGATGGTGCAATCAAAACCAGCAATTGCGTCGAGACTGGCCGCAAGGCATGCGTCCTGCAGGGATACCCCGGTCGCGAGCTAACGGCCACGGTGCCAGGGCGAGGATTGATGAAGGCCAGGATTTACCTCATCAAGAAAAAGCTCTATCAGCAAATCGTGGCTGGCGTACCCACTTTCGTAGACTCTCCTTATGCAAAGGACTTTTTGAAGTCTTTCTCAGTTCAATAATTCGATAACCTGGTTGGACGTGTTAAGACCAACTCGCTGAAGCGGTGGCAAACATGTGCCTAGGAACGACGTAATTCGCTCTCGTCGACGACAGAGCGAACTCTCTCTGGGGCATAATCAACATAGGGCGACAGATCGCCTCCACTGCTGCACGGGTCACCTGGCGAAGAGCATGATAATAGAAAGTCAAGCCGAGAAAAAAAACACACACCATGCCAAACACAGACGACATGACCCCTGAGCAATTTGCCAAACCGTCGGAGACAAACTGCGCACTTTAAAAGATCATTTCGACGACAGCATCATCAAGGCACACTACAGTGAACAAATCTTCTGCTGAAGGAGACCCAGAAGTGGCAAAGTTCGCGTGCTTAGGCATCGCGCCCAGCAAAGATACTCTGCGAAGTAGCTCTGACTCCTTAACACCCAACCAATCTTGGACATTTTTGTCACAACCAATCCTCAGAATCATATGGTCTTGGCGATGCCGGGGGGAGGAGCGAAAATGACCACGAACAACTTTGAGCACATAGACCTGCCTCAGCTTCCATCGGCGAATGCAAGTGGGGGCAGTCTCTACGAGCAGCTAAACATGGCGAACTTTAGACCCAACCCAGTCAACAATGATTCACTATGCAGTTTCGCACTCGGTGCGTCGGAGCCAAAGGTAGCTGAGAAAGACAACGAGGGTTACGAAGATAAGACAAAGAAGGACGGCACTGACCAAACAGTGAAGTCCAACGACAAGCTTGAAGCCCCCGAGGGCTCCGCCCGGAAAAAGCGATTAGAGCTCGAAGAGGCAATCAAAAAAGCGGACGAAGCATTGCCGGCTAAAGACTTCGATAAGACTATTGCAGAACTTCACCATCTGTCACTTTTGTGGAAATCCTTTACCATCCTGGGTGACTTAAAGAAACCCCTCGACGACCTCGAGAAAGGTAAAGACCTGCAAAGAACTCAGATGGTGGAGCTTGCCACAAAGACGAACGAACTATCTAACAAGCTCGTCGCCCCAATTGAGGCACGTATGCGTTATGCGAAGTTTCTAGCAGAAGCAGGGGGTTTTTCCGAAGCGGAGAAAGTCGCTTTGGAAGCAAGAGAACTGTCAGAACGATTCACTAAGCCAGCAAAGATAACTGAACATTTTACCGTATCCCCTCTCGCGGTCGAGAGGGAGGGCCGAAACAAAGCAGTGTTAGGGTTTGAGCTAGCCAAAAATTTTCCATCGAAGATGTCTCCGTTTGCGGATACCGTGACAGAGACCAACGTTTTTTTGGCAAAACTCTATCTGGGCGCCGATGCTGATTGGACAAAAGGGGTTCCAAAAGTTATCGGAGATGGTAGATTTTTCGATCCTGTTAAGGCATTCGACGCTGCCGATAAGGCCAGAAAGTCCATAATGGATTCCTTCCTATATGATCCTCTGGAAAAGACTCTGTCGAATGAAGCTGCTGAGCTTAAGCATTTGTACAATGGACTCGATGCGGTCTTCAAAGACCCCGCGGCAGTCAAACTATCAGAACGAAAGAACTCTGATGGACAGAAGTTCGATCCAGATCGCATCAAGGAAATAAGCGAAAAAATGGCGAAACGAAAACAGGACAACCTGAAATCGACAGGCGATTCGCTCCTCATGGATGCAGGAATGATGATGCTGTGGGGAGCCCGACCCAACGCATACCCCAAACCCATGGACCCGCGCAAGCAACCGGAGCAGAAAAAGTAAGGCTCAAATACGGCCCGGCCCGTGAAAGACCCGTTGAATTAGGCTCCGGACACGGTGCTGCTAACCTTCTCCGGGTGAGTTCTCTCAATCTGGGCTTTGCCGAAATCAAAGGAATTGCAAAGGCGACGTGCTCTTCGAAGTACGTCGCTTTCCACACTGCACATTGTGCACCGAGTATGGTGCCTTGCCACCCATACCTCCCGCAGTTGCAACAAACGCCAGACGGACTGCTTTACGAGGCGCACCTTGGTTCTCGGACCTCAATGACGCTGCATTCGGTAAACTGGACAATTCTGTCACAACCTATCCGCAGAATGATTTCGTTTTTGGCGGATGCCGGGATAGGAGCTAACAATGACCACGAATAGTTTTAAACATGCAGATCAGCCGCAGATGCAGTCCTCAATGGAGGTGGAAGCCAATCTCTACGAACAGTTAAACATGTCGGACTACAAACCGAACAATGCCAGCAATGCGGTGTTGTGCGAACTCCAGATAGGCGATTCCGAGCCCGCACGAGAACAGAAAAACAACGCTGGTGACGACGACGAGATAAAAAAAGGTGGTGCCGATAAAGCAGAGAAGCCCAACGAAAAGCTCGAGGCGCCCGAAGGCTCTGCGCGGAAGAAGCGACTAGATTTTGAAATAGCTATTAAGAAAGCCGACGAACAACTGACCGACAAAGACTACGATATGGCTATCAAAGAACTTCATTACTTGTCACTCTTGCGAAAAGAACCAGAGCAAAAGCCAGGGCTCTCATTGATACAGCCGAAGAAAGAGTTGAACGACAAGGAATTAGAACTCAACGCAAAAAAAATGTCTGAACTTGACGTCGCTAGAAAAGAAGTTAGCCGCAAACTACTCACACCAATTGAAGCGCGCATGCGGTACGCACAATTCCTCGTAGACTCGGGAGGATTTTCAGAAGCTGCAAAAGTTGCTCTAGAAGCAAGGGCGCTCGCAGAGCGATTCGCCCGACCTGTAAAGGTCACGAACCACATAAAGTTATCACCGCTTGAACTAGAGAATCCTCTACTCGGCATGGAAGCCTTGAGCTTCGAGCGCAATTTGCCACCATGGGTTGATGGGTTACATCCATTTGCTAATTCTATGAAGGATGCCAACGTTTTTCTTGCCAAGCTCTATCTAGGCCCCGATGAAGACTGGAGTATAGGTGTGCCGAAAGAAATTGGAGACGGCACATTTTTTGATCCGGTAAAAGCATTCGACGCAGCCGAGAAAGCAAGGCAGACCACAAAAGATTTTCACGGCTATAACGCCCTCAGCTTGCGGGCAGTCAATTCAGCAGAGATACAGAACTTGTACAAAGCTCTCAACAAGGTCTTCGGAGACCCAGCTGCGCATAAATTGTCAGATCGGAAGAACGCCGATGGACAAAAGTTTGACCCAGAAAGAATCAGCGAAATTCGCAAAAAATTCGAAAAAATGAGGAAAGACCCAAGCAACTCCGCGTTCAGTCTGGACATTCACACCCGAACTATGTCGATCATGGGTGATTTAATAGCAGCGCCCTACGCGCTCCAGGGATCCTGGGGCTTAATACCGAACTACCAGCCAGAAAAACCGGAACAGAAGAAGTAAGGCTTAGAAACCGCCAGTGAAATATCCGTTGAATTGTGCTCCGGGCACGGCGCTGCTAACCTTCGCAGAGTGAGTTTTCTCTGCCAGGACTTTTCCGAGGTCGGTAGATTTGCAGGCGCGACGTGCTTCTTCGAAGTACGTCGCTTCTCGCCCTCGCACAACGAGCACCGAGCATGGTGCCTTTTCGGCAACCGTTTCCGACACACTTTTGTGAATGAGCTTGCTAAGCCCAGCCCGACAGTGGGAGCCAAGAACAACCAGATCGATTGGCCATTTCGTCGCAGCGGCGACAATTCCCGTGATCGGATCTCCTTCAATAACGGTGAATGGAACAGTCTTTCTATTGGTCGCTTCAGCGAACAGCTCGCTCCATGTTTGACTCAAATGAGCAACTCGAGACTCTTCATACCTCTGACGCATTAGCAAGTCAGAAGCCTTCTCCACGCTCATCAAGCGAGAATCTACGTGCGCCGGCGACTCATCGACCACAGACAGGATAAAAACATTTTTCCTACGCACCCACTGTTGCTGCGCCAACCATTCCAGGCATACAGCCGAGCTCTCGGAGTCATCAGCCGCTACAAGAACGTTGGTCACCTTCTCCGCCTTGTCTCGCAGTATCGTCACCGGACAGGCAGCCTTCGTGAGCACCGACTGACTGACACTCCCTAGGATCACGCGCTCGAGCCCTCGCCTGTCATGCGTTCCGACAGCTATCAAGTCGGCCTGCCACTGCCTGGCCATGGTGACTATAGCTTCGGTTGCCGGTCCCTCCGCGAAGAGCGTCTCGATAGCCAGCGCCCCTTCCAGGCAGATACTCCGAGAAAGTATCTCAGGCACGTTGTCGACGCCCTTACTGGCGCCCCCCTGCACATGAAGGAAGCGCACTCGGGCGCCTCGAGCCATATCGCTCAGGCGGAGGTGCTCGACGGCTACCCGTGAGCACTCTGAGTTGTCTATAGGTACGAGTATTTTCATCGTCTGAGGATACCATGGCCCACCTAGGACCGCGGGCCCGTCAGTTACGGATCATATTTTCTTACTTGAGGACCATGTATAACTGAGGCTTTCTCGTGGAGAAAATTGAAAGAATGAGGAAATTATGACTGTGTGTGTGTGTTTCCCCACAGTTTTGGAGATATTTCTAATAAATTTTTGCGGCAAATACGAACTGAGCGTTTGTTTTTCACAAAATTGTCCCAATCTCTCAGTAGAATTTCACAACTAGCTAACGTTCGGCGTTGTGAGGATTATACGGAATGACGACTCTGGCCACCTCTGGACTCTGGGTTCTCGGCGACAGCACCTGCGTAACGTCGGGTAGTTTTCACCAGCCTTCTACAGCGCTGGACGCAGTCAGCCGCTCCCAGCCGATTGAGCATGGCGTGCTCGTGATCAAAGGGAAAAACGTCAGCGGACGTATCGGAATCGACAACAACACCATCATCACGGGAGCTGCCGTGGATGGTACAGGTGAGACTGGCACTCATGCAGTCTGCAAACTCTTGTTGCTACCGTTCGCCAACTATAGCTTCCGTCACGCTATCCATCAGGATGTTAGAGATCTCAGCCAAGAGATCGCCATGAAGTTTGACGAGATAAAGAGCTTCCTATCCGGTCCTTCGTCGATCGGACTCGCAACTCCGTCCCAGACAACCCTCGAAAACCTTAAGGCACAGTCGCAATCCGGCTTCAATTGGGAAAGCACACGACTCAAAGGAAACTGGGAAAATAACTCAATTCCCCCGGAAGAGTGGGGTGACACGATGCTTCGCTCCGCGTCCAAAGGCGCACCGGGCGAAGAAAAATTTGACTGTGAGACCGGGACATATGACCGTGACTGCACCGAACTCATCTCAAAGATTGAGAAGAAAAACACTGTCACGCTCTCGACGCTTCACTATAAGCATTCCCCGACTAAATCGACCGTGGAACTAGTGGCTGGTCCGCTGCCATTCAGAAAAGAAAAGCGCGAGCCGATCAAACCAGTCTACATCCTCGTCGGTGCAGCCGTAGTTTTCATCCTCGGCGCTGTACTGAGCGTTGACACATGGATTCGTCAGTCCGCCAACGATGCGGTCATAGCAGCTGAGCCCATGATGGAAGGAGCCCCTCATGCATATGCCCAGGGCGGCGAACCAGCTCCAGAACAGCCAGAAGTGTCCAGCACGGCACCTTATGCACTACCGGGCTCGCCGCCACCGGCATCACCACCGCCGAACCCGACACCCGCGGCCGCTCCAGAAGAAACAGCAGCAGAGACAGAAGCGACCGAAGAGCCGGTTGCCGTTGAGCAACCTCAGCCAGCGAGACGACATCAAGCGTATGGTGGTCCTGCCGCTCCTCAAGTTGGACAATCGGAAGTAACTCGTTGGACCGAAGCGGTCAGAAAGCATCCAGCCGACGCCGAAGCAAGAAGACAGTTGGCTCAAGCATACTTATTGGGTGGTGATACAAACTCGTCCATCGAGCAATTCCATGCCGTTATGAGACTTCGTGGTGTCGATGCATCCGAGATAATCGCCTACGCCGACAATTTGATGGCATTCGGAAGCAAGGATGTAGCGAGACAGTTCTTGAGCAACATTCTAAGAGCCGATCCTGGCAACTCAGCCATCCGCGGAAGATTGTCAGAACTCAACCGCTAAAAGATTCTCGACAGAGACGAATTGAGACCACACAGTTAGGCCGACATCAACGATTTTGTCGCTTGGCTGGTTCAACTCGACGCCTTTACCCGCCTTTTTATTCCTTTGGAGGAATTGTTCGTGTCGAGCAGTTCTCAAAATCAGTTAACGTGATTGATTGGTTGGTGTTCCCCTTAAGCCGCGCGGATAACACTTCTTGCCATAGACCACTCCTATTCGTAGATACAGCGAACAACCACCCAATTGCGTACCAAGGGGAAAATAAATCTGCTCTGTTTGGGGCAGTCCACCATGAAATCGAGGCGCAATATGAGTGCCTCATTAAAATCTGTCCGACGCGCGTTGTCGCCTTTCGGTATCGTCAGTGACCGGTGAAAATGATGGCAACGGCGAGAAGAGTGACCAATACTAATACGAACAACCCAGCGGCAATACGTGTCAGAAGCAGTTTCTTTCGAGCGGCGGCAAGCGTAGCAATTTGCAACTGTACCCGTTTCGGAAATACTTCCAGACGTTCCAATAGTTTTGCTACCGTTTCGAATCTATCTCTTGGGTCCTTCTCCAAACATTTTTCAACAACTTCCTCGAGATCCTTTGGTCTCTCGGACTGAAATTTTATATCGGAGATCTTTGGCGGCAGTTTTAGTGCATGACTGTTCTTGATATCACGGGCGGTTCCATCCTGAAAAGGTGGTCTGCCTGTCAGCAGAGCAAAACCGAGACATCCAATCGAGTAGAGCTCTGACTTCTCGCTGAAGTCAAGCCCGCGAGCATCATCTGCTGACATAAAAAATGCATCTGTGGGAGCGGTGAGCTCGAGTTTAGCAAGGGACGGAAACCCAAAATCCATAATCGCAACCGATGGTTCGGAGTTGGTATCATCGATAAAAATTACATTGCCAGGTTTGAGATTCCGGTGAAAGACCTTCTCTTTGTGCGCATAAATGATAACTTCGCAAACGCTCATCAGGACTTTGACTGCAACATCATGAGTCGGTGTACCAAGAGTCTCCAGATACTGTTGTAAGTTAAACCCTTCCTTGTACTCGGTCACCACATAAGGTGCCCTATTGTTGTATATTCCCGAATCAATTATTTTCGCAATAAGAGGATGTGATAGGCGACTGTTGTTTTTCACTTCTTGAGTAAAAGCAGCCAAGAATGCGCTTGTTGAACCTTTGAAGTACTTCACCGCAACCTTCTTCCCAGAAAGTTGGTCTCGACACAAGATAACATTTGCGCCCGCATTTACTCCCAAAACTCCGAGAGGTTTGTACCTCTCCATCGGGAATTCGCTTGGCGACATCCCTATTGATGACAGTTCCAACGCAATTTCGCTTTGCTGATTTTGCTTCAAAAAAGTTGGAATAGTGACTGAGGCTGGTTGCTCACATGAGCAAAGATCGATCGAAGTGACTCTCTTGGTGGCATTCTTAAAAACTCTCTTCTTGCACTTCAAACACTGTTCTATGGAGTACTGTGCATTGGGCGAGTAGGTGTGATCGCATCTGCAGACTGAAATCCACTGATTGGTTGCGGTGTCTGCGACAGCTATCGGACGAAGACACTTCTGACAATTCTCGGAATTCAATCGCTCCACCTTTTCTAGGGTCAGAAATATTATACAAGTGTTTTGTTCCTCGGCGAGTCCCTACCAAACGGAAAAACGGCTCTCCACTCTCATGGTACACTGACCACTCGTCGAAGGAGAGCTAAGCATGGAAAGACGCAAAACAAGCTGGAAGTATATGGCGCAATCGATTCCGCATCGATGACTCATATCGCTATCGTCGAAAAGCTCAATGGTAAAGCCGTTGACTGGATGGAGCAGGTCACGGATGCAGAGTATCAGTCGGGCTGCACGCTCTGCAAGCAACTCGCGTAGAAATTAGAGGAGAGATTTTATGCCTCACGTTGTCGTGAAACTCTGGCCGGGACGGTCGGAAGAGCTAAAGAACAAACTCACCAATCAAATTGTCAAAGACGTCACGAACGTTTTCGACTGTGGTGAAGAGTATGTTTCCGTTGCCTTCGAAGAAATCGATTCGAACGACTGGGCGGAGACGGTTTATAAACCGGAGATCGAAGGAAACTGGGATAAACTCTATAAGAAGCCAGGCTATAAAATGTGATTGAAGGATCACGGTAAGACACCATATATAGTGCCACACCGTTGCTACTTGGCACAGATTAAAATCCGAAAGAAAAGCCTTGCCAAGCAGATATGATCACTTGGTCTGTTACAAGCACATCCGCGCGGCGCTCGGTCGCCTCGGCGGCGGAGGAATCTGACGATGAGCACACAATCAACATTAGCCCCAAAGGTATCGGAGCAACAAGCTTACGAGATTGGCTGCGAGGCTTACTGGTATTTTTATCCACTGATAACAATGGACCTGTCTCGCCGACAGATTACGAATCTTCCTCCAGGGCAGAAGCCAGGCTTCGGTCCGATGAACTCATACTCTCACATACGCGCTTACCCTGATGCCGATTTCAAAACGGTCGTCCGTCCCAACTTTGATACGCTCTACAGTAGCGCGTGGCTGGATTTGACGACAGAACCGGTGATCCTATCTATGCCTGCTGCAGGCGATCGCTATTATCTCCTGCCGATGCTTGACATGTGGACCGATGTTTTCGCCGTGCCTGGGTGGCGCACCTCAGGCACGGGCAAACAAACATATGCTATTGTGTCACCAGGCTGGTCTGGCACACTCCCGAACGAAGTTGAGCGGATAGACGCGCCCACTAGTCACGTCTGGGTGATAGGCAGAATCAAGACCGATGGACCGGACGACTACAAGACAGTGCACGCGATTCAGGACGGCATGTCGATCACGCCGCTGTCTTCTTGGGGTAAATCGACACCCACTCCACAACAGAACATCGACGCTTCACTAGACATGAATACGCCGCCGCTCGAAGCGGTCAACGCATTGACGCCAGAGGAGTACTTCGCGCGAGCATCCAAGCTTCTCTCAACATACAAGCCCCATGCTACCGACTGGTCCGTCCTGTCGCGGCTTAAGAGTGTCGGATTTGAGCTCGGCAAGAAGTTCGACCTGTCAGGAGCTGATCCGACAATCGCTCGGGAATTCGCTCGAGGAGCGAAAGACGCACTCAAAGTTATGCTCGCGAAGCTCAACTCCATGGGCAGACCAGTCAATGGCTGGGCAATGAACACGGACACGATGGGTGTCTATGGCAACAATTACCTCAAGCGGGCAATAGTCTCCATGGTCGGTCTTGGCGCCAATCAGCCAGAAGACGCCATCTATCCTCTCTGTTTCGCAGACGCCGATGGTCAGCCACTTACAGGTGACAAATCTTACGTTCTCCATTTCAATGCCGACAATCTGCCACCCGTGCACGCCTTCTGGTCCGTGACCATGTACGATGCAGCTGGCTTTCAGGTGAGCAATCCAATCAATCGTTTCGCAATCAGCTCGTGGATGCCACTGAAGAAGAATCCCGACGGTTCTCTCGATCTCTACATTCAGCACGCGAATCCAGGGGCAGACAAGGAATCCAATTGGCTGCCGGGTCCTGCCAGTGGCGCCCTTGGCGTAACAATGCGTCTCTACGCACCAGCTCCTAGCGCGCTCAACGGAGATTGGAATCCGCCCGCTATCAAGAAGCTAAGTTAGAGACGCAGTCGCAGAGCTTCGGATACTGGATATAAGCCAAGACGTTTTCACAAAATGCGTCGCTACTTAAACGCGCCCCGCGATCAACAGATCGTGGATGACGACCATCAACGCATGCGAGGATGTTATCATCAACTAAATTATGTAGGCTGATTGACGTTTAGATTCGACAGGCCTTGCGTACTAGCATTGACACCCTATATGGTGGCATTGTTAACTGTTTAGCGAAGAATGGCATGAAGAGTAAAGAGAACAAGAAAACCCAAAGCAGCAAGAATCCGCGCAATCAGCGGAAAGTCCAGGACGAAATGCAAGCGCTAGAGGGGATGGAGGCCTTCGCCAAAGGTAAGGTCAAACCTAAGCCGGAAAGCGCAGTCGACATCAAAACATACAATAGTATTCCTCGGAATAAGCAGGGAGAGCAACTTACCCTTTTGCATGGCTGGGAGGAGTTGCTCGAGCCGCCAAGGAGCTACAAAGAACGTATAGACTTCTCGTCAGGCTATCTGAGTATCAAACAATTGTTGGAGATCACTAATCAGCCCTTCGATATCATCAATGTGGCACATGGTCTCGCAAACAGATAGCTCGCACTCGTGAAGACTCTCGTCGCACTCAAGAGGTACGTCGACTCCGTGTTTGAGAAAGATATCAAGCGCATCTGGCCTTGCTTCAAGAATCTCTTTCAATGGTGTGTCATGAGTAATTTGCATATTGCCCCCACAGTTTAGTTTCGTCTGAAATCCGTGGGCCTCCTTTAATTTCTATGTATATAACCTACCCAAGTGCATTTTCGAATCATCCCAAAGGCTGATCGTCGGAATGATTTTTACGCAGTTTCTTATCTAGAACGGGACGGATCTTTCCGGTGCGTTTTTGCTGCTGCTGCCCGGTAGCACCGAGATTTTCCTTCGCACAGGTCAATCCTTGAATGAACCAAGTTTGAGTACCTTCAAGTCTGCTTTCGGCATCGAGCTGAAAACCAATTCCCTGAACTGATCTTTCCCTATAGAGTGCTCCGCGGCAGACTTCAAGCACTCCTCTCTAATTGAATTATTCGATAGCTTTTCCGCAGCGAATGCACGAAGTAGATACTCCCTTCCCTCCGACAGACCCTTCAACGTATCGGACTTATTCAAAAGTCGATCGACGGATTCGAAGTCTCGACGAGCCAATTTGTTTTGACCAATGACTTCATATGTTAATGCCCGCCGAGTATAGTTGACGGACCTCGCGAAATCGTTTGAGACCCGGTTCTGTTCTTCCAACGCATCACTGAAATCAGCTATTGCCTTATGGTAGTTTTTCAAACCAATGTATGACAAACCTCGACAGCTCCGATGTTCTGACAAGTTGTATCCTTTGGATTTAACTAGCTCATCGAGTTCGGGAAATGCTTCGTCGTAGCGACCCAAAGATAGTAGTGTTTGAGCGCGAGTCAGTCGTAACCATGCGGCTCCGTCATCTTTCTTGATCAAATGATCTAATGATGCCAATGATTGACTATTAAGACCCAATTGGCGCTCCATTTTAGCGATACCCACAACATAGCCCTCGTCCGCATTTTCAATCCGCGTCTGTTTCAATATCTCAGTGGCTCTTTTCGTTTCTCCTTTGCGTAAGAGATAAGTAGCATACAATTCCGCAGAACATAGATTGCCATGATCAAGAGTCCATGAGGCATTTAGAAAGACGCCCGACAAATCTGCATTGAGGTTATTCGAAACCACTCCCATCTTTTCAAAAGTACCACTAGACAGTGGTGGCATTACTAGAAGCACCCCAGCCACCACCGCAGACACCGGAAGCAATCGTCGAATCGCGGTAGACCAACCGATCGGAGTTGAGGCATCGCTCATAGTGGCACCTTCAAGATCACGCTTTCGAAAGCGTGCCAAGATTTTTTTATTGAGATCAACGAGGCGTTTTGTATCCACTATACCTGACCACACGATGGAGCCCGCAACAATAGCGGTCGTGCCGAGCATGGAGCCGCACAGTGCAAAAGCGGCGACACTCAAAAACGGTTCTGGAAGACGAAGTAGAAACGCAAACGCTATAACGAGGTATAACTTCGCAACGGACAGCTGGGTGAATTCAATCGTCCATTTATCCATCGTTCTTCTTGTCTTGAAGGTCTTCATCAAATTGATCGAGGGTTTGAGCAGTCCGACAAAACCCAAGAGAGCAAGGCCTCCGACCCAACCTTTGACCATCGTGTCAACAAAAGATGGCATTCCCGCGGATGTCCACGGTACCAGCACCATTTGCGCTACCATCAAAAAGTAGGAGATTTTGAAAACGTAGCACGAAAATGTCCAGATTTTACCAATGCCTTTCTTCGTTTTATCCAGCACCGAGCCGGGCGTCTGACCAGCACCATCCTGGTATGACACGACGCTTCCTTTCGCGATCGACTCCAGATCGGCAAGCACTGCCGAGAAATTCTGATAACGGCTTTCCTTGGATTTTCGCAAACACCGCTCAACGACCTGCTCAAGGCTGACGAGCATGTCACCGTCGGCGCAGTTCTCGGCGAACGGAGCTGGCTTTCCATTGATGTGCTTAAGCGCAATCTGTACCGGGTTGGTGCCCGGAAATGGAACTTGCCCCGTCAGCATTTCATAGAGGATACATCCGAAGCTGTATATATCGCTTCTTTGATCCAAACCGGAGTTTTCAAACTGCTCCGGACTCATATAGAGGGGCGTACCGATTATGTCTGTGGTCTGCGTGAGATCAGTCGAATCCGATGACTCAAGCATTTTTGCAATGCCAAAGTCCAAAACTTTTACGTGAGGAGCACCACTTGCAATGTTACTCACAATGATGTTACTGGGCTTCAAATCACGATGAACCCATCGATGCTCATGTGCATAGGCCATCGCACGGCAAACCTGCTTGGACAATTCTACTGCCAATTGAGGCTCCAGTTTTCCACCTGACTTAAGCGTCTCTTGGAGAGTCTTTCCCTCGACCATTTCCATTACGAGAATCGGTATGCCATCATGAGTAATACCATGATCGTAAACAGAAACTATATTCTCATGGTCTAGTTCTGACAATGAAGTTGCTTCGTTTTTAAAACGTTTGAGCACTGTATTGTCGTTGTTCAATTCAGTATTCAGTAACTTAACTGCCGCCAATCGTTTTGTCCGATTATCGCGAACCTTAAAAACACAGCCTGTGCCACCAGATCCGAGTACGCTCAAAAACTCAAAGTGAGCCCCCAATCTTTTCTCGGCAAGCATCATTGAATGATCGATCTCTCGCTGCCGTGCTGCATTGACTGCCACATCTACCGGCTCAATGGGTGGCTGAAAAGACTCGTCTATTGTTACTCGTATTTGCGGCTGAAGCGCGTCATGCTGTTGATCCATGATGACTTACCTATGGGAAACGACAGCGCGCAATTGCGGACCCGCCCCGGGCTAGTCATCGCTACGACTGTCTTCGGCTACTAAGATGGTCTGTTGATGTTGTGCGCGCGAGCGTTTGAATTTTTTGAACAGCGAACCTACATCGAAATCAAGTTTATGCGCCTTCTTGACAACGACGATTGTTCTTTATCCCATCTTAAGTTTTTCGCTACCTGAGCGGAATTCCACAAACTCCATACGATGAAAGGGAAACGATTTCCTCTATGTCATCTTAACCATTGACCTGCCAATTCACCGTCACTTAATTTCCAAAAGCAGTTTATTGCCAGAATCCATCTTCTTGCATGTGGCATAGCAATCTTTCGCCTTCTGATAGTCGCCCACTAACGTTGCCGAGCTCCCGAAAGCCAACCAATTATCAAACGAATGAACTTGATTAACAGCCCTACTAGCTAGTGTGTGAAGCTTTGGAGCAATTTCCTTGTCATCGGGATTCAGATACAAAGCCCTTTTGTACTCAACCCATGCGGAAGTAAATCTTTTGAAAGCGATTTCCCTCCGACCGTGCTCCATGGCCTTCATTCCATATTTGTACAGAATACTGCCAAGCGATTTGTGACATTCAGACAGTCTCTTAGTCTCTTCTTTCGAGAGCTGACCCTTCTGTTCTTTGCCGACTGCAATCACGAGCTGCTGAAAAGAATCAACTATCATGTCTTTGTTGAGCAGATTTTCGGCCAGTTGTTGACGAGTCTTGACGGTATCATTCAGAGTTACGACCACAAAGCTTTCGACAATTGCAGTGTCCAGGTCTAGAGCCTGAGCTGCTTGTTCGGCTAATCTTTCGCGCGTCGAAGGATCGTTTGGATTCAAACCCCTATCAGCCAAACACTTATCAAGCTTTGTTCTGGCAGGAACATTGGCAGGATCTATAAGCAGCGCATAACGAAAATGCTTCTCGGCTTTAGCTAAGTCTTTAGCCTTATAGAGATGATCCCCATATTGAAGTTCGATTGATGAATAGTTCTGTCGGTATGCCGGACTCTTCGGATTGATTATAAGCGCATAGCGATGATGTTGAATTGATTCGGGAAATGTTCTCTGGCTGCCTAATTCAACGCCTCTATTGTTTTTCTCTCTAGCATCGTTCGACTCTTCGGCCTTACTCTTGGACGGATCAGCCTTTTTCTCTAAAGGAGCCACTCCTTCGAGGGATGACGCGGTTGGAATTCCAGCGAATGCTGGATTCGGCGGATCTATACTGTCGTTAATAAGGGCGACGCCGAAATCGATAATCTCAGGGAATGGAGGTAGAACCTTTGGTCGCACCACCTCTGGTGCCAAGATGTTATACAAAGATACGTCGGAAGGTTTGCCCCTCGTAGTTGCAAATTTCACAGGAATATCCGGAGCTATATCCGCCGGAAATTTCTTCGGAAGAAGATTCAGATTCTTAGCCTTATGTCCCGTTGGAGCTGGGGCTGCGTCTCTAAGCTTAGAATCCTTGGAGCCTTCGGCCGAAGCATAGCTCGTAGATAACTGATTCCAGATTGCGGATAGAAGGATAACGATAAGAAGGTTATGTCCACTCACAGCTCGAAGCCTCATTTGCTTTCTTCTGCATATTAGAAACAGCCTAACACAGAACATTAGTCCTTGCTTGGCTTCTACATGAACAGCTGATTCACGGTGCGTTCTCGGGGTTGCTTCGCAATGAAAATCACCACAAGTCGCGCGCTGTCACGAGAATGTCACAGCAGCACCTTACATTCGACGCAGTCAACAAACGGCGTTGTGCGCGCGGATAAAACAAGCATAATTCAATTAAGTGCATTGACACATTCACCAGGTCCTTGCGCGGCTCGCCTTGTGTTGAAATTGCACCATTCGAATCTGGGAGAAGATACATGTATTCGAAGTCAATTCAAGTCAGGTCCTTTGTCGTTTTTTTGGAGAGAATCAAGTTCCCCTTGATCGCATTGATTCTTTCCTTCGCGAGCACTACGAACTCGCCTGCGTGTGCCACCACTTACTATGTATCGAAGAACGGAAATAATCAGGACGGTAAAACATGGGCAACCGCGTGGTCAGACCTTTGGCGAATCCAAAGCGCCGAAGTCAAATCTGGTGATACCATTGTGCTCGACGGCGGTCACACATCCATGGAATACAACGAGGGACTCTTCCTGCAAAATGGTGGCATCACGATCACGCGCTCACTGGAAGCCGGACATAACGTCGAGTTCAAACATAACAAGGTTGGTGCGGGGGTCGGAGGCGCAGGAACCACACTCGATCGGATCGTCGCGCACGACAATCAAGACACCAATATCACCTGCCAGCCAAGCAATAGATTGAATCGAGTGACTATTTCAGACTCATGGATATACAACAGTCTTTACCCATCCACCGGCGCTGTGTCTCTCGGGATTGAATCATCGCGATACAAGGATACACTCCTGAAAATCAATCGGTGCGTTATTGGACCAGGACTTTCAACCGGAGTATCGGTGACAGATCGAGTCGAGCTCACAGACTGCATTTTGAATAATGCATCAAAGTCGAATCTGGAGGTAAACTCAAAGGTTGAAGGCGCTCCGGGTACTGCATATCTAAAAAACGTGACCTCCTTCATGACGAATCTCAATTCTCAAGGGCAGGCTCATGACTGCATTCTTAGAACAGAAAGCAATCCGAAATACAAAACCGATGTATTCGTGGAAAAATGCATCTTCTATGGCGGTAGGGTCAATGTCCCCGCGAATCATTTTATGCACTCGACCGACAACGTGCAGTTTAATATCACGGGTAATACTACGACGCTTTCACCAACTATGATCGATCCGCGCTTCCAGAGCGATGTTATCACAGTACCAAATTATGCCAGTGCGGGGGCTTTGAATCAGCTGAATTTTTCACTTCGTCCGGATTCACCAGCACAAGGAAGAGGTTCTTCTTTATCGTCATCGAAGAGTTTGTTCAATCAATAAAATTCCTGATAGGAACTCGAGAGTCCCTCAACAGCGATGAGTCCGCCGAAGCAGCAAACGGCGGACTCATTGTCGCAGCCATTAGTCCACCTGGACTCCCCGTACTGTTGCTACTACCAAAGGTACTGTTGCAACCATCTTCATCTATAGATGTTCAAACCGAAACCGCAGACAATTATTGATGGACACATTGTCACAGCTCTGCCACAAAGGCAATTATTACGAAAAGTGGTTTCTTTGAAGCGCGCTTTCCAAATCTTCTCTTTGTGTTACCAAGTAGTACATCGGGGAGGCTAGCCGTTCAACAGTTTTGCAGCAATGACTCACTTCAATAGATTCCAGAACAATGCCATCTCCACCAG